>NZ_CAMLJP010000035.1 GCF_946480385.1 uncultured Azospirillum sp.
CCCCCCGTGGTTTTGTTTGTGGGGGGCCCCCCCCCCGCCACCCCCCCCCCCCGGGTGCCCCCCCCCCCCCCGGGGGGGTGGGGTTGGGGGGGGGGCCCCCGCGCGGCGAGGATCTGCAAGCATCACGCGCTCCCCGTTCCCCACCAAATCCACTCCATGCACCCCCCTCACCCCGACCCTCTCCCCGGGGGGAGAGGGAGAATGAAACACTGAACACCACCCCGAAAACTGTTCCATAGCGTTCCAAATGTTCCACTTCCAGGGCGCAACCCACCCCTGGCCACCACCCCTAGAAAGAAACTCAATCTTTAACAAAACAAATTGATCACTCCAAAATAATGATGGCGCGGCTTCGGGTGCCTAGCTATCGTGACGTCTGAAATTGCGAATCCTGCCACTTCAATACGGCGTTCTATACCCAATGGTTATATCTAAAGGGGTAGAACATCCCAGAAGCGACAGGCGTTGCTTTAGTGAGGCATGATGAGTGACTTGCAGACCCTGTCGCCAACCGAACTTGAATTGGCGACGCTGATCGTGAACACCCTCACCCTGGAAGCCGACCCGGAGGACATCGACCCGGACGCCCCTCTCTATGGCGAAGGGCTGGGCCTCGATTCCATCGACATCCTGGAGGTGGCGCTCGCCGTCTCGAAGACCTACGGGGTGAAGCTGCGGGCGGACGACGAGAACAACACGAAGATCTTCTCCTCGCTGCGCACCCTGAACAGCCACATCCAGCAGCTCAAAGCCGCCTGATGCCGTCCGCCGCCGCCTGGACCAGGGGAGGGGCCGCGGTGGGCGCCGGCCTGTCGCTCTTCGCGCTCTATCCCCTGCTGGTCCATGGCGCCATCGTCGCCGATCTCGACGCCGACACCGCGCTGGTGCTGGCTCTGGTGCAGGCCGGGGTCACCGGGCTGGTGGTGAGCCGTGCCGCCCCGCGCTTCCGCTGGATCGCGCTGGCCGGCGCCATCGCCCTGTTCGGCCTGTCCTGGCGCTCCGCCCGCGACGGGCTGCTGGCCGCCTCGGCGATCAGCCATGCCGCCATCTATGTCGGGCTGCTCACCCTGTTCGGCCGCACCCTGCTGGCCGGGCGGGAGCCGCTGATCACCTGGATCGCCCGGCGCATCCGCGGCAGCCTGACCGACGAGATGCTGGTCTACACCCGCCGCGTCACCATCGCCTGGTGCCTTTTCTTCGCCGGCCAGCTGGCGATGTCGGCCCTGCTGTTTGCCTTCGCCCCGCCGGCGGTGTGGTCCTTCTTCATCAACGTCCTCGACCTGCCGCTGGTCGCTGCGATGTTCCTGACGGAATACGCCTACCGCCTGCGCAAGTTCTGGAACTACTCCCACGGCTCCATCGCCGACGTCGTCCGCGTCTTTTCGGAGCGGCCTAATCTATGACGATGCTGTCCACCACCCGCCTGCCGCTGCTGCGCCACGGCGGTCCCGACGACCTGTTCGCCTGGCATGACGGCCGGCCGGTGACGGTGCGCGCCTACCTCGCCGCCGTGCGCGATCTGGCCCGCCGCCTGCCGGACGGCGCCTATCTGCTGAACCTGTGCGGCGACCGCCTGGGCTTCGCCGTCGGTCTGGGTACGGCCCTGCTGCGCCGGCAGATCTGCCTGCATCCCCCCAACGACACCCCGGCGACGCTGCGCCAGCTGGAAGAGAGCTATCCCGGCCTGATCTGCCTGACCGATGCCGGCGCGACCTACCCCGGCATGACCTGCGTCGAGGCGCTTCCCCCCAGCGGCCTCGACAGCCTGACCGGCTCGCCCTTCGATGCCGACCTCTCCTTCCCGGCCGATCAGGTGGCGGCCATCGCCTTCACCTCCGGCTCCACCGGCCGGCCGATGCCGCAGGTGAAAAGCTGGGGCACCCTGGTGCGCAGCGTCCATGGCGCCGGCACCGCGCTGGAGATCGCCGATCTCGGCTCCGCCGGTCTGGTCGGCACCGTGCCGCACCAGCACATGTACGGGCTGGAGTCGGTCATCCTGCTGGCGCTCCAGCACGGCTTGGTCCTGCATGGCGGCCGGCCCCTCTTCCCCGCCGACATCGCCGCCAGCCTCGCCGACCTGCCCGGCCGCCGCATCCTGGTGACCACCCCGGTCCACCTGCAGGCCCTGCTCGCCGACGGCACCGCCCTGCCGCCGCTCGACTTCATCCTCTGCGCCACCGCCCCGCTGGCTCCGCAGCTCGCCATCGACGCCGAAGCCCGGCTGGGCGCCCCGCTGCACGAGATCTACGGCTGTTCGGAGACCGGCCAGCTCGCCGTCCGCCGCACCAGCGCCACGGCCGAATGGCTCTGCATCGACGGCATCCGCCTGCGCCAGGACGAGCAAGGCACCTGGGCTTCCGGCGACTTCCTCGACGGCGAGACGCTGCTGGCCGACGTGATCGAGCTGAAGAGCGACACCCGCTTCATCCTGCACGGCCGCTCCGCCGATCAGGTCAACATCGCCGGCAAACGCAGCTCGCTGGCCTTCCTCAACCACCATCTGAACTCGATCGAGGGCGTGACGGACGGCGTGTTCTTCATGCCGCGGGAGGGGGACAGCGGGACCACCCGCCTCGCCGCCCTGGTGGTTGCCCCCGGCCTGACCGCCGAGACCCTGCAGGCCTGCCTGCGCGAGCGGATCGACCCGATCTTCCTGCCGCGCCCCCTGCGCTTCGTCGATGCCCTGCCGCGCAACCCGACCGGCAAGCTGCCGCGCGAGGCCCTGCTGCGGATGCTCGACGACAGCAAGCGCGACTAGGTGCCGCCGCCGTGCCCAACCAGACCGACATCCACTTCCCCGCCGACCATCCCACCGCCGCCGGGCATTTCCCCGGCAACCCGATCATTCCGGGGGCCGTCCTGCTCGACACCGCCCTGACGGCCATCGCCGCGGCGGAGGGACTCACTCCCGGCCCCTGTCACCTCCGCTCCGCCAAGTTCCTGCACCCGGTCCGCCCGGGCGACCGCATGCTCGTCGAATGGCAAGCCACCGCAGCCGGCGGCATCGCCTTCACCGGCAGCGTGGCAGGCCGCCCCGTAATGACCGGCAGCGTGACCTCATGAAGCTACCCCTGCGCGCCAAGCCGACAGCGGATGCCGCGGCCTCTCCCATCGCCCCGCCGCCGCGCCGCCGTCGCCGCAAGGAGTGGATGACCCGGCCGGAGCGCAGCACGACCGCCGCCATCAAGTTCATCGTCTGGGTCGCGCTGCGGCTCGGCCGACGGGCGGCTCGGCTGCTGCTTTATCCGATCTGCCTCTATTTCGTCCTGTTCTCGCGCAAGCCGCGCCGGGCTTCGGCGCTGTTCCTGTCCAAGGCGCTGGGCCGCACCCCCGGCTTCGGCGACCTGTTCCGCCACTATCACGTCTTCGCCGCCTGCCTGCTCGACCGCGTCTTCTTCCTGAACGACCAGTCCGACGATTTCGACATCCGCGTCCATGGCGAGGACATCGTCATCGACCTGATGCAGCGGGGGGAGGGTTGCCTGCTGATCGGCGCCCATATGGGCAGCTTCGAGGCGATCCGCATGCTGGGCCACCGCCAGCGCGACCTTCGCGTCAGCTTGGTGATGTATGAGGAGAACGCCCGCAAGATCAACTCGGTGCTCAATGCGATCAACCCGCTGCTGTCGATGGAGGTGATCGGGCTGGGCCGGCCGGATTCGATGCTGCGCGTGCGCGAAAGGCTGGATCAGGGGCACTTCGTCGGCATGCTCGCCGACCGCACCCTGGACGGCGAGGAGGAGGTCCGCCTGCCCTTCCTCGGCCAGCCGGCAGGCTTCGCACTGGGTCCCTTCCAGTTGGCGGCAATGCTGAAGCGGCCGGTGGTGCTGATGGTCGGGATTTATCAAGGCGGCCGGCGCTACGACGTCCATTTCGAGCGCATCGCCGACTTCTCCGATGTGCCGGTGCAGGACCGGCCGGGCCTTGTCCGCTGGGCGGCCGGGCGCTTCGCCGACCGGCTGGAGCATCACGCCCTGTCCTCCCCCTACAACTGGTTCAATTTCTATGATTTCTGGAAATAGACCGGCCCGCCGCCCGATCCTTGTGGGCTTGGGAGCCCTCCTGCTGGCCGGTGCGGTCCCGTCGCAGGCGGCCGAATCCTGGGGCCTGGAGGATTTGTTCGCCCGCTTCGCCCGGATCCCCAGTTCCAACGCCCGCTTCACCGAGACGCGCGAGATCGGCCTGCTGACGACTCCGCTGGAAAGCAGCGGCACGCTGACCTACCGCCGCCCTGATTTCCTCGAAAAGCGCACCCTGCAACCCCAGCCGGAAGGCCTGCGGCTGGAGGGCGACCGGCTGACCCTGACCCAGGCGGACGGCGCGTCGCGCACATTGTCGATCTCCGCCATGCCGGAGATCCAGACCTATGTGGAGAGCATCCGCGCCACTCTGCGCGGCGACGTGCCGACCCTCATGCGCTTCTACGAGGTGGCTTTGGAAGGCACGCCGCAGGACTGGCGCATGCAGCTGACCCCGCGGGCGGAGGAGGCGCGCAAGATCGTCCAGCGCATCCTCATCGCCGGCCGCGACGCCACCATCCGCCGGATCGAGGTCCTCCAGGCCGACGGCGACCGCTCCATTATGACCATACAGCCCGACCCGGCATGACGGCGGCGGTGCGACGGGGTGGATGGGCCGTTGCGCTGTGGCTGGCCGGGCTGATCGCCTCCTGCGGCCTGCTGGTGGCGCGCACCCCGGTCACCGCCGACCTGTCCGCCTTCCTGCCGCGTTCCCCCTCCGCCACCCAGCAATTGCTGGTCGACCAGCTGCGCGACGGCGTCGTCTCCCGCCTGATCCTGATCGCCATCGAAGGCGACGCGCCGGATCGCCTGACCGGCCTTAGCCGCGCCCTCGCCGCCCGGCTGCGCGGCAACCCGCTGGTGGCGGCGGTCGAGAATGGCGAGCGGACGGGGCGCGGTGCCGACGGCGCCTATCTCTGGTCCAACCGCTATCTGCTCAGCCCCGCCGTCACCCCCGACCGCTTCACCGCCGAGGGTCTGCACGAAGCCCTGCAGAACGACCTGCGCCTACTGCAATCGCCCGCCGGCATGGCCCTGAAGCAGGCCCTCCCAGCCGACCCCACGGCAGAGATCCTGCGCCTGACCGATCGGATGCTGGGCGACGCCACAGGCCCGGCCAGCCGCGACGGCGTGTGGGTGTCGGCCGACGGGGCGCGGGCACTGCTGCTGGTGCAGACCACCGCCCCCGGCTTCGACATGGACGCCCAGCAGAAGACGCTCGACCTGATCCGCGGCGCCTTCGACGAGGCGCGGGCGGCAACCGGCTCCGCCCGACTGGTGATGACCGGGCCGGCCGTCTTCTCCGTCCAGACACGCGACCGGATCGAGGCGGACGCCAGGCGCTCCTCAATCATCGCCACGGCGCTGGTGGCCGGCGTGCTGCTGCTGGTCTACCGCTCCTTCCGCGCATTGGCCCTGTCGTTGCTTCCGGCGGCGACCGGCGCGCTGGCCGGCGTCGCGGCGGTCGGGCTGGGTTTCGGCACGGTACATGGCATCACGCTGGGGTTCGGCGTCACCCTGCTGGGCGAAAGCGTCGATTACGCAATCTACCTGTTCACCCAGACCCAGCCGGGCAGCCCGGCGCGGCGCACCCTGCTGCGCATCTGGCCGACGCTACTGCTGGGGGTCGCGACCTCCGTCGTCGGCTTCGGCACGATGCTATTTTCCAGCTTCAGCGGCTTGGCGCAGCTTGGCCTGTTCTCCATCACCGGGCTGGTGGTGGCATTGGCGGTCACCCGCTGGGTGCTGCCGGTCCTGCTGCCGGAGGGCTACTCCACCGAACGCCCGGCAAGGCTGGCACCGCTGCTGACCACCCTGACACGTGCGGCCCCGGCCTTGCGCCTGCCCCTGGCCGCCGTAACGCTGCTGTCTCTGGTATGGCTGGCCTATCAGGGCCCGACCGTCTGGTCGGCCGAGCTGTCCAGCCTCAGCCCGATCGCGGAAGCCGACCAGCGGCTTGACGAAGCGTTGCGCCGCGACCTCGGCGCCCCCGACGCCGGCCATCTGCTGGTCACCAGCGCAGCCACGGTGGACGAGGCGTTGGCCGACGCCGAACGCCTGTCCACCCCGTTGGAGGCATTGGCCCGCGACCGTCTGATCGCCGGCTACGACTCTCCCGCCCTCGTCCTTCCGAGCCAAACGGCGCAGCGCGCCCGCCAAGCCGCCCTGCCGCCGGCCGACCAACTGCGGACTGCCCTGACCCAAGCCCTGCAAGGTCTGCCCTTTCGCCCCGATGCCTTCACCCCCTTCCTGACCGACGCGGAAAAGGCGCGGACACAACCGCTGCTGACGCCGGCCAGCCTGGACGGCACCAGCCTGAAGCTGAAATTCGACTCCCTGCTGGTCCGCACCGGAACCGGCTGGACCGCGATGCTGCCCCTGCGCGGCGTCACCGATCCGCAGACGCTCGCCACCCGGCTGGCCGGCGATCCGGCGGCAAAGGGCGCCATCCTGCTGAACCTGAAGGAGGAATCCGACAGCCTGTACCGAACCTATAGGCAGGAGGCGCTGACGCTCGCCGTTCTCGGCGCCATCGCCATCACGGTGTTGCTGGCCGCAGCCCTGCGGTCGGTCCGCTCGCTGGTCGCGGCGGTGATGCCGCTGGCCGCGGCGGTGGTCATCACCATGGCGCTGCTGACCGCTCTGGGACAGGCACTGTCGGTCTTCCATCTGGTGGGCCTGCTGCTGGTGGTCGGTGTTGGCTCCAACTATTCCCTGCTGTTCGAGCGGCCGGAGCCGTCCGCCGCCTTGCGGGAACGTACCGTCGCCTCGGTCGCCATCGCCAACCTCTGCACGGTCATCGGCTTCGGCACGCTCGCGTTCTCCGCCATCCCCGTGCTGCATGGCATCGGCATGACGGTGGCCATCGGCGCCTTTCTCAGCCTCGCCTTCGCCGCGGTGCTGAGCCGGCGGCAGCCCTCCGGAACGGAGGGGCCCAGCCATGGCTGACCGCCGTTGGACCCCATCGCCGCTGCTCCACGCATCGGCCGCCCTGCACGTCGCCGCCCTGGCCGGTGCGGCGGCTTTGCCCACGGCATGGCCTTGGGCGCTGGGCGCGGTCGCCGGCAACCATGCTCTGCTGGGAGCCGTCGGGCTCTGGCCGCGCAGCAGCCTGCTCGGTCCCAACCTGCGACGCCTGCCGGCGGAGAATGCGCGGCGGGGCCAAGTCGGCCTCTGCTTCGACGACGGCCCCGATCCGGAGGTGACGCCAGTGGTCCTCGATCAGCTCGACCGCGCGAACGCCAAGGCGAGCTTCTTCTGTATCGCCGACCGCGCCGCTCGCCATCCCGCCCTGATCGACGCCATCGTCCGCCGCGGCCATACGGTGGAGAACCACAGCTGGCACCATTCCCACCGCTTCGCCGCCATGGGCATCCGCGCCATCCGCCGCGAGGTGGGGGAGGCGCAACGCATCCTGACCGACCTCGCCGGCCGGCCACCGCGCTTCTTCAAGCCGCCGGCCGGTCTGCGCAATCCCCTGCTCGACCCTGTGCTCGCCGGCTTCGGCCTGCGTCTGGCGACCTGGACCCGGCGCGGCTACGACGCTGTGCGGCGCGACCCCGCCGGGGTGGAGCGGCGTCTTGTCCGCAATCTGGCCCCCGGCGACCTGCTGATGCTGCATGACGGCTCCGCCGCCCGCGACAACGATAACAGGCCGGTGGTGCTGACGGTGCTGCCGCACCTGCTCGACACATTGGCCGCCCGTGGGCTGATCGCCGTTTCGCTGGAGGTGGTGGCCGATGACTGACGCCGTCTTCCGCGATCTGGTGGCCGCAGCCGCTCGCCCCTATCGCCGTTGCGGCCGCTACGCCTGGCATTTCGCCAAGGGCAAGCTGGCCGGCGACCCCGTCTTCCGTCACCTGCTGAGTCAGCCGCTGCTGCCGGCCCGTGGCCGGCTGCTCGACCTCGGCTGCGGTCAGGGGGTTCTGACGGCATTGCTGCGCGCGGCGGCGGAGCGGCACGCAGGCGGCGACTGGCCGGCCGATTGGCCCGCTCCTCCCGCCGCCCTCGCCACGCAGGGCGTCGAACTGTCGCCCAAACGGGTGCGGATCGCCCAATCGGCGCTGGGAGCCGACGCCGTCGTCCAGGGCGACATCCGCAACGCCGACCTGCCGGCCTGCGACGCCATCGTCATTCTCGACGTTCTGCTCTACCTCAGCCGGAACGAACAGGAGGCAATGCTCGCCCGCTGCGCCGACGCGCTGCCTCCTGGCGGACTGCTGCTGTTGCGGGAAGGTGACGCCGATGGCGGCCTGCCCTTCCAGATCACCCGCTGGGCGGAGCAGATCGCCTGTGCCGCCCGTGGCCGCTGGCGCCAGCCTCTGACCTACCGCCCGGCGGCGGAGTGGTCCGCTCTGCTGAGCGACTTTGGCTTCACCACGGAGGCTCTGCCGATGAGCCAGGGCACGCCCTTTGCCAACACCTTGTTCATAGGCCGCCGAAGCAACGCCTCAGTCCAAATTTGTCCTTCCGGGCATGAATTTTCCAATGCTAGCATTTCACCGAAAATGAAACCGCAATCCGCCGCCTGCCCTGCCCAACGATCATAAGAACTTCATCGTGCATCCACTTTCCCTAAGCCATATGAGCATCGTCAGCAGTCTTGGCGCTGGCCAGGATGAAACGCTGTATGCTCTGCGCAACGGCCGGGGCGGCCTGAAACCTTGCAGCTTCGAAACGGTCACGCTCGACACGCACATCGGCGAGGTGGCGGGGGTGGACGACACACGGCTGCCGGCCGAGCTTGCAGGCTATGACTGCCGCAACAATCGACTGGCCGAGATGGCGCTGCACCAGGACGGCTTCGCCGAAGCGGTCGCCGCGGTCCGCGAGCGGTACGGCGCCGACCGGATCGGGGTTTTCCTCGGCACCAGCACCTCCGGCATCCTGTCGGCCGAACTGGCTTTCCAGGCGCGCGATCCGCAGACGGGAGCCCTTCCCGCCGCCTTCAGCTTCGCCACCACCCACAGCACGGGGTCGCTCGCCGACTTCGTTCGCCGCCGCCTGGGGCTGGAAGGGCCGGCCTTCGTCGTCTCCTCCGCCTGCGCCACCACGTCGAAGGTCTTCGCCAACGCCGCCCGCATGATCGCCACCGGCGTGTGCGACGCCGCGGTGGTCGGCGGGGCCGACAGCCTGTGCCTGACGACGCTCTACGGCTTCCATTCGCTGGAACTGGTCTCTCCCACCCCCTGCCGGCCCTTCGATGCGGAGCGCAGCGGCGTCTCGCTCGGCGAGGGCGCCGGCTTCGCCCTGCTGGAACGCGTGGCTCCCAAGCCGGCCCCCGGCAGCATCAATCTGTTGGGCACCGGCGAGAGCAACGACGCGCACCACATGTCGACCCCGCATCCGGAAGGGCTGGGCGCCCGGCTGGCGATGGAGCGGGCACTGGCCAGCGCCGGCCTGCGGCCGGAGGACATCGACTATGTCAACCTGCACGGCACCGCCACCACCTACGGCGACGCGGCGGAGGATCAGGCCATCACCGGCCTGCTCGGCACCCGCACCCCGGTCAGTTCCACCAAGGGCTACACCGGCCACACGCTGGGAGCCGCCGGCATCATAGAAGCGATCATCAGCGTGCTGGCGCTGCGCACCAGCCTGATTCCCGGAAGCCCGCAGACCCGCAATCTCGATCCCGCCCTGCGCAGCCGCTACCTGCAGGCCAACGAGACTGGACGCCTGGACCGGGTGATGACCAACTCCTTCGGCTTCGGCGGCAGCAACAGCAGCCTGATCTTCGGGTGGGCCGTCTGATGTGGGCCTATGTCGAGGGCATCGGCCTGCTCGGCCCCGGTCTTCCGGGCTGGGCGGACTCGCGTGCCATCCTGGCGGGCAACAGCCCCTATGTCGCGGCGCCGGCCGTGCTGACCGCCAGTCCGCTCCTGCCCCCGGCCGAACGGCGCCGCAGCGTGCCCACCGTCAAGCTCGCCATGGCGGTGGGGGCGGAGGCGCTGGAGCAGGCCAGCCGCGACCCGGCAACCGTCGCAACCGTCTTCACCTCCTCCAGCGGCGACCCCGATACGCTGCACCAGATCCTGGAAACCCTGGCGACGGAGGAGCGCGACATCTCGCCGACCCGCTTCCACAACTCCGTCCACAACGCGCCTGCCGGCTATTGGAGCATCGCCACCCGCTGCCGCGAGCCCTCCACCAGCCTGTCGGCCCATGACGAAAGCTTCCAGGTCGGCCTGTTGGAGGCGGCGGCGGAAGTTGCGGCCGACGGCTGGACCGTCGGGCTGATCGCCTACGACCTGCCCTATCCGGAGCCGCTGAACAGAGTCCGTCCTATTACCGGCATCTTCGGCACCGCCCTGGTGCTGACCCCGCAGTTGACCGACCGCTGCCTCGCCCGACTGGATATCGGCCTGTCACGCGGAGAGGAGCCGGTCAGCCGCATGATCGACCTCGGGCTGGAGACCCTGCGCACCGGCAACCCGACCGCCCGCGCCCTGCCGCTGCTGGCGGCGCTGGCACGGGTCGGCGCCGGCGGCGCTGCGGAAACGGTGGTGCTCGACCTGCCGCCGGACGGCCGGGTGGTGGTGCGGGTCAGCGCGCCATGCTGATGACGCGCGAACAGCTGGCGGCGCTGATCCCCCATGCCGGCACCATGTGCCTGCTGGACAGCGTGCTGTCCTGGGACCGCAGCCGCATCCGCTGCATCGCCCGTAGCCACCGCGACACGGCCAACCCGCTGCGCCATGCCGGACGGCTCGGCGCGCTGTGCGGCGTCGAATATGCGTCGCAGGCGATGGCGGTGCATGGCGGGCTAACGGCCGGCGGCGAGCGCCCCGCCGCCGGCTACCTCGCCAGCCTGCGCGACCTCGCTTGCCGCGTCGCCCGGCTCGACGACATCGCGGAGGACTTGGTCATCGACGCCGAGAACCTGACCGGCGAGGGCAGCCGCGTAATCTACGCCTTCACCCTCTCGGCCGGCGACCGCGAGTTGCTGAGCGGCCGGGCGGCGGTGGTGATCGACGCGGGCGGTGCGGAAATGGGGGTTTCATGAAACGCGCACTCGTCACTGGCGGCAGCGGCGCCCTGGGGGCCGCGATCTGCAAGGCGCTCTCCGCCGACGGCCACCATGTGCTGGTCCACGCCAACGGCTCCCCCGCCCGCGCCGAAGCGCTGGCGGCGGAGATCATGGCATCCGGCGGATCGGCGGAAGCGGTTGCCTTCGACGTCACCGATGCCGAGGCCACCGCCACCGCCCTTGAGCGCGTGCTGGAAACCGGCCCGATCCAAATCCTGGTCAACAATGCCGGAATCCACGACGACGCGGTGATGCCGGCGATGCGGCGGGAGCAGTGGGGCCGCGTCATCGACGTGTCGCTGAACGGCTTCTTCAACGTGACGCAGCCGCTGCTGATGCCGATGATCGGCACGCGCTGGGGCCGGATCGTCAACGTATCGTCGGTTGCGGCCGTCGCCGGCAACCGCGGCCAGACCAACTATGCCGCTGCCAAGGCCGGGCTGCATGGCGCCACCAAATCGCTGGCGCTGGAACTCGCTCCGCGCGGCATCACCGTCAACGCAGTGGCGCCGGGCATCATCGCTTCGCCGATGGCCGACGCCGCCTTCGACGCCGAGACGGTCAAGCGGATGGTGCCGATGAAGCGCGCCGGCCGGCCGGAGGAGGTGGCGGACCTCGTCGCCTTCCTGGCCTCCGACCGCGCCGCCTACATCTCCGGCCAGATCGTCTCGATCAACGGAGGGATGATCTGAGCGGACGGGAGCGCACCCTCCGGACCGCCAGCATCGGCAGCCGACCGATGAAGCCCAGCATCAGCCGGGTGTGCATCCAGGTCAGCAGGGCATTGTCGCGGACATAGTTGAAATGGGAAACCCCGCCCTCCTCCGCCTTGAAATAGCGGACGGGGGCCGGCACGTTGACGGTCGGCAGGCCGGCCCAGCATAGCCGCACCGCGGCCTCCGGATCGAAGTCGAAGCGCCGCATCCACGGATTGCGCCGCATCACCGCGCGCAGCGGTTTGATCGGATAGACGCGGAAGCCAAACAGCGAATCGCCGATCCCGCCCCACAGCGTCTCCAGATTGGCCCACCAGTTGGAGATCTTGCGCCCACCCACCCGCAGCCGCGGCGCGCCGGCATCGAACACCGGCTTTCCCAGCACCAGCGCGTCGGGGTTGGCCATCGACACCCCCTGGAACTGCGGGATGCGGTTGGCCGGATGCTGGCCATCGGCGTCCATGGTCAGCGCGTGGGTGAAGCCGCAGCGCTCCGCCTCTTCCAGCCCATGCAGGACCGCGGCGCCTTTGCCTCGGTTGGCCGGCAGTTCCAGCACGCGCAGATGCGGATCGTCCGCCGTCATCGCCCGCAACGTCGCCGCCGTTCCGTCGGTGCTGCCGTCGATGACGACCCAGACCGGCGCCCAATGGGCACGGGCATCCCGCACCGTCTCGAACAGCTTCGACCCGGTGTTGTAGCTGGGGATCAGGACCAGATGGCTGGATGAGGCGTCGGTGTTCAAAGCTCTGCCCTATAATGGCGTTCAAGATCCTCGACCAGCCCGCGCACGTCGGTCGGCGGATCGAAGCGGCGACCGAGGCGGACGGTGTAGACCAGCGGAAACTCCGGCTTGCGGAACAGCGGCCAGCCCTTGCCGAGGAAATTGCTGTTGGCGTCGATGAAGACGGTCTGCACCGGCGCGCCCGCCGTCTTGGCGATCAGCGCGAAGCCGCCCTTCAGCGGGTTGACCGGCGCCCGCTCCGTCCGGGTGCCTTCGGGGAAGATCAGCAATTGATGGCCGGCGCGCACCCGCTGTGCCGCCATCTTGACCAGCGAGTTGGGCGCGTCATTGCGGATATAGCCGGCCATCCGCGCCCCGCCGCCGTAGAGGAGGTTGTCGTAAACCGGGGCCTTGGCGATGCAGACGACGTCCGGCAAGCGCGAGATCAGCAGCACGGCATCCAGGATCGACGGATGGTTCGGGCAGATCAGCAAGCCGCCGTCACCCTTCAGCGAATCCAACGCCGACAGGTCGGTCTTCAGCACTCCGCAGGCCCGCAGCGTGCCGAGATAGAGGCGAAATCCCGTCCTGATCGCCTGCCGCCCGAGCGGCCCGGCAACCCGGCGCGGCAGAAGCGGACCGATCAGCGCCGCCGTCAGGCTCCAGGCCAGCGACATCAGGCCGAATAGGAACAGCAGGACATAGAACAAGGGATATTCCCAAGCCCACCGGACCGCGCCGAGAAAGCTTAGGCCGCGTCGCCCAGAGGCGTGCGCACGTTCTGCCGCCGTTTCCGCCATGCCATGTAGTTCCTTTTGAAGTCCAGCAGGGCGTTCATGTAGTAGATCGCCTTGAATATCTTCAGCCGCGTCTTGATCGGTGACGGGCGGAAGACGTCGCCGGCCAGAAGCGACAGCAGCGCCTCCTCCACCCGGAAGACGTTGCGTGGTCCCATGAACAGGTTGCGCAGCGCCGGCGTCGTCACCCGATAGATGTACCAGGAGAAGGTGCCGATGCCCTGGCGGACCGTCCGCTCGAAATGCTTCAGCACCTGCTCCTGGCGCGCCGGCTCGCGCAGGCAGGCATCGACCGCCTCGGCCCCTTCGAAGGCGCTGGTCATCGCCAGATAGACGCCGGTGGAGAACACCGGGTCGATGAAGGCGAAGGCGTCGCCCAGCATGACGTAACCCGGCCCCGACATGCGGTCCGCTTGGTAGGAGAAGTTGCCGGTTCCCGTCACTGGGCCGGTCAGTTCCGCCCCCTCCAGCCGCTCCGCCAGCGCCGGGCAGAGCGCCACGGTATCGAGGAAGAAGCGGGTCTGGTCGGTCCGCCGCGTCTTGAAATAATAGGGCCAGCAGACCGCGCCGACGCTGGTGGTGCCGTCCGCCAGCGGGATGAACCAGAACCAGCCATGGTCGAACCAGAAGACGGTGATGTTGCCTTCCGCCTTGCCCGGCAGCCGTTTGGCGCCGGTGAAATGGCCGAACATTGCCGCGCTGTTGTGCTTGACGTTGCGCCGCTTGATGCCGAAACGGGACGCCAGCAGGGTGTCGCGTCCCGATGCATCGACCAGGAAGCGCGTGCGCAGTGTGCGGACAGTGCCGTCCTCCTGGCGGGCGGTGACGGTGGTGCCCTCAGCCCCCTGGATGTCGACGTCCGTCACCTTGCAGCCCTCGATGACGGTGGCGCCCTTGGCGGCGGCGTTGCGGATCAGGATGTGGTCGAATTCCGACCGGCGGACCTGATAGGCATAGGGCTTGGTCTTGTCCCAGGCGTTGGCGAAGTCGAAGGTCACCGACTTGCCGTGATAGGGCGACACGAACTCCGCACCGCATTTCAGCATGCCGATCCGCTCCACCTCCTCCAGCACGCCCAACTCCCTCAGCAGGGGCAGGTTGCAGGGAAGCAGGGATTCGCCGATGTGGAAGCGGGGGTGATGGTCCTTTTCCAGCAGCATCACCCGATGGCCTTTTCCGGCCAGCAGCGCCGCCGCGGTCGACCCGGCCGGTCCGCCACCCACCACCAGGACATCGCAGTCGTAGTTGGAACCGTTCGACACCATGGGCTTTGCCGCTCTCCCGCTTGTCCCGCTTGTCCCGCTTGTCCCGCTTTGGGGTGTTCGACGTGGATACCCGTTTCTGGCGCTGCGGCCGGCAACTGCTGCCAAGATTTTATCGCACCCCGTCACGCGCAATCCAGGGACAAAACCTTGACACTGCCCTTTATCTGGGGCCTAGCCAAAAGGATATATCCACCCGCCACCGATATCAGCGTTCACTGTTCCAGTAACTTTCCGCAGCAATGTTTCAGTACGATTTCATTCGCTCCGCACAGTGCTGACAGATTTCCACCAATGCACTTGAGATTGCGCAATTGTCTTAAGTGATTACCCATTTGGTGACATGCAAAGCCACTTGCCTGCCGGGTTCCACGCCCACAAGATGCCGACGGCTTGAAACCGAAAAACTCAACCGGGGATGCATGGTGCGTGTGTTGCCAACGACGCTTGCCGTTGCCGCCTGCGCCTTGTCGGCGGTGCTCGGCTTGCCGGGTCGGGGCTATGCGCAGGAACCGGGCAAGCCTCTGTTCGAGATTGGCATCGGCGGCGGTGTCGGCTACATCCCCGACTATCCCGCAGCCGACCAGAACCATCTCCAGGCCGCCGCCCTGCCCTATGTCATCTATCGCGGCGAGGTGTTCCGCGCCGACCGCAACGGCATCCAGGGACGCATCTACCGCTCCGACCGCGTGACCTTCGAGGTCAGCCTGGAAGGCGCGCTGGGTTCTTCGGCCGACGACAACCGGGCGCGCCAGGGCATGCCCGACATCGATCTGCTGGGCGAGGTCGGCCCGGCACTGAAGATCAACCTGCACCGCGACAGCGACCGGCGCGAGCGAATCGACCTGACCCTGCCGGTGCGCAGCGTCTTCTCCACCGATTTCAGCCGCATCAAATACCGCGGCCTCGTCTTCGCCCCCGATGTCGCCTACAGCAAGGCCGGCTTGATTTCGGGCGACGACCAGTTCCGCCTCAGCCTGGGGCCGATCTTCGCCTCCAGCCATTTGATGGATTATTTCTATCAGGTCGACCCGCAATATGCGCGGCCGGGCCGCCCGGCCTACGACGCCCGCGCCGGTTACCTGGGTCTTCGCCTGCACAGCTCCCTCGTCATGCCGGTGACGGAGCGGATTTCCGCCTTCGGCGCCGTGCGGGGAGAGCTGTTTTCCGGTGCCACCAACGACGACAGCCCGCTCTACAAGCGCACCGTCAACCTGTCGGTCGGGGCCGGCTTCACCTTCTCGCTCTACCGGTCCGACAGTCGGGTCAGCGCGGTGAGCGACATTCTCGACTGATCCCGGCTCCAACCACGAAGGAGACACCGCCGTGCCGACCGAATCCTCCCCCCGCGTCGGCGCCGCCGTCGAACCGCATCCGGTGCTGGACGCCTATTATGGAGACAAGGCACAGCGGCAGCATTTCGTCCGTGGGCTGTTCAACCGCACCGCCCATCATTACGACCGGATCAACGCCATCTTCGCGCTCGGCTCCGGCTCCTGGTACCGGGCGCAATGCCTGCGCCGGGCGGGCTTGCGGCCGGGCATGCGGGTGCTGGATGTGGCCATCGGCACCGGTCTGGTCGCGCGGGAGGCGGTGGCGCTCTGCGGCAATGCCGACGACGTCATCGGTCTGGACCTCAGTGAAGCGATGCTGGCGGAGGCGCGGCGCAGCCTGCCCATCCCGCTGATCCAGGGGGTGGCCGACGCGCTGCCGCTGGCCGACGCCAGCGTCGATCTCGTGACCATCGGCTACGCGTTGCGCCATGTCGGCGACCTGACCGCCACCTTCCGCGAGTTCCGCCGCGTGCTGCGCCCCGGCGGCACGGTGCTGGTGATGGAGATCGGCCGGCCGCGCCGCCGGGTCACCCGGCACCTGATGAACGCCTATCTCGGCATGGTGGTGCCGGCGGTCTCACGCCTCAGCGGTGGCGGAGAGAGCGGGCGGACGCTGATGCGCTATTACTGGGAAACCATCGACCGTTGCGTGGAGCCGGAGGTCATCACCGCTGCGATGGCGGCGGCCGGGCTGGCGCAGGTGCGGTGCGACACCGATTACGATCTGTTCAAGAACTACAGCGGCAAACAACAGGTCGAGGCCGCGGCGTAACGGCGGAGCAGCCGGCAGGCTGCCTGTTGTTACTACCCCTGTCAGGTGTTCCTCATCCGCCTTTGCCAATGCTGGCAACTGGTTATCGCCCTCATAGTCGCCTCTACATGGCCGCGGCCGGAACAGAACCAATAGGAAAAGACATGGTGGGGAAGACGACTTGGGCGGCATTGTCCGTCGTGGCGCTGCTGATCGGCTGCGCCGGACAGCAGCAGGGCACGGCCAGCGGCAACGGGACGACGGCGACCGCGTCCGCCGCGCCGTCGACGCCGGGCGCGCGGATGGTGAAGTCGCGCGACGGCCGGTACGAGGGCGAGGTGATCGGCACCCCCGCCCCCGGCAGCCGCTTCGCCAAGCTGCAGATCGGCATGACGATGGAGGAGGTCTCCACCCTGATCGGCGCGCCCGACAACATGATCCGGCACGAGACCGGCAAGCGCTGGATCCCCTTTTATTTCGGCAACGACGCCCAGCGTCTGCAGGTCATCTACCGCAACGAAGGCTGCCTGACCTACACCGGCGGCAACGTCTTCGGCGGCGGCGGGTCGGAACTGATCCGCATCACCGTCGCGCCGAAGGGTGGTTGCCTGGACACCTGACGATTTCCGGAGCCGGGCCGGCGCCTCAGTGCTTGCCCGACCCCGGCTCCGCCATCTTGCGGTGCTGGCTGGCCAGAACGCCGGAGGGGGTGACGGTCGCCATCGCCGTCTGAAGCTTGTTCTTCCAGCCGGCGACCACGTCTCCCTCGCCGTTCATCATGGCGTCGAAGCCGACCTTGGCGACCATCGCCGGATCGTCCTTCTTCCCCTGGCCGACCTGGGTGTCCGTCATGTCTGCGCGCTCGAAGAAATGGGTGTCTGTCGGGCCGGGCATCAGGCAGGTGACAGTGACGCCGCTGTCCTTCAACTCGTCGCGCAGTGCGAAGGAGAAGGAGTCGATGAAGGCCTTCGTCCCGTTATAGACCGCCTGGAAGCTGCCGGGCATGAAGCCGGCGATAGAGCCGGTGATCAGGATGCGCCCCTGTCCACGGCGTCGCATGTCGCGCCCGACCTTCTGGATCAGGTAGAGCGTGCCCGTGATGTTGGTGTCGATGACATGGCGGGCATCGGAGAAATCCTGATCCAGGAAGCCGCGGCCCAGCCCATGCCCGGCATTGGCAAGCAGCGCGTCGACCGTCCGCCCCTTCAGCGCGGCATAGAGCCGGTCCACGCCATCCACCGTCGCCAGATCGGCCTGGACCGTCTCGACCGCCGCTCCCATTTTGCGCAATTCGCCGGCCGTCTGCTCGATCGCCGGATCATCGGCGGCGATGACGAGGTCGAAGCCGTTGCCAGCGCATTGCTTGGCGAGTTCAAAGCCGATGCCGCTGGAAGCTCCGGTGACGACGGCGAGTTGCGTGTTGGCGGCGCGAGCCATGGGACTACCCTTTTGAATGATGGCGGTGTCCCAATCAACCGGCACTCCCGAAGGGAGGTTCCGGTGCCGCAAGCCCCCTACCTATAGGTGCAGGAGATGCGGCGGTCGGCCGGCCATGACAAAAAGGGCGCGGCTGTTTGAAAGCCGCGCCCATTCGAAATCTCGCTGCAACCCGCCCGCTCAGGCACTGGTCAGCAAGCGCCTCTTCTCGATTGCCACCTGCTCCGTCTTCGCGGTGGCGATCACCGCCTTCTGGAGCTTTTCGAAGGCACGCACCTCCAGC
Organism: uncultured Azospirillum sp.; assembly: GCF_946480385.1. The sequence continues at coordinate 18,351 of NZ_CAMLJP010000035.1, forward strand.
TGACGCACGCGCTCGCGCGAGACGTGGAAGGTCTGGCTCAGTTCCTCAAGCGTCAGCGGCTCGTCACGCAGGCGACGGGCGACCAGAATCTGGCGCTCGCGGTCGTCCAGCACCCCAAGCCCCAGCTTCAGGAACTGCTGGCGCCGGCGGCGTTCCTCGGAGTCGGCAAGCGTCGTTTCCTGATCCGGCCGGTCGTCGGCCAGCAGGTCCTGCCACTCGGCATCGCCCTCTTCCGACAGGCCGACATTCAGCGAGCGGTCGTTGCCCAGGCGGCGGTTCATCTCCACCACCTCGGTCTTCGACACGTTCAGTTCGGTCGCGATGCTCTCCACCGCTTCCGGCGACAGATCGCCGCTCTCCAGTTCCTGCATCCGCGCCTTCAGGCGGCGCAGGCTGAAGAACAGCTTCTTCTGCCCGGCGGTGGTGCCGATCTTCACCAGAGACCAGTTGTGCAGGACATATTCCTGGATCGCCGCACGCACCCACCAGGATGCGTAGGTGGCGAAGCGGAACCCCTTGGCGGGATCGAACTTCTGAGCCGCCTGCATCACGCCGACATTGCCCTCCGCCACCAGATCGGTCAGCGGCAGGCCATAGCCGAGATAGCCACGGGCCATCTTGACGACGAGACGCAGATGGCTGCCGATCAGCTTGTCGAGCGCGGCCGGATCCTGATGGTCATGCCAGCGGACGGCCAGATCGAGCTCCTGTTCCGGCGTCAGATACTGATACTTGCGGGCGTCCTGCAGATAGAGCTGCATCGGTTCCGCAGTGCGGGGTTCGGAGGTGCGGGCTTCTGCGGCGTGGGTTGGGGCGGTATCGGATTGAGTGGTGCGGGTTTCAGCGTTGCGCTGCATGGTGTCTCTTTTTCTCCCAGCCGACGGGAGCGGCGCCGCGGGCAAAAACCCCGGCGTTGTTCGGGTCGGTCCTGTTGAAGGTCGGATTTTTGGATTGTTGCGTTGCCGGCATTCGACGCTGTCGGACGGCGTGCACCGGGCCTCGGTGCAGGAACGGACAAAGAAGGGTCCTCTCCAGCCCCGCGGGCAGCGCCGCGCCGGGGAAGGTGGCGCCGCAGCCAGCAAGCCACAGGGCCGGAGAGGAACGGCAGGGCCAGGCGGTCAGCGCGGCCGAACCGGGGAATTGCAAACAGTCATAGGGGCGAAAGCCGTTCTGTCAGGGTCGGCGCCATCAACGGCGCAACGAACACTATATAGGAATTTTGACAACGCATTAAAGGGACGCCCAGGCGAATTTTCCTGGCACCCTGGCTGACGCTTGGTTCCCGCCTTGATTTCCGGGAACGCCGCCTCAGATGGGACGGCCTCCCCCCGCTTTCAACCCCCCTCATCCCGCCATCGAACATCTTTCGAATTTCTATGCAACTTCGCAAGATCATCGATCAGTTTACACCAATAGCATAGAAAACATTCAGGGCACCAAAACTGCTTAGAAAGTCTAAGCACTGTCCTCCGATGAATCAGCCGTGGTATTTTTTGGATGTCACTTGCAGTCCTACCTCTTCTGCGCTTACCGTCGGCCAGTTTCCAGCATCCACCGACCCGAGGCTAGAGCCGACATGCTTGAAGACATCGTCATCGACACTCCTGTCGACCGGCCGCACTCTTCCGGCCAGACTGCCAGTCAGAGTGCTGGCCACACTGGCGGCCGTGCATCGTCCCAGCCTCTGCGCGTCGCGGTGCTGTGGAAGACGCCGAATCTCGGCCTCTATTCGAATGCCGCCTTCGACGACCTGTACAACGGCATCGGACACAACAACGGCAACCTCGCCTTCGTGCATTCGATCTGCAGCCACATCGCCAACCCGGTGAAGCATTTCAGCTGGGGTTCTTCGGCCGAGACGCTGCGGAACAACGCCGACATCATCGTCATCCCCTGCGCCAACCAACTGGGCCGCCACACCGATTACGGCCAGATGGCGGAGAATCTGGAAAAGTCCGGACTGCCGATCGTCGCCATCGGCCTCGGCGCCCAGGCGAACAGCTACGAGCACGACATCGAACTCAGCCCCGGCACGCTGCGCTGGGCGCAGGTGATCGCGGCATCGAACCCGTCTTCCGCCACCTCGTCCAACATCTACACCCGTGGCGCCTACACCACGGCGCAGCTGGACAAGCTGGGCATCACCGGTTCACTGCCCGGCGGCTGCCCGTCGCATTTCCTCAACCAGGCGCCGGGGCTGGGCCGGAAGATCCACGCCAACTGGTCGGCGCTCGACCTGCCGCGCTCGATTACGGTTGCCGGCGGCCATCAGGCCTGGGTAAAGACCCGGGAGATCGAGCATCAGCTGATCTCGCTGATGATGGATCCCATCGCGCCCGGCCAGTACATCGTGCAGTCGATGGGCGAGATGATCCGCGCCTCGCGCGGGCTGTTCGACAGCATCGACCCGCATGCGCTGAAGGAAATCCACCGCCACACCGTGCCGCACTACTCCTTCGAGGAGTTCAAGGTCTGGTGCCGGAACTACATGCGCTCCTACTATGACGTGCCGGCCTGGATGGACACCCTGCGCCAGCAGGACCTGACCATCGGCTGCCGCTATCACGGCGTCGCGCTGGCGATCCAGGCGGAGCGGATGGGCCTGACGGTCACCATCGACTCCCGCACGCGCGAGCTGTGCGAGAACACCGGCGTCCCCTATGCCGACGCCGCCGACCTGACGGCGCCGCTGACCCGCAACCGGCTGAAGTCGCTGATCAACTTCGATCCCGACGCCTACGACCGCCACCGTACGGAATCGGCCGCCCGCTATCTGGACTTCCTGATCGCCAACCGGCTGCAGCCGGCGCCCTTCCTGAAGTCCATCGCCACCGGCAAGTGACGGGACGAGTGGAGGCCGCCATGCTCAGCCGCACCGCGGCGTTCGTGCTGTCGCTGGGCATGGTCGTCGCCCCCGCCCACGCGTTGACGGTCAAAAGGACGGGGGAGCCGGAAACGGTGACCTCCTGGCAGCGCGACGCCTGCGCCGAAAGCGACGCGCCGGACACCCCGGCGCGCGCCTTCCGGGACGCGGGCGGCACGGTGCACCTGATCGCCTCGCATTCCACCGCTCGGGCGCTGACCGGCCCGTCGCTGGATGCCGTGCGGCCGAACTGCGCAGTGATCTTCCAGGGCCACGGCCAAGACGACCCGCGCCTGCATGATGACCGCAGCTGGATTTCGTCCTTCTACACCCCGGACGGCACCACCGTCTTCGCCCTGGTCAGCAACGAGTTTCACGCCCAGAAACGCCGTGCGCTCTGCCCGTCCGGCCAATATATGCGCTGCTGGCGCAACAGCATCACCGCAGCCATTTCCACCGACGGCGGGACGAGCTTCCGGCTGAGCGCGGCACCGCCCAACCACACGGTCGCGACGCTGCCCTATCCCTACGGCGGCGACGTCGGCCAGCGCACCGGCTATTTCGCGCCCAGCAACATCGTCCGCAACGGTGACCACTGGTACGCCTTCCTGTGGGCCGAGCGGTTCGGGGCGCAGAAACGCGGCGCCTGCCTGATGCGGACCGACAACCTCGCCGATCCGCATTCCTGGCGCGGTTGGGACGGCAAATCCTTCTCCGTCCGCTTCGTCCGCGACGATCAAACCAAAGACGCCCCGGAAACCCATCTCTGCGCCCCGGTCGCCCCCGATGTCCTGCAAGGCACCGTGCGCGGCATCGTCCGCCACCGCGCCAGCGGCCAGTTCATCGCCACGCTGGCGATGACCCGCGACGGGCGCACCGGCATCTGGACCACGACCTCTCCAGATCTGGTGAACTGGTCGAAGCCGGAGCTTCTGTGGGCGGCCCCGCTGCTGTTCCGCTACGGCTGCGGCGACAAGGCGGCCTTCGACTACCCCGCCCTGCTCGACCCCGCCAGCCAGAGCCGCAACTTCGGCGATGTCGGCAAGACCGCCTACGTCTACATGACGCGGCTGAACCTGGACAAATGCAAGATCACTTGGAACCGCGACCTCGTCCGCATGCCGGTGGAGATCGGCGGAGGCTGACCGAGACGCCCGTCAGGGCGGAGGGTTCCAGGGCGGGGGCGACAGCCTCTCCGCGATCCAGTCGGCGAAGGCTCGGGTCTTGCCGGCGGTGAAGCGGCCGGATGGGCGGACCAGATGGATGGCGGTCTCCCCGAACCCGCCCCTGCCGCCGCCCCTGCCGGCATCGCTGCCGACCTCCCAATCCGGCAGCACGCGGACCAGACGCCCGTCGGCCAGTTCCCGCCCGATCAGCCATTCCGAACACACCAGCAGCCCCTTTCCGGCCACTGCGGCATGGACGAGGCTGTCGACATTGTCGGTCAGCAGCGGCCCGGACAGCCGCACACGCACCCGCTCGCGCCCCCTGCTGAAATGCCAATCCGACGGCGAGTCGAACAGCGCGAACAGCAGCGCGTCATGGCCGGCGAGTTCGGCCGGCTCCTGCGGGATTCCCCTTGCGGCGAGGTAGGATGGCGCGGCGCAGACCAGCCGCCGTTCCGCCCCCAGCCGGCGGGCCACCAGCGAACTGTCGGGCAGCCGGCCGATGCGGATGGCAAGGTCGAACCCCTCCGCCACCAGATCGACGAAACGGTCGCTGTAGAAAGCCTCGATCCGCACGCGGGGGAAGGCGGTGAGGAAGTCGGGCAGAAGCGGCGCCACCCACAGCCGCCCGAACGCCTCCGGCAGCGACAGCCGCAGCGTGCCCTGCGGCACCGCCCCGGCATCGGCCGCTTCACGCTCCGCATCGGCCAGCAGGGTCAAGGCCATGCGCGCCCGGTCGGCGAAGCGGCGGCCGGCCTCCGTCGGCGTCACCCGCCGGGTCGTCCGTTCCAGCAGCCGGACGCCCAGCCGCCGTTCCAGTGCCGACACCCGGCGCGACAGCACCGACGCGTCGCGGTTCAGCACCCGCGCCGCCGGCGCGAAGCCCCCGGTGTCGAGAACCGCCAGAAAGGCGGCGACCTCCTCCAGCCCCTGATCGCTCAATTCGTGCATGATATGCAGTAATATCATGCAGACACACCGGATTAAAGGCTCAAGCGCAACGGGCTAGCTTTGCGTCACACACCACAACAAGCAAGGAACCACCCCGATGCGCGCCTATCAGCTTGAAGCCCCCCGTCTCGACGCCCTCCGCATCGCCGAATTGCCGCGCCCCACCCCCGGCGCTGGCGAAGTTCTGGTCCGCCTGCGCGCCGCCAGCCTGAACTATGTCGATCTGGCGGTGGCGACCGGCGCCTTCCCCGTGCCGTCCATGCCGCTCATCCCCGTCGCCGACGGTGCGGGAGAGGTGGCGGAGATCGGCCCCGGCGTGACCGGACTGGCGGAAGGCGACCGGGTCATCCCGCATTTCCTGCCGGACTGGCAGGCCGGCGCGCTGCCGCCGGTCGCCGGCCGGCGGATGCGCGGCATCACCATGCCGGGCTCGCTCGCCGATTATGCGGTGGTCCCCGCCGCCAGCCTCCTGCCGATGCCCAGCCACCTATCCTTCACCGAGGCGGCGACCCTGCCCATCGCCGCGACCACGGCATGGCGGGCGATCCGCACCGGCGCGGTGCGTCCCGGCAGCACCGTGCTGCTGCTCGGCACCGGCGGCGTCAGCCTGTTCGCCCTGCAATTCGCCAAGGCGACGGGCGCCCGCGTCATCATCACCTCCTCCTCCGACGCGAAGCTGGAGCGGGCGAAGGCGCTCGGTGCCGACGAGACGATCAACTACAGGACGACCCCCGACTGGGACGCGCGGGTTCTGGAACTGACCGGCGGGACCGGCGTCGATCTGGTGGTGGAGACCGGCGGCGCCCAGACCTTCGCCCGGTCCTTGAACGCGGCGGCGGAGGAGGGAACGGTCTTCGTCGTCGGCTTCCTCAGCGGCGCCGACCTTCATGCCTCGCTGTTCCCGATCATCCTGAAGATGCTGAAGGTGGTCGGCAGCAACACCGGATCGGTGGCCGACCTGCGCCAGGCCGTCCGCGCCATCGAAACCGGCAAGCTCCGCCCGGTGGTCGACCGTGTCCATGACTTCGAGGATGCGGCCGGCGCCTATGCCACCCTGTCGCGCGGCAGCCATTTCGGCAAGATCGCCATCGCGCTGGGCAACGGAAGCTGATAGCGGCAGATTGCCGTTGCGAAGCACTGCTCCACAACCGATGTCTCGGCATGGGATTTCGTAACGGGGAGCGGTGCCATGCCGGACGGCGATCCTTTCGACCTCCAGCGCTTCGTCAAGGCGCAGGACCCGGTCTTCGCGACCGTGCTCAAGGAACTGCGGGCCGGCCGCAAGCGCAGCCACTGGATGTGGTTCGTCTTCCCGCAACTGCGCGACCTCGGCCACTCCCCCACCGCGCAGTTCTACGGCATCGCCTCGCTCGATGAGGCGCGGGCCTATCTGGCGCACCCGACCCTCGGTCCCCGGCTGGCGCAGGCGACGGAAGCCGCACTGTCCGTGCAGGGGCGGACGCTTCATGAGATCTTCGGCTCGCCAGACGACCTGAAGTTCTGCTCCTCCATGACGCTGTTCGCCCAGGCTGCGGCAGAGGACGGCGATCTCTACCGCAGGGCCCTGGACCGCTACTGCGGCGGCCAGCCGGACGAGGCGACGCTGAAGCTGCTGGGCTGACCGCCGTCAGGCCAGCAGCTCGCCCAACTCCAGCCCGCGCTCTCGCCCCAGGCTGTCCAGCATCGCCAGCGTGGCGCCGTCCAGCGGGATGCCCTCGGCCAAACGCTGCCGGCGGGTGCGGCTTTCCGGCTCGCCCGGCATCTGGATGGCGTCCGCCCCCGCTGCCGTCGGCGTGTCGCGGACATAGGCGACCAGCTCGTCGAGATCGGCCGCCCACTGGGCGTTGCTGCCGCGCGCCGGGTCGAAGACGATGGCGAACATGTTGTTCATCACCCGGCCGGAATTCTGGTGCGACGGCGTGCCCGGCATTGCCGAGGCCAGCGCCCCGGCCAGCACGTCGCACATCAGCGCCAGTCCGAACCCCTTGTGACCGCCCAGCGGCAGCAGGGCGCCCGACGGGTCCTGGAACATCACGCCGGGATCCTGCGTGGGCTCCCCTTGCTGATCGAGCAGCAGGCCGGGCGCCATTTCCTTCCCCTTGCCCATGGCGACGCGGCACTTCCCGACGGCGACGGCGCTGGTGGCGAAATCCAGCACCAGGGCCGGAGTCGAACCCGTTCCCGGAACCGCGATGCAGATCGGGTTGGTGCCCAGCCGCGGCCGGATGCCGTCATGCGGCGCCACCGCCGGGCGGGTGACGACGTTGACGAAGGCCAGCGCGATCAGCCCCGCATCGCAGCACTGTTCGCCATAGGAGCCGACCCGGCCGATATGGTGGCTGTCGCGCAGGGACAGCACCGCCAACCCCTCCTGCCGCGCCTGTTCGATGGCGAGGTCCATCGCCTCGCGCGCGATCACCTGACCGTAGCCGCTGCCGCCGCCGACCGCCAGGAAGGGGCCGGAGCGGCCGATCACCGTCGCATGCTGGTTGGGCCGCAGCAGCCCGGCGGCAATCGCCGGCATATACATGGCCAGCATGCCGACGCCGTGGCTGTCATGGCCGCGCAGGTTCGCCTCCACCAGATGGTCGGCGACGACGGTCGCCTCCCCCGCCTCGCTGCCGGCCGCCCGCAGCAGGCGCCGCACCGCTTCCGCCAGCCGGTCCGCCCGCACCGGCCGCAGCCCGGTGCCGTAGACCCCGGCGTTGAAGGACGCCGCCGCGGCGAAGGGATCCTTTTGTGTCTCTGTCATCATAAGCCTTCCCGACCGGCCATCGCCCGGCTGGGCAACGGCCTGATTTCCGGCCTCTATTTGGTCGCCGCGGCGCCGCCGGGGCAAGGGTGCAAAAAGGACGGGTGCCTCCCGGCCGGTCGCCAGCCGGCAAGCTTTGCGACGTTTCGCCGCATCGCAATTGCGAGTTATTCGCATCACTATGGCACCTGCGGCCCAGCGCCGCCGAAAGGTGACCCCGAATGACCTTCCCTGTTTCCGGCCTGCGACATCCCATCTCCCCCGGCACCACCTCCGACCCTCCGTCCAGCGGCGACAGCTGCCGTCTCGGCGCGTTGCGCAAGGGTCAGCGCGCGGTGGTGACCGGCCTCGACGAGGCCGCCGTCGTCACCCCGCTGCCGCCCGGCGAATTGGAACGCCGCATGATCGAGATGGGCCTGATCGAAGGCGCCCGTGTGGAAATCCTGCATGAGGGATTCCCCGGCGCCGATCCGCTTGCCGTGCGCATCGACGACCACACCCTGGCCCTGCGCCGGGCGGAAGCGCACGCCGTTCTGGTGACGCTCGGCTGAGCGTCGCCTCCCCTTCCTGCGGAAGGATTTCCGCGATGTCCGATACCGTTCTATCCTCCTCCGCGCTTCTGGCCGTGCCGCCGCGCATCGCGCTGGTCGGCAATCCCAACTGCGGCAAGACCGCCCTGTTCAACGCCCTGACCGGCGCCCGCCAGAAGGTGGCGAACTATCCCGGCGTGACGGTTGAGCGCAAGGTCGGCGAATTTCTCAGTCCCGCCGGCACCCGCGTGCAGATCGTCGATTTGCCCGGCACCTACAGCCTGCGCGCCCGCTCCCCCGACGAGGAGGTGACGCGCGACGTCGTGCTGGGTCGCTTCCGGCACGAGGCGCCGCCCGACGCGATGGTCTGCGTCGCCGACGCCACCAACCTGCGCCTGCATCTGCGGCTGGTGCTGGAGTTGAAGAAGCTCGGCCGGCCGATCATCCTCGCGCTCAACATGATGGATGTGGCGGAGGCGCGCGGCTGCCGTGTCGATGCGGCGGCCCTGTCGGCGGCGCTGGGCGTCCCGGTGGTGCCGACGGTGGCGATCAGGCGCAACGGCGTGGTCGGGCTGCTCGACCAGATCGACCGCAGCATGATGGCGATGACGACCGATCTCACTGCCGCGCCCTGCGACTGGAGCGAGCCGTCGGCGCGGGAGTTGCGCGCCTATCACCAAGAGGTCGAGAGCATCCTCGCCACCGCGCTCCGGGATGCCGGGAAGCCGTCGCTCGCCACCCGGCGCATCGACGCGGCCCTGCTGCACCCGGCGGTCGGCCTTCCCTTCCTGTTGCTGGTGCTGTTCTTGATGTTCCAGGCGGTGTTCGCCTGGGCCGCCGTACCGATGGACATGATCGACGGCGCGCTGGGCTGGGTTCAGGCCGCCGCCGGTGCCACCCTGCCGGACGGCATGCTGAAAAGCCTGATCACCGACGGCATCATCGCCGGGGTGGGCAGCGTGCTGATCTTCCTGCCGCAGATCCTGGTGCTGTTCTTCTTCATCCTGATCCTGGAATCCACCGGCTACATGGCGCGGGCGGCCTTCCTGCTCGACCGGCTGATGGGCGGGGTCGGGCTGCACGGCCGGGCCTTCATCCCGCTGCTGTCCAGCTTCGCCTGCGCGGTTCCCGGCATCATGGCCGCCCGCACCATCGAGAACCGCGCCGACCGGCTGGCCACCATCATGATCGCGCCGCTGATGACCTGCTCGGCCCGGCTGCCGGTCTACACCCTCATCATCGCCGCCTTCGTCCCCAGCCGGACGGTGGCCGGCGGCATGATTGGGCTGCAGGGGCTGGTGATGTTCATCCTCTATGCCGCCGGGATCCTGTCGGCGCTGGCGGTCGCCTTCGTGCTGAAGCGCACGATCTTCAAGGGCGCCCGCGAGCCGCTGCTGATGGAACTGCCGTCCTACCGGCTGCCCAGCCCGCGCGACATCCTGCTGGGCCTGCTGGAGCGGACGCGCATCTTCCTGGCCCGCGCCGGGACGGTGATTTTCGCCATCATGATCCTGCTGTGGTTCCTCGGCAGCTTCCCGGCGGCGCCGGACGGTGCGACCGGTCCGGCAATCGACTACAGCTTCGCCGGGATGCTCGGCCATGCGCTGGCGCCGCTGCTCGCCCCCATCGGCTTCACCTGGCAGATCGCCATCGCCCTGGTGCCGGGCATGGCGGCGCGCGAGGTGGCGGTGGCGGCGCTCGGCACCGTCTATGCGCTGAGCGAGACGGGCGACGCGCTGTCCGGTTCGCTGGCCGGCGTGCTGGCGGCGGACTGGAGCCTGCCGACCGCCCTATCCCTGCTGGCGTGGTTCGTCTTCGCCCCGCAATGCGTCTCCACCCTGTCGGTGGTGAAGCGGGAGACCAACAGCTGGTTCTGGATGCTGGTGATGATCGCCTACATGACCGCGCTCGCCTATGGCGCCGCCTTCGTCACCTTCCGCCTGTCCACCGCCCTGCTGGGAGGCTGAGGTCATGATGGAAAGCCTTATCGTTGGGCTGATCGTCGCTGCGGCCTTCGCCTGGGTGGCCTGGACCATCCTGCTGCCGGCGTCTTTGCGCAACCGCCTGCGCCGGCTCGCTGGACGGCCGGTGCCGTCACAGGCGGGCGGCTGCAGCGGAGGCTGTTGCGGCTGCGACGCCGCGACCCCGAAGCGCGGCAGGCACTGTTGAGATCACCAGCCGGTGGGGCAAGCCCGGCAGCCGGTCATCAGCGCATCCTGGAAGATGGCGAAGCGCAGCTTGGCCCCGTCCATGTTGGCGCCGGACAGGTTGGACAGCGCCATCTTCGCCTCCTGAAGATTGGCCCCCTCCAGGCTGGCGCCGGCGAGATTGATCTTGTCGGCACGGATCGCCTCCAGATTGGCGGCGGTCAGGTCGCTGCCGGTGAAATCCGCGCCGGTGGCGCGGGCGAACTCCAGATTGGCGCCGCGCAGCCGCGCTCCCGACAGGCGGGCGCCCTGCAGGAAGGCGGTGCGCAGGTCGGCACCGTCCAGAATGGCGCCGGTCAGGTCGGCGCCGCGCAGATCCGCCTTGCGCAGGTCGGCCCGCATTAGATTGGCCCCATGCAGATCGGCCCCCGCCAGCGACAGGCCACGCAGATTGCGGTGCCGCAGGTCCAGATTCGGGCAGACGATGCGGGGGCCGAGCGTGCATCCATCGACGACGCTCGCCCGCTCCTCCTCGCCGCCTCCGACCGGTTGTGCTGTCTGGTCGTCGATGGCCGCCGGAATTGCCGCCGTCTCCATCTCTGCCGCAAGGGCCGTGGGGACCGGCCCAGCAAGGCAGAAGGTCAAGGCACTCAGAGCCAAAAGCTTCGGGAGCGGCAGGTGATTGGTGCGTGACGTCATGGTGATGCCTCCGATGAAAGGCACCGGGGCGGCAATCGCCCCGGCGCTCCATGCTCCGGTTTCTCAGGATCCGGTCACTTGGTGCTGGAGACCTTCACGTCGGCCAGCTTGAACACCCAGAAGGAACCGCCCTGGGTCACGCGGGTGGTCAGGTCGGCCAGATCGCCGCCCCATAGCGGCACCGCCCCGCCATAGCCGGTGGTTATGCCGACATACTGCACCCCGTCCTGCTCCCAGGTGATGGGGGAGGAGACGATCCCCGACCCGGTCTGGAAGTGCCACAGCTCCTCGCCGGTCTTGGCGTTGAAGGCCTTGACGAAGCCGTCGCCGGTGCCGGTGAAGACCAGATTGCCGGCGGTCGCCAGCGTGCCGGCCCACAGCGGCAGTTCCTCCTTATGCTCCCAGACGATCTTGCCGGTCTTCGGATCCAGTGCCCGCAGGCTGCCGACATGGTCGTTGAACATCTTGTGGATGCGGAACCCCATGCCGAGATAGGCGGAGCCGGGGTTGTAGCCGACATGCTCGGTCCAGTAATCCTCCTTCCAATGGTTGGCGGCGATGTAGAACAGCTTGGTGTCCTCGCTATAGGACATCGGGTTCCAGTTCTTGCCGCCGAGGAAGGGCGGCGACACCTCGACCGGCTTGCCGCGCTTCTCGCCTTCGGCCGGCAGCGGCGGACGCTGCCCCTCGTTCTCGATGGGGCGGCCGGTCTTCAGGTCGATGCCCTTGGCCCAGGTGATGCCGTCGACGAAGGGATAGGCGGCGATCACGCTGTTCGGCTTGTTCGGCTCGCCACCGGCCGTCGCCAGCTTCACCCGGTCCGTGACATAGAAGAAGCCGTTGCGGTCGGCATGGGCCGTTGCCTTCACCGTCTTGCCCGATGAGTCGGTGTAGTCGAACAACACCAGCTCGTTGTTGCCGGAGAAGTCCCAGGTGTCGTTCGGCGTGTGCTGATAGAAGCCCTTCAGCTCGCCGGTGGTCGGATCGACATAGGCTTGGCCCGAGGTATAGAGGCTGTCGCCCGGCCAGCGCGCCCAGCCGTTCCACGGCGCCGGGTTGCCGGTGCCGATGACGATGGTGTTGGTCTCGACGTCGAAGGTGGCGCTCTGCCACGGCGCGCCGCCGCCATGGTTCCAGGCCTCCACCAGATTGCCGTCCTTGTCGCGCGGCCAGGAGGGAGCCTTGTCGCTGCCGGTTGGCGTGCTGTCCTTGCCGTTCAGCCGGCCCATGTGGCCTTCGACCAGCGGACGCATCCAGATCTCCTCGCCGGTGTCGGGATCGCGGGCGAACAGCCGCCCGACCACGCCGAACTCGTCCCCCGAAGATCCATGGATCAGCAGAACCTTGCCGGTCTTCTGGTCCTTCACGATGGTCGGCGCGCCGGTCATCGTGTAGCCGACCTTGTGATCGGCGAACTTCTTCTTCCAGACGACCTTTCCGGTGTCCTTGTTCAGCGCGACGATGGAGGCATCGAGCGTGCCGAAGAACAGCTTGTCGCCATAGATAGCCGCACCGCGGTTGACCACGTCGCAGCAGGGACGGATGTCGTCCGGCAGGCGATGGGCATAGCTCCACAGCCGCTTGCCGGTCTTGGCATCCAGCGCGAACATCCGCGAGTAGGAGGCGGTGACGTAGATGACGCCGTCATGGACCAGCGCCTGGGTCTCCTGCCCACGCTGCTTCTCGTCGCCGAAGGAGAAGGACCAGGCGGGGACCAGCCGGGACACGCTTTCGGCATTGATCTGCTTCAGCGGGCTGAAACGCTTGCCTTCCACCCCCATGCCGTACATCAGCACGTCGCCGCTGTTCTTCGCATCGTTGGCGATGGCATCCCATGTGACCTCGGAGGCCAGCGCTGGACCCGCCGGAGCCGCGGCCAGGAACAACGCGGCGAGCACGCCGGTGATGCCGGCCAGATGGGTCCGGCGGCGCAGCTTGGCGCTGGCGAAGGCCGAGGTCGTGCTGCTTGCCGCCATGCTGTAGGACGAAAGTGTCATGCGTTTCCCCCGGATGATTGGCCGCCATGCGGCGTTTGTGTCGTCCGCCGCGACGCGGCGGCGATATCGCCACGCCGGTCCTTCCCCGATCCTGCGGGCGGCGGGAGGCGATGCCGCCCTCGGGACCGGGAAAAGCCGAACGTGACGATGTCGTGCCAGAAGGCCGTTGCTTTCTGAGTGGCAGGACCTTTTCAAAGCCGGCCTGTGCATCCCGCCCGGCGCACAGCACCATGTCTTGCCGGCTCCAATAGTCTCTCCGTCGGGGCAGCCGTTCCATTCGACAATCCGGGGAAGAAATTCTTGACGGTTGGCCATGACAACATCCCGACCGGACCGGGATTTTTTCCCGTCCGCCGATGCGGCACCCGCAAATCCACGTCTGCATCGTCGTTCGATTGTCCGAAGGGCGGATGGCGTCCGATCCGATGGATCGACTAACATTCCGTCATTGGTCTTATTGCGGAGTGGGCGGCGGTGTCGTTGCGGATGCGCATCCTGGCCCTGATCGGGCTATTCCTGCTGCTGATGGCGGCAGCCGGCGGGGCGGTGATGGTCGCCAACGCCCGCGACGCCGTCCGGGCGGAAATGGCCTCTGCCCTCGAGTTGGGCGGCGCCTTGGGAAAGGCGATGGCGGAGCGCGGGGAGATGCCGGGCGGCATCGACATCCTGAACAGGATGGGGTTGCGCCATCTTCGCTTCATCGGACCCGACGGCCTGCCGAAGCCGGAACCAAGGGAACGGCATGCCCCCGATTGGTTCGCCGTGCTGATCGGCGGTGAGCCGCTGGAACGGCGGCTGGTGGGGGGCGATCTGCGCATCGTTGCCGAACCCTGGGACGAGATTGCCGAGGTTTGGGAGGATATGAGCGATCTCGCCGCCGCGATGCTGGCGGTCGGGCTGCTGCTGATGGCGGCCGCCCATCTCGCGGTCGGGCGCGCCCTGGCTCCGCTGTCGCGGCTCGAAGCGGGGGTGGAACGGCTGCGCGCCGGCGACTATGCCTTTGCCGTCGACAGTCGCGGCGTGCCCGAACTCAACCGGCTGGGAACAGGCATCGCCGCGCTGGCCGACGGTCTGGCGGCGGCGGAGCGGGAGAACCGGCAGGCTGGCCAGCGGATCGTCGCCGCACAGGATGCCGAACGGCGGGAGATCGCCCGCGAAATCCACGATGAACTCGGCGCTGCCCTGTTCGCGATCAAGGTCGATGCCGGCCGCATCCTGCGCCTGCGGGACGGCAATGCCGACAGCGAAGCCGCCGAACGCGCCGGCAAGATCCTGGACACGGCGGCGGAGGTCCATCGGTTGAGCCGCCGCATCCTGGCCCGCCTGCGCCCCGCCCTGCTCGACCAACTGCCGCTGAGCGAGGCGCTGGCCGAACTGGCCGGAGAGTGGATGCGGCGCCAGCCCGACATTGCCGTGACGCTCGCCATCGAACCGCCCGCGGCCGTTGCCGATCTCGACGCATGCGACGAGGTGCTGCGGCTGACCGTCTACCGGCTGGTGCAGGAGTCCCTGGTCAACGCCTTTCGCCATGCAGCGCCGTCTGCCGTCGCGGTCGGCCTGCAGATCGAGCCCGACATGGTCGAGATCACCATAACCGACGACGGCCCGGGCCTGCCGAACGGCGGAGACGCAGGGAAAAGCGGCTTCGGCATTTCCGGCATGGCGGAGCGGGTGCGAACGCTTGGAGGCACCCTGACGATCGGAACCGCGGCCGGCGGCGGCACCCGCGTGTCGGCCCGCCTGTGCCGGCCGGCCCCCTCCCCATCCTCGCCGCCCGCATTGGAGCGCATGACGTGACCCGCACCATTCTTCTGGTCGACGACCATCCCATTGTCCGGGCCGGCTGCCAACGCCTTCTGGCCGAAGCGGCGCTCGGCCGCGTGGTCGAGGCGGAGGATGTCGACAGCGCGTTGGCCCTGTGGCGGGCGGAGCGGCCGGACGTCGTCGTCCTCGACCTCAACATACCGGGCGACGGCGGCGGGATGGCGGTGCTCCGTACCATCCGCGAGGAAACACCGGCCGTGCCCGTCCTGATTTTCAGCATGCACGAGGATCCGGCCATTGCCGCCCGTGCCCTGAAAGCCGGAGCCAGAGGCTATGTCACCAAGAACGACGCGCCGGACAGCCTCGCCTCCGCCATTGGCACGGTGCTGGCCGGGCGCATCCATCTGGACAGCGGCCTTGCCCGCGATCTGGCGCTGATGACCCTGACGCCGCCGTCCGACCCGCTGGCGGGACTGACCCCGCGCGAACAGGAAATACTGGGGCTGGTCGGACGCGGACTGACCACGTCGGCCATCGCAGAGCGGCTGGGGATCAGCCAGAAAACGGTGGCCAACAGCTGTACCCAGATCAAGGACAAGCTGGGCGCCGACAGCACCCGCGCCCTGATCCGCATCGCCATCGACAACGGTCTGGCCGGCTGAAGGCCCTCCGACCGAGGACCACTCAGCCGCCCTTCGTCAGCGCCCGGCGGAAGGCGTCCAGCGTCTCGGCGCTGACATGGTGCTCGATGCCCTCGGCATCGATCCGCGCGGTGTCGGCGCTGACGCCGAGGGAACGGAGGAAGGCCACCACCGTCTGGTGACGTTCCCGGCTTTCCTCGGCGATCCGGCGGCCGGCCTCGGTCAGGAACACGGCACGGTAGGGCTTGCGGTAGACCAGCCCGTCGGCAGCCAGCCGGTCCAGCATGCGGGCGACGGTCGGCTGCGCCACGCCCAGCCGCGCGGCGATGTCGACCTGCCGCGCCTCCTGCCCGCTTTCGATCAGGTCGGCGATCAGCTCCACATAATCCTCGGCCAGGGCGGAGCGCTGCGCCTCCCGCGTCTTGCGGAAGCCCTCGGCATGGAGTTCGGCATCGGGCAGCGCCGTCTCGGCCGGCGCGGATGCATCGCCTTCCCTGACTGCCACGCGTCACCCCCCGGAAAAGTTTGGTTCCGGAAAGTATAGCATCTTGCATACTCGATGTCCCGGTACATACTTGATTGATACCAGTTTGCAATACGGCCGGGAGCCCCACGCCGATGTCGGAAGCCGAAGCCGCCGTGCCGCCCCCCAGCGCCTGGAGATACTCCAGCCAGGACGGTGACGGCCGGCCAAGCCTGCCGGAGGTCCATGCCTCCATCGCGGTGCCGCAGGGCGGGCTGTGGCTGCGCCGGCTGCTGGCCTTCGCCGGGCCGGGCTACATGGTGTCGGTCGGCTACATGGACCCCGGCAACTGGGCGACCGACCTCGCCGGCGGGTCGCAGTTCGGCTATACGCTGCTGTCGGTCATCATGCTGTCGAACCTGATGGCGATCCTGCTGCAGTCGCTGGCGGCGCGGCTGGGCATCGTCACCGGGCGCGACCTGGCCCAGGCCTGCCGCGACCATTACCCGCGCCCGATCAACCTGA
This sequence comes from uncultured Azospirillum sp., assembly GCF_946480385.1. Next base: position 34,849 of record NZ_CAMLJP010000035.1, read on the forward strand.
CGCTGTGGGTGGCATGCGAGGCGGCGATCATCGCCTGCGACCTTGCCGAGGTCATCGGCACCGCCATCGCGCTGAACCTGCTGTTCGGCATTCCGCTGATCGGCGGCGCCATGATCACCGCGCTCGACGCCTTCCTGGTGCTGCTGCTGATGCAGCGCGGCTTCCGCTATCTGGAGGCCTTCGTCATCGCCCTGCTGACGGTCATCGCCGGCTGCTTCCTGGTGCAGATCATCGCCGCGGCTCCGCCGTTGGCCGCCGTCCTCCACGGCTTCATCCCGACGGCGGAGGTGGTGACCAACCCCGGCATGCTCTATGTCGCCATCGGCATCCTGGGCGCCACCGTGATGCCGCACAACCTGTACCTCCACTCCTCCATCGTGCAGACCCGCGCCTATCCGCGGACGGAGGAGGGGCGGCGCGACGCCATCACCTGGGCCACCATCGACAGCACCATCGCGCTGATGCTGGCCCTGTTCGTCAACGCCGCCATCCTGATCCTGGCCGCCAGCGTCTTCCACGGCAGCGGCCATACCGAGGTGGCGGAGATCGGCGAGGCGTTCGAGCTGCTGTCGCCGCTGCTTGGTCTCGGCATCGCCTCCACCCTGTTCGCCGTGGCGCTGCTGGCGTCGGGCCTCAACTCCACCGTGACGGCGACGCTGGCCGGGCAGATCGTCATGGAGGGATTCCTGCGGCTTCGCCTGCCGCACTGGGCGCGCCGGCTGCTGACTCGCGGGCTGGCCATCATCCCGGTGGTGGTGGTGACGGCGCTCTATGGCGAAAGCGGCACGGCGCAGCTGCTGGTGTTCAGCCAGGTCGTGCTGTCGATGCAGCTTCCCTTCGCCGTCATTCCGCTGGTCCGCTTCGTCACCGACCGCGGCAAGATGGGCCGCTTCGCCGTTCCCGGCTGGGTCGCCGGCCTGTCCTGGATCGTCGCCGGCATCATCGTCGTGCTGAACCTGAAGCTGCTCTACGACACGGTTCTCGGCTGATCGCTGTTGTGCATTCGAAGGGACGCTTTATCTGAGGCAAAGTCCCGTTCGTTTGCGCGCTATCGCGGAGGACCAGAGATGACCATCGGCCGGCGTTCGACGATCTGGGTCTTGCGCGGCGGGTGCCTCGCCGCAGTCGCCTTTCTGGCGAGTTCCTGCGCCAACCCGCAGGCGGAGATGGCATTGCGTGCACCCGCGGCGATGGTCGGCATGAGCAAGGCCAGCCTGCTGTCCTGTGCCGGGGTGCCGGAGCGATCGGCCGTCGCCGGCGATGGGGAATATCTGGTCTATACCCGCCGGCAGACGCTGGTCGACCGCGATGTGGATTGGGAGCCCAGCCCCTGGCTCGGCCCGCGCGGCCCTATGCTGTGGGAGCCTGACGTGACCACCTGGTCCCGCACCTACAGCTGCGAAGCCACCTTCGAACTGCATGGCGGGCAGGTCACCGCCGTCCGCTACAACGACCGGCGCGACCCCACGCTCTGCTACCAGATCGTTGGAAATTGCATGCGTTAGTTGCCGGCCGGTCGGGCTATCTGGCGGCCTCCCAATGGCGGCCGGACGCCGCTCTTATGAGAAGGACACGACATGCAAGGCAACAAGACCTCATGGCTGCGCCGGGCCGGACTGGCCGGCGGCGTCGCCCTGACCCTCCTCACGGCGCAAATTGCCCAGGCGGCCGAGACCGTGAAGCTCGGCGTCATGGGCGGCGCGGAGGAGGAGATCGCCGAAGTGGCGAAGAAGGTCGCGGCCACCAAGGGGCTCACCATCGACCTCATCACCTTCTCCGACTACAACGTCCCCAACGCTGCGCTGGATGCCGGCGACCTGGACGCCAACGCTTTCCAGCACAAGCCCTATCTCGATGCCCAGATCGCCGCGCGCGGCTATAAGATCGTGTCGATCGGCCACACCATCGTCGAACCGATGGGGCTCTATTCCCGCAAGGTCAAATCGCTCGCCGACCTGAAGCCCGGCTCCACCATCGGCATCCCCAACGACCCCAGCAACGGCGGCCGTGCGCTGAACCTGCTGGCGGCGCACGGGCTGCTGACGCTGGCGGACGGCAAGGGCCTGTCGCCCAGCATTCTCGACATCGCCGGCAATCCGAAGAACCTCAAGCTGGTGGAACTGGAGGCGGCCCAGTTGCCGCGCGCACTCGAGGATTTCGACGCGGCGGTCATCAACACCGATTACGCGGTGAATGCCGGCCTGACGCCGTCCAAGGACGCCCTGATCCAGGAACCGCGGGAGGGCAACCCCTACGCCAACCTGATCGCCGCACGGGAAAAGGACAAGGACCGGCCGGCGCTGAAGACGCTGGTCGACTCCTACCAGTCCAAGGAGGTGCGAGACTTCCTGGAAACCCGCTTCAAGGGCGCCATCCTGCCCGCTTGGTGACCATGGCCCTGCCGCCGCCCGCTACGGGTGGGCGGCGGTAGGGACTCCAGGTCATGCGGCCGGGAGCGGGGAGGCCTGGCGGGCCAGCAGCTTCCAGGTCCCGTCGACCTTCTTCCACACCTGCAAGACCTTGATGTGGGCGGTGTTGGTCTTGCCGTCCGGCAGGTTGTTGACCGAATCAAAGGTGTGGCGGGCGACGGCGACATCGCCGATCACCTGGATCGAATGGTCGCTGAGATCGAGCGCCTTGAAGGCGTTCTTGCCGTCCAGGCTGGCGACGAAGGCGGCCTTGTCCTCCAGCCGGCTGTTGGAATGGCCGTAGGTCAGCTGGTCCATCGTCATCGCCCGCAGGGTGGCGCCGTCACCGGCCACCATGGCGTCGCGGAGTGCGTTCACCGCCTTCTCCACCTGCTGCGGGTCGTCGTCGGCGGCACGTGCGTCGGACAGTGGAGCGATGACGGCGGTCACCGCCAGCCCGGCGGCGGACGCGAGCAGACGGCGGCGCGAGCGGATATGGCCGGATTTGAAGACGTTCTTCTTGAGCATCGTGACCCTCCCAACCGATTGCGGTCATGCCCACCCGGGAAATGGCGGACATTAGAAGTGGTATACTAGTATTCACATATGCGCCACAGACCGTTTGGACATGCGCCGGTTGGCCGCAGGACGACCGCCGCGGAATTCCGGTTGGCATGCGCCCATTGGCATGAGCCTATGTGACTTTCCGGAGATCATCTTGTGATTGGCTGCGCCGGACGGGCCGGGCGGCTATGCTCCCCGCCGCGGTGAAGGATCGAGAGCGGGGGAGAGGCATGGCGACCAGACGGCGAAAGCTGCCACGCAAGCGCAAGGGCCGGCAGGCGACCGCGGTTCGCGGCGCGGCGGCGGAGCCGATCAGCACGGGCCGGCCGTCCCAAGGTGGTCTGACGACCGCGGTGAGAGGGACGGCGGCGCCCACGGCCAAGACGGCCAAGGCGCGCGGCCGGGTGCGCTACGTGCCCACCCCCGATGCCGCCGCCGGCCGCTTCCTCAGTCCGGAGCAGCAATTTCTGCTGAAGAAGCGGCGCGAGGCGGAACAGCGTGAAGCCAAGGACCGCCGCACCGCCCTTGCCATCATCCTGGTGCTGGTCCTGCTGGCGGCCGGGGCGGTCGCCGGACTGGTCTGGCTCTGGCGCTCGTCGGCGCTCTGACCTGAACGCCGCCCTGCATGCCGTCAGTGCGTCGCCCCGGCGAGCGCGGCGGCGTAGCGTTCGGCCAGCAGCGGGCTGGCGGCGGCGCAGGCTTCGGCGACGAGGCGGGAGCCTTCGACATAGGCTTCGGCCCGCTCGACGCTCCACGACAGCGGGCGTTCGGTGGCCAGCGCCTGCAGGATCGAGATTTGCTCGGCCAGCTTGATGCGCTTGGCGCCCTCCGGCGCGACGGCGAGGCGCGCGGCCTGGATCGCCTTGCGCTCGGAAATCGCCTTGCCGACATCCTCCGGCGCGTCGCTGACCGCCGCGACGAGGTCGGCAACCTCCTGGCCGAACCGCTCGGCCAGATCGGCGACGGTGGTCAGCCCGTCCTCGACCGCGTCGTGCAGCCAAGCGGCGGCGATCTCTGCCGGGCTGCCGCCGGCCTGCGCAACCAGTTCCGCCGTTTCCGACAGGTGCGTCACAAAGGGCGTGCGCGCCCGGTCGGGCCGATAGGTGCCTTCGTGCAGGGCCGCCGCGTGACGCAGTGCCGCGACGATCACTTCCTTGTCCATGGACATGTGCTCTCCTCCGCGCCGCAAACGGGCGAGGGCTTTGGCCCGCCCGCGCGGCGACTGTCCGCAATAGGCCCGTTCGCCAGGCCCGGCCGAGTCCGTTCAGGCGGCGCGTGCGGTGGGAAGACGGCGACAGCCGGTCTCGAACGCATGCAGCCGGGTCCGGAAATGCTCTGCCGTCGCGCGGTCGATGTCCAGAATCTCAGCCGGCGGCACATCGCCGCGGATCCGCATGTGGATCGCCGCCCGGCCGTCATGCGTCAGGTGCAGGTCGAAGTCGCCGATCAGCCGGTGAAGCCCTTCGCCACCGTCTTCGCCATGACGGGACCGGTACAGCACCTGCAATCCACCCTCCCGCTCCAGCACGTCGACAGTGCCGGCATCGTCCATGCGCCGTGCGAGCGCACCGGCCTCGACGCGCAGGCGGGCGACCGCGCGGGCGAAGGCGGCACGGACGTCCGCGCCGAGCGGTTCATGATCGAGGGCGCGCTGGGCCGGGGCGACGGACCAGCGGTGGGACGAAACATCGTGATTCATCGGAAAAGGCACTCCTCGGGGGAGGCGTGGACGGGCCGATCCCGGCGCGTCTCCCGTCCTTTTCCTTAGCATGCTGCACCGCAGCAGCAGGGCGCGACATATCGTCAAGTGGTATGACCACTTGTCAGATCTGCCGTGCCGGCCGCGCGGCCGAAAGGATCGCGGCGGAGGCACGAACCAGTGTCCGTTGGATTTTACTCTGGCGTCAGGACCCGCGACGGCGCGGCATAGACGGTGAAGCGGCCGTCGCGCACATAGGCGACCACCCCCACGTCCACCGCCTCGGCGAAGCCGACGCACAGCGATGTCGGGGCGGAGATGGCGGCGATCAGCGGGATGCCGGCCGCCGCGGTCTTGTGAACCATCTCGAAGGAACAACGGCTCGACACCACGACGAAGCCGCCGGCCGGGTCGACGCCGGTGCGGGCCAGCGCGCCGATCAGCTTGTCGAGCGCATTGTGCCGTCCGACATCCTCGCGCACGGCGACCAGTTGCCCGTCGGCACGGGCGAAGCCGGCGGCATGGACCGCCCCGGTCTCCCGGTTCAGCCGCTGCCCTGACGGCAAGGCCGCCATGGCGTGGCGGATGGCGTCGGGCGAGATGCGGGCGGTGGAGCGGACGGGATCGAGCAGCCGCAGCGCCTCCGCGAAGCTGTCGGTGCCGCACCGGCCACAGCCGGAGCCGCCCATCAGGTTGCGCTTGCGCCGCAGCAACGCGGCCAGCCGCTCCACCGGCAGCTCCATGCGGATGCGCACGCCGTCCGTCACCTCGTCGATCGCGGTGACGGCCAACTCATCGGCGCTGCCGACGATTCCTTCGCTCAGCGAGAAGCCGGTGGCGAAATCCTCCAGGTCGGTCGGGGTCGCCAACATGACGGAGAAGAGATCGCCGGCATAGACCAGCCCGACCGGCACCTCGTCGATGACCGTCTCCTCCCGCTCGGCCATCGCGGATCCAGTACAGACGGTCGCCGGCACCAGCCTGACGCCCTCACGGGAAAGCGGGCGCGACAGGGCTGGCGGCACGGGCGACGGGGCCGCCCAGGCAGTTGCGTGATCCATGATTTGGCCGGGACCCTGACTGCGGTGGAAGGACGGGTGGGGACGAGCGCCGGCCGACCGTTCGCCGCAGCGCGCAGGTATAACGCCGGAGCCGGACCATCGGTCCCGGCGCTGCCCCTGCGTTTCCCAATTATGGGCCATTATTATTAAGGGCCGACATCTCCGTCGGCATCGTCGCCGACCACATCGTCCTCCGTCATGCCGAAGGCCGCACCGGGCTTCCGGTCCATCTCCGAAGCCACATCGTCGTCCTCGGTGATGTCCTCCTCGGCGTCGCTCATGCTGTCCTCGTCGGCGAGCGAGGTGTCGCTGGTGTGCATCCAGCTGTTCTCGTCCGCCATCAGCTCGACAATCTCGTCCTCGGGTTCGTCGGCCTCGACCACCTTCTGGTGACCACGGATCAGATTCTCGCGCAGGTCGGGCAGCGACAGCGTCTTGTCCGCGATCTCGCGAAGGGCGACGACCGGATTCTTGTCGTTGTCCCGGTCGATCGACAGCGGCGCGCCGCCGGCGATCTGGCGGGCACGCTGCGCCGCCATCATCACCAGATCGAAACGATTGGGGATGAGAAGGACGCAATCCTCGACGGTGACACGAGCCATTCCACAGATACTCCAAACAAAGAACAATGCTTCTCCGGGGCGGACGGCAGCCGCACCGCCCCCGTGACCAGTCAACAGCGCCGGCGGCCATTCGTACCCCCCGCTCACTGGTCATATCGCATCGGAGGAATGGGGCCTGCCCCATCGGGACGTGGCCCTCCTGCGATCTTACGGGTCTACAGCGGTAATCCGCCACGCCGGAGCGAACGAATGCCGCCGCGCGCTGTTCAAGTGCCGTCGCTCCCCGCCCGTACATGGTTCATGCCCCCCGCCCGACCCTCCGCTCGGCCCTCCGCCCGGATCACCCAAACCGACAGCGATCTCGCCGAACGCCTCGCCCGCAGGGAGAGGCAGCAGGACCTGCTGGCCCGCTTCGGCATCGCCGCCCTGAAAAGCGGCGACATCGACGCCCTGCTCCAGCAGGCGACCGCCCTCTGCGCCGAAGGGCTGGATGCCGAGCTGTGCAAGGCCCTGGAATGGGTGACGGATTCGGACGGCGCCGAACGCCTGCTGGTCCGCGCCGGCGTCGGCTGGAAACCCGGCGTGGTCGGGCATCGGTCGCTTGGCGCCGACCTCGCCTCCCCCGCCGGCTATGCGCTGAAGACCGGGGAGCCGTTGATCTCCAACGATCTCAGCATCGAGTCCCGCTTCCGCTGCCCCGACCTGCTGGCCGAACATGGGGTCAAGCGCGCCATCAACGTCATCATCCGCGGCGAGGGCCAGCCCTTCGGCGTGCTGGAGGTCGACAGCCGAGGGGACGGCCGCTTCAACGACGCCGACGCCGCCTTCCTCCAGGGGGTCGCCAACCTGCTCGGCGGCGCCATCGACCGTGCCTGCGACGCCGCCGAGCGACGGCGCACCGAGACGTTGCTGCGCGAGAACGAGGCGCAATTCCGCAGCCTCGCCAATCTGATCCCGCAACTGACCTGGATGGCCGACGCCAACGGCGCCGTCTATTGGTACAACCGGCGCTGGTATGAGTTCACCGGTGCCGAACTGGGCGAGACGGAAGGCTGGAACTGGCGCAGCGTCCACCACCCCGACCATGTCGACCGCGCGTCGGACGGCTTTTTCCGCGCGATCCGCGCCGGGGAACCGTGGGAGGACACCTTCCCCCTGCGCGGCAAGGACGGCCAATACCGCTGGTTCCTGTCCCGTGCCGTGCCGGTGCGCGACCGCGACGGGCGCATCCTGCGCTGGCTCGGCACCAACACCGACGTCACCGAACAGCGCCGGGCCGAAGCCCGCGTGATGGAGGCGGAACGCCGGCTGCAGCTGGCGCTCCGCGCCGCGCGGATCGGCGCCTGGTCCTGGAACCTGGAGGACGACCGCATCGAGGCCGACGCCCGGCTGCGCGAGATCTTCGACTTCACGGCGGACGAGCCGGTCCGCGGGGAGGACGTGACCGGCCGCGTCCATCCCGACGACCAGCCGCGGATCGGCCAGATCATCGACACCGCCCGGCGGCGGCGCGGCGAATATGACGCTGAATTCCGCATCCTGCTGCCGTCGGGCGAGGTCCGCTGGGCGGTGGCGCGCGGCGTGGTGACCGACGGCACCCCGGAACGCAGCCTGACCCTGATCGGCGTCACCTGGGACACCACCGACGCTAAACGGGCGGAGGAAAAACTGCGCCTCAGCGAAGCCCGCTTCCGCTCACTGGTCGAGGCCACCGCCGCCATCGTCTGGAGCACGTCCGGCACAGGCCGCTTCGAGACTCCGCAGCCGAGCTGGAGCAGCTTCACCGGCCAGACCTTCGACGAGTTGAAGGGCACCGGCTGGGTCGAGGCCATCCATCCCGACGACCGCCCCCACACCTCGGAAGCCTGGCGCGCGGCGCGGGCGGGGAAGACCATCTACAAGGCCGAACACCGCCTGCGCCGTTATGACGGCGTCTATCGCGACATGCTGGTCCGCGCCGTGCCGCTGCTGGACTCCGGCGGCACCGTCCAGGAATGGGTCGGCGTCCACACCGACATCACCACGCGCCGCCGGGCCGAGGAGGCGCTGCGCGAGACGGAGGAACGCTACCGGCTGGCGGCGCAGGCGACCAACGACGCCATCTGGGACTGGAACCTGTCGTCCGACCGCATCCATTGGAACGAGGCGGTGCGCACCCTCTTCGGCTATGGCGAGGATGTGTCGGAAACCTCCGCCTACTGGTGGATGGACCACATCCACCCCGACGACCAGGACCATGTGGTCACCGGCATCCATGCGGTGATCGACGGCGGCGGCACGCGCTGGAACGACGAATACCGCTTCCGCCGCGCCGACGGCAGCTATGCCAGCATCCTCGACCGCGGCTTCGTCCTGCGCAGCCCGATCGGCCAGCCCCTGCGCATGATCGGCGCCATGCAGGACATCAGCGTGCGCAAGCGGGCGGAGGAGGAGCTGGAGGCCGCCCGCCTCGCCGCCGAGGAGGCCAACCGGGCCAAGAGCCTGTTCATCGCCAACATGAGCCACGAGTTGCGCACCCCGCTCAGCGCCGTCATCGGCTACACCGAAATGCTGGAGGAGGAGCTGGCCGACCTCGGCGTCGACAGCATGTTGCCCGACCTGGAGAAGATCGAGGCGAACGCCCGCCACCTGCTGACCCTCATCAACGGCGTCCTCGACATCTCCAAGATCGAGGCCGGCAAGATGGAGGTGCATGGCGAGGATGCCGACGTCGCCGACCTGACGCGCGAGGTCGCCGCGACGGTGGAGGCGCTGGTGTCGAAGAAGGGCAACCGGCTGGCGGTTGAGGTGGCGGACGACGTGGGGCGCATGCACACCGACGTGGTGAAGGTGCGCCAGTGCCTGTTCAACCTGCTGAGCAACGCCGCGAAATTCACCGAGAACGGCACCGTCACCCTGTCGGTCGAACGGGCGCCCGCTACACCCACGGACATGGTCGTCTTCCGCGTCGCCGATACCGGTATCGGCATGACGCCGCAACAGGTCCGCCGGCTGTTCGAACGCTTCATGCAGGCCGACAGCTCCACCACCCGCCGCTTCGGCGGGAGCGGGCTGGGTCTGGCGATCACCAAGGCCTTCGCCGACATGCTGGGCGGGGAGGTTGCGATCGACACCGCGCCGGCCAAGGGAACCAGCTTCACCCTGCGCCTGCCGGCCGACCTGCGTCATGGCCGGCTGCCCGGCTCCGCCGAGTCCGGTCCGGTTCGCCTCGAAGAGGTACCACCGGCGCAGGCCACGCGCGAGACCATCCTCATCATCGACGATGAACAGGCGATGCGCGAACTGCTCGCCCGCTTCCTGCACCGCGAGGGCTACGGAGTGGCGCTGGCTGCCGACGGCCAGACCGGCCTGTCGATCGCCCGGCAAATCCGCCCGCGCGCCATTCTGCTGGACGTGATGATGCCGCGCACCGACGGCTGGTCGGTGCTGTCGGTGCTGAAGGCCGAACCCGACCTTGCCGACATTCCCGTCATCATCATCTCGTCCCGCCGGGAAAAGGGGCTTGCCCTGTCGCTGGGGGCCGCCGACTATTTCACCAAGCCGGTGGACTGGCAGCGCCTGCACCGGGTTTTGAGCGGCCTCAGCGGACAGGCTCCCGGCACGGCGCTGGTCCTGATGGAAGCCGACGAGACCCGCGCCCTGCTGGGCGCCGAACTGGGCCGCGACGGCTGGCAGGTCGCCGAGGCCGAGACGGAGGAGGAGGCCTTCCGTCAACTCGCCGCCGCCACGCCGACCGTGATCCTGCTCGACCCCTTCACGCCCGGTCTGGACGGTTTCGACTTCCTCAAGGCGCTGTGCCGCGACCCGGACTGGTGCCGCATTCCAGTCATCGTCGTCGCCGCCCAGGAGATCGGACGCGACGAGACGGAGGAACTGCGCGGCCGGGTCCGCGACATCATCCCGATGGCAGAGGATGGATCGGACGGGATGATCGAAGAGTTGAAGGAAGCGATCGTACGCCTGCGGCCCCCTTCCCCCGAAGCGGGCAAGGGAGCGGGACAGGCGGACGGAACGGGAGGTACCGATGGCTAAGCTGCTGCTGGTCGAGGATCACGAGGAAATCTGGGACTTCCTGTCGCGCCGGCTGAAACGGCGCGGGTTCGACGTCGTTCTCGCCTTCGATGGCCGCCAGGGGGTGGACATGGCGCGCGACGAGCGGCCGGACGTCATCCTGCTCGACATGAACCTGCCGGTCATCGACGGCTGGACCGCCGCACGCGAGCTGAAGTCGGGCCAGGAGACCGCCGGCATTCCGATCATCGCCCTGACCGCCCACGCCATGTCCGGCGACCGCGAGAAGACGCTGCAGGCGGGCTGCGACGATTACCACCCCAAGCCCATCGATTTCTCCCGCCTGCTGACCCAGATCGACACCGCCATGCAGCGCGGCCAGCAACCGGCCGGGGAGTAGTCGCAGAATGACCCAAACCAAGCCAAGCCTGCTGACGCGGCTGTTCGGCGGCGCGCAGGAGGCGCCCGCCCCCGCAACGGTCCCCACCTCCGCCGGGCCGGCGGAAACCGGCGCGGCGAGGCCGCGCCTGGGACATGAGCCGGTGCTGCACACCATGCTGGCCCGCCAGATTCTGGACGCCCATCTGCGCAACCGTCACCAGCTGCTCGACCGCGCACCGGCGGATTTCCGCAGCTTCGACGCGGAGGAAACCGATCTGCTGGTCCGCGCCATGGCCGCTGCCGCTCATGCCGACGGCGAACTAGACGCAACGGAGCGCGGCCGGATCCGGAGCAGGCTCAACACCAGCAGCCTGGACGAGGAAGACCGCGACCGTCTGCAGCGGCAGGTCGAGGAGCCGCAATGCCTGGAGGAACTGATCCGCCGGGTCGACGGCCCACGGATGGCCGCGCGCTTCTACGCCGTATCACTGGCGACGGTGGACAAGCACGCGCCGATCAACCGCTCCTACCTGCGCTATCTCGCGCAGCGCCTGAGCCTTCCCGCAGATCTGGTGGTCCGGCTGAACCGGCAGATGGGGCTGCGGCTGTAGGGGCGCCTCCGCCGCTCACACATCCTGCCCGCTGGCGCTGAGTTCGCCCAGCGCGTCGCGGATCGTCCCGGTTTCCAGCAGCAGCCGGCGCGAAATGTCGCTCAGCGTCAGCCAGCCGACCACCTGCCCGCCCTCGTCCAGCACCGGCAGGCGCCGCACGTGATAGGCGCCCATGATGTCCATGGCGGTGGCCAGCGTGTCGGTGTCGCGGCAGGTGAACAGCGCGCTGGACATGACCTCGCGCACCCGCACCCGTGTGTTGTCGCCGCCCTCCGCCACCACGCGGAACAGGATGTCGCGGTCGGTCAGGATGCCCACGAGATCGTCGGCCGAGCCGACCGGCAGGGCGCCGACGTCCAGTTCCCCCATCAGCGTCGCGGCGTCCTGCACGGTGGCGTCCGGCGAGATGAACTCCAGCGCCTTCGCCATGATCTCGGAAACCTGCACGGTCGTCTTCCTCATTGTTCCGGTTTGGGGAACGGAGCGCCCGTCCCGGTGTTCCCGGCCGTACCTCAACCGCTCAGCGGCCAGACCGTGACGATCAGGAAGGTGCCCAGCGTCAGGATGATCAGCGACAGCGGCACGCCCAGCCGCGGGTAATCGCCGAAGCGGTAGCCGCCCGGCCCCATCACCAGCGTGTTGCACTGGTGGCCGATTGGCGTCAGGAAATCGCTGCCGGCGCCGACCGCCACCGCCATCAGGAACGGGTCGGGGCTCAGCCCCAGCTGCTGCGCCACCCCGGCGCCGATGGGCGCCATCACCAGCACCGTCGCGGCATTGTTCAGGAAGGGCGTCACCGCCATCGCCGCCGCCATGATCAGCGTCACGCAGGCCACCGCCGGCAGCCCGCGCGCCGCATCGGCCAGCAGGGTGGAGATCACCTGTGTCGCCCCGGTGCTCTCCAGCGTGCCGCTGACCGGGATCAAGGCGGCGAGCAGGATGATGATCGGCCACTCCACCGCGTGATAGGCATCCTCGACGCTCAGCACGCCGGTGACGACCATCGCCGCCGCCGCCGCCAGGAAGGTCACCGCCAGCGGCGCCAGATGAAAGCCGAGGACCAGCATCGTGATGACGAGGATCCCGACCGGCACCCAGACCGGTCGCCGCTGCCCGATCTGCAGGCGGCGTTCCGCCAGCGGGATCAGGCCGGCATCGGCCAGCGCATCGGGATAGCGCTCCGCCGGCACCTGAAGCAGCAAAAGGTCGCCCTCCCGGAACATCACATGGTGCAGGCGCCGGGCGATCCGCTCGCCGGTCCGGCTGACCGCCAGCAAACTGACGCCGAACCGGCTGCGCAAATCCAGATTCCGGTCGGACTGGCCGGTCAGCGGCGAGTCGGGCGTCACCACCGCCTCCACCGCCAGCAACTCGCCCTCCACCCCCTCCAGGATGCCCAGCGGCTCCAGCGATGCGCCCTGGACCAGACGCTGCAGGGCCGGAGCGTCGCCCTCCAGCACCAGCACGTCGTCGGCCAGCAGGGTCCAATGCCGGTCCGGCACATAGCGGCGGAACCGCTCGCGGATCAGGCCGATCACCTGCGCCTCGCCCTCCGCCAGCGCCTCGACGTCGCCGACGGTGCGGCCGACGAAGGACGATCCGGCCGGCAGCCTCATCTCGCTGGCGTAATTCTCGACGGCGAAGGTTTCCTCGGCCGACCGCGCGCCGCTGCGGTCCTGGGGTAGCAGGCGCCAGCCGACCATCAGGAACAGCAACCCGACCACCGTGATGCCCAGCCCGACCGGCAGATAGTCGAACATCGAGAAAGGCTGCCCGACGATCTCCATCCGCACGCGCGACACGATGATGTTGGGCGAGGTGCCGACCAGCGTCATCAGCCCGCCCATCAGCGAGGCGAAAGCCATCGGCATCAGCACCCGGTGTGCTCCCGTCCGGTGCCGCCGCGCCAGTTGCATGGTGATCGGCAGGAAGATGGCGAGCGCGCCGATGTTCTTCATCAGCGCCGACATGAAGGCCACCGATCCGCACAGGAAGGCAATCTGCCGCGTCGGTGTGCTGAGCTTCGCCGCCACCGGCCGCACCAGCGCGTCGATCACGCCGGAGCGGGCGATGCCGGCACTGACGATCAGCGCGGAGGCGATGATGATGACGATGTCGTCGGCAAAGCCGGAGAACGCCTTATCTGCCGGGACCAGCCCCAGGAACACGCCGGCCAGCAGGGCCAGCACCGCGACCACATCGAAGCGCAGCCTGTTCCAGATCAGCATCACCACCACGATGCCCACCAGCGCGAAAGCCATGAACTGCTGAAGGGTCATCGGGTGTCCGTCTGTTGAGGTCGCCCGCTGGTAACCCCGTGGCACCCGGCTGGTTCCCGCAGCGCCCGCGCTTGGGCTTTGAAGGCTGATTTACGTCGTCCGAACCTCCAGTTCCGGCACGGTTTCACAGAAGACCTCATTTCCCGGACCGAGTGCCGGGAACCTGGGCTGCCTTATCGAGTTGTACTGGACAGGTCATGCGGGCGGTCGCCGCAGCCAGCTTTTCACGTCGGTCCTCCTGAGGACTGCAGGATTTCCCGGAACATTTGGACGGAGTGAACCCATGCGACACATTCTCATCCTTGCTGCCGCCGCCGTGCCCCTGATGCTTGCGGGCTGTGCTTCCGAAAACAGCAGCACCTATGGAACCTCCGGCAGCACGGGAACGAGCCAGCAGTCGATCTCGCCGAACGAGCGTGGCCTGGACCAGGGCATGAGCCGCAAGTCGCTGAACAACGCCGCCCCGGCCGGTTCCGGCTCCACCGGCACGACCTACGACAACCGGACTGTCACGCCGAACGAGCGTGGCCTGGATCAGGGCATGACCCGCGGATCGCTGAACGACTCCAGCCGGGCTGGATCGGGGTCCAGCGGCATGGCCTACGACAACAACGAGACGGTTTCGCCGAACGAGCGCGGCATGGGCCAGAGCAAGTCCCGCAAGTCGCTACCGAACACCGCCGGGAACTCCTCTTCCTCGTCCTGGTAAGGACGGGCAGGAGAAGTCCTGGAAAGGATGGGCTTCCGGCACGAAAAGCGCCCCCGCACCAATGCGGGGGCTTTTTTCTTGCCGGGACGGTGGCCAGTCCGCTTTAGCCACGCGGACCGTCGAACACCTCCGACAGCCAATCGATGAACACTCTTATCCGCGAAGAGAGATGGCGGTTCTGCGGATAGACCACCGACACCGGCATCGGTGGGGGCGGGAAGGCTTCCAGTACCGGGACCAGTTGCCCGGCGGCGATCTGGTGCTCCACGCGATAGCGCGGGACCTGTATCAGCCCCAACCCCGCGACAGCCGACGCCGTGTAGATCTCCGCCCCGCGGACGACGACGTCGTAGGGCAGTTGAACCTCCCAGCTCCGCTCGCGCGTCGTGAACTCCATCGGATAGGATTGCCCGGTCGCCGAGGCGGCATAGCCGACCATCCGATGACCGTCGAGATCGCCCGGCGTCGACGGGATGCCATGACAGTCGAGATAGGCGGGGCTCGCCAGGGTCAGTTGCTCGAACATGGTGATGCGGCGGCCGATCAGGGAAGAGTCGGAGAGATCGCCGGCCCGCACGACGCAATCGACGCCTTCGGTGATGAGGTCCACCATCCGGTCGCCTTCGCTGAGGTTCAGTGAAATTCCCGGATAGCGCGCGATGAACCCAGGCAGCGCGGGCAGGATGAAGAACCGCGCGATGGTTCCCTGCATGTCGACGCGAAGCGGCCCCCGGGGCTCGGCGTTCCTGAAGACGCTTTGCATCTCATCGAGATCGGCGAGGAGCCGAAGACAGCGCTCATGGTAGAGCGCGCCGTCGAGCGTCGGCCGGACATTGCGTGTCGTCCGTTCCAGCAGCCGGACGCCGATATCCGCCTCCAGACGCTGGATCGCATGCGTGGCGGTCGGACGTGGAACCTGCAGGTCCCGTGCGGCCTGAGCGAAGCTCCCACGTTCGACGATCCTGACGAACAGACGCATGACATCGATGCGATCCATAGCCGGCCCACGCGATTGTTAATTCCAGCAAAATGGTGATGTCGAAATCGCCGGTCTACCTCCGAACTGCAAAACGGACGATTTTCGGTTCCGAGAGCAGCGGCCGACCGGGGCACTGCTCATCGATCGATCATCCCACAGGAGCGAAGATCATGCCGTTCGTCAATTTCAAGGTTCCCGAGGCCGCGCTGAGCCGTTCGCAGAAGGAAGAAATCGTCCATCGCACCACGGCGATGCTTGTCGAGTATTTCTCGGAGGCCGCCCGCCCGCACACCATGGTGCTGATCGAAGAGGTCAAGGACGGCGGTTATGCCCGCGCCGACGAGGTGTTCGTCATTCCGGACGCCTATCGGGCGAAGGATTGAAGGCGGCCGGAAACCACCACTCGCACCAGGACAGAAGGAGCAGGACAATGACGTCATCAACGAACCGGGTCGCGATCGTCACCGGAGCATCCCGCGGCATCGGTGCCGCCATTGCCCGGCGGCTGGCGAATGACGGCCTGGCGGTCGTCGTCAACTATGCCGGCAGCGCCGACGCCGCCGGAAAATTGGTCGAAGAGATCGAGGCGGCCGGCGGCCGGGCCATTCCCGTCCAGGCCGACGTCAGCGACCCGGCGGCGGTGAAGCGGATGTTCGATGCCGCCGAGGCGGCCTATGGCGGAGTGGACGTGCTGGTGAACAATGCCGGCATCATGACGCTGGCGCCCGTTGCGCAGATGGACGACGACGCCTTCGACCGGATCATCGCGACCAACCTCAAGGGGACGTTCAACGGGCTGCGCGAGGCAGCGAACCGGTTGCGCGACGGCGGTCGGATCGTGAACTTCTCCACGAGTGTCGTGGGCCTCTATCAACCGACCTACGGGGTCTATGCGGCCACGAAGGCGGCGGTCGAAGCCCTGACGCATATCCTGGCGAAGGAACTGGGGTCGCGGGGGATCACCGTCAACGCGGTCGCACCCGGCCCGATTGCCACCGAGCTCTTCTTCCAGGGCAAGGACCAGGCCATGCTCGATCGCATCAGGCAGATGATCCCGCTCGGCCGCTTGGGCGAGGTCGACGACATCGCCCGCGTGGTTTCCCTGCTCGTCGGGCCGGATGGCGGCTGGATCAACGGCCAGATCCTGCGGGCGAACGGCGGCGTGGTCTGAGGGAGGGGACGGCATGAGGCAGGTCATTCTCATCACCGGCGCATCGAGCGGCTTCGGCCGCCTGATGGCCAACGCCCTGGCCGCGTCGGGGCATATCGTCTACGCCTCCATGCGCGGGCTGAGCGGCAAGAATGCGGATCACGCTGCCGAGGTCGCAGCCTATGCGCGGGACCGCAACGTTGATTTGCGGACGGTCGAACTCGACGTGCAGTCCGATGCATCGGCGCGATCGGCCGTCGAGACCATCATCGCGGAGCATGGCCGGCTCGACGTCCTGATCCACAATGCCGGGCATATGGTGTGGGGTCCGAGCGAGGCATTCACGCCCGAACAACTCGCCGCGCTTTACGACGTGAACGTGCTCGGCACCCAGCGCGTCAACCGGGCTGCCCTGCCGCACATGCGCAAGGCACGGCGGGGGTTGGTGCTGTGGATCGGCAGCAGCAGTGCCGCCGGCGGCGTCCCGCCGATGCTCGGTCCCTACTTCGCGGCCAAGGCCGGCATGGACGCCCTGGCGGTCTGCTATGCGCGTGAACTGGCACCGTTCGGCATCGAGACGTCCATCATCGTACCCGGCGCCTTCACCAAAGGGACGAACCACTTCGCCCATGCCGGCGCCCCCGAGGACAAGGCCATTGCGGCGGACTACGAGGCGGGGCTGCCGGCGGGTTTCGCGGAGGCGATGCTGAAGGAACTCGCCGCGACCGTTCCGGAAACCGCGGATCCCGAGCAGGTCGCCGACACCGTCGTCGGCGTGGTCAACGTCCCATTCGGCAAGAGGCCGTTCCGCGTGGTGGTCGATCCCGCCGACGATGGCTCGGCGGTCGCCTACGCGGTGATCGACCGGGTACGCGCAGAATTTCTGCATCGCGTCGGCTTCGCCGATCTGATGCATCCGAAGGACTTCAGCGTCTCCTGAGATGCCGGCCCTTGGGGCGGGACCGTACCGCTCGCGACGGATGGCGACGGCGCGAGCGGTAAGCGGAGACGGAGGTCGGGTGGCGGCGAGGCTGGAATCCCGTCTTGGACGACGCACCTCACCGGCCCGAAGCCCCCCTTACTGCTTGCTCGACTGATTGGAACCCGGCTGGTTCGATCCCGACTGGTTCGATCCCGACTGGCCCGATCCGCTCTGGTTCTGGGTCGGCTTCTGGCCGCTGCTGCCTGTGGAGGTCTTGGCGTTGCCCTGGCCGTTGCCGCCCTGGGCCAGCTGCTTGCTCCAATACGCATCGACCTGCTTGCTCCAGTTGCCCGCATTGGCTTGGCGGCCGATGTCCTTGCCGATCGACGGCGCCTTGCCCAGGACGGAGTCCGGCACGTTCAGCACGAAGGTGTCCTGGTTCGGGGCCGGGGTGACCCGCAAATCCTTCCAGGGCACCGGCACCAGTTCCTCGCCGATCCCCAGGAAGCCGCCACGGCCGACCAGCACATATTGGACCCTGCCGTCGGCGCCGATCACCACGTCGTCGATGTCGCCGAGATCGTCATCCCGCAGGTTGCGCAGGTCGGCGCCGACAATGTCGTCCGCCTGCAT
>NZ_CAMLJP010000036.1 GCF_946480385.1 uncultured Azospirillum sp.
CGTCGAACAGCGACGTTGATTTCGATCTGACTGTCACCGCCATCGCCAAGGACGGTGTCGCCGTCGAAGCGACCAAGAGCGAGACCCTACGCGTCACCGTCGATCCGGTGAGCGACACGCCGACGCTGAGCGTTACCGCCGCGCAGGGCAACGAAGACACTGCCATCGCATTGTCGATCAACCCGGGCCTGACCGACACCGACGGGTCGGAGACGCTGAGCATCCGGATCACCGGCATCCCCACCGGCGCCACGCTCGCCAACACGGCGGGCGACGTGCTGACGGTCACCAACGGCTCGATCACGCTGTCCAAGGATCAGCTCGCCGGTCTGAAGATCACGCCGCCGTCGAACAGCGACGTTGATTTCGACCTGACGGTGACCGCCATCGCCAAGGATGGCGTCGCCACCGAGGCGACCAAGAGCGATACCCTGCATGTCACCGTCGATCCGGTGAGCGACACGCCGACGCTGAGCGTTACCGCCGCGCAGGGCAACGAAGACACTGCCATCGCATTGTCGATCAACCCGGGCCTGACCGACACCGACGGGTCGGAGACGCTGAGCATCCGGATCACCGGCATCCCCACCGGCGCCACGCTCGCCAACACGGCGGGCGACGTGCTGACGGTCACCAACGGCTCGATCACGCTGTCCAAGGATCAGCTCGCCGGTCTGAAGATCACGCCGCCGTCGAACAGCGACGTCGATTTCGATCTGACCGTGACCGCCG
Source organism: uncultured Azospirillum sp. (assembly GCF_946480385.1). The sequence goes on from NZ_CAMLJP010000036.1 coordinate 733, forward strand.
TCGCCAAGGATGGGGTCGCCGCAGAAGCGACCAGGAGCAAGACCCTGCACGTCACCGTCGATCCGGTGACCGACACCCCGACACTCAGCGTCACCGCCGCGAGCGGCAACGAAGACACGGCGATCGCGCTGGACATCCGGTCCGCCTTGACTGATCTGGACGGTTCGGAATCGCTGAGCATCACCATCGCCGGCGTTCCCACCGGTGCGACGCTCAGCGCCGGTACGCACAACGCCGATGGCACCTGGACCCTGACCCAGGCCCAGCTGACCGGCCTGACCATCACGCCGCCGCATGACAGCGACGTCGACTTCACGCTGACCGTTACCGCCACGGCCACCGACCGCGGGTTTTCCCCAGTCTCCGTCCAGACGACGCTGGCCGTTACCGTGGTGGCGGTGGCCGACACGCCGACGCTCGCGGTGACGCCGATCACCTACGACCTTGCGATTGGCCAGAACAACACGCTGACCGGAACCGCCGACAACGACACGCTGTCGGGCGGCGCCGGCAACGACACCATCCGGGGCGGCGCCGGCGACGACGTGATCTATGGCGACGGCACCGGCATCTTCACCACCGCCCTCACCATCACCCCCGCCGTGACGGACGTCGACGGCTCGGAATCGATCTCCAAGGTGACGATCTCCGGCGTTCCGGCCGATGCGACGCTCAGCGCCGGCACCCACAATGCCGACGGGACCTGGACGCTGACCCAGGCCCAGCTGTCCGGCCTGACCCTGACCGCCAAAGAGGGGGACAGCACTCCCATCACCCTCACCGTGGTCACCACCGCGGAAGAGCGGGAGAACGGCAGCACCGCCGACAGTGCCACCAAGACGCTGACCATCCAGTTCACCAACACGCCGAAGGGCAACGACAGCCTGGAGGGCGGTGACGGCAACGACACCGTCTATGGCGGGGCCGGCAGCGACACGCTGATCGGCGGAGCGGGCGACGACAGTCTGGACGGTGGCGCCGACAATGACCTGCTGGCCGGCGGCCTTGGCAACGACACCATCGACGGCGGCGCCGGCAACGACACCGTCACCTATGCGGACTCGGCCACCGCGGTGAACGCGAACCTTGCGACCGGCGTCGGCACCGGCGAGGGCACCGATGTCCTGCGCAATCTGGAGAATGTCGCCGGCTCGGCCTTCGACGACGTCATCACCGGCAACAGCGGCGGCAACATCCTGCTCGGCGGCGGCGGCAACGACACCATCACCGGCGGGGCGGGCCGGGACACCATCCATGGCGGGGCCGGCGACGATCTGTCGATCTTCACCGTCGGCACCGACGGCGGCACCTCGTCGAGCCCCGAATTGCAGGATGGCGATGCCGGCATCGACACCTTCCGGGTGATGCTGAGCAGTTCGCAGCTCAATTCGCAGCCGTCGAACGCCCTGATCCTGGCCGACCTCCGCACCCTGCGGGATCGGATCGAGGCCGCCGCCGCCAATCCCAACGCCGCCACCAGCGACACCGACGTGTCCAAGGCCGCCACCCTGAGCGCGCTTGGCATCAAGGTGGCGGATTTCGAAAAGCTGGAACTCTATGTCGACGGCCAGCCGGTCGATGTCCGCACGGCGCTGAACTACGCGCCCACCGCGACGGCGGACAGCACCTCCACCCGCGAGGATATTGCGGTCAACGGCCGGCTGGGCGCCACCGACCAGGACACGCTCAACGGCCGCACCGACGACACGCTGACCTACAAGGGCCCCGGCGACAACGGCCAGCCGGTGCGTCTGGACCACGGCACGCTGGTGGTGAACGCAGACGGCACCTTCACCTACACCCCGGACGCCGATTTCAGCGGAACCGAGACCTTCTCCTTCACGGTGACCGACGGCTATGGCGGCACCTCCACCGCCACCCAGACGATCCAGGTCACTCCGCAGGCTGACGCCATCACGCTCTCCACGCTGGCCGCGCGCGGCGACGAGGACGCGGCCGGCGGCATCGCGCTCGCGCCGACCATCGCGCTGAGCGACGTCGATGCCGCCAGCCCTGAAAAGGTGGAGAGCGTCACCCTGACCATGGCCGCCTCGCAGCAGGATGTGGCCGGCGCGAAGCTGTATGTGAACGGCGTGGAACTGACCCGCAGCGGTCCCGATGCCTCCGGCAACTACAGCTGGACGATCCCGACCACGGCGCTGACGGCCGGCGGGACGGCGGGGACCTGGACGGTCCAGGGCCTGACGGTCGTCACCGCCCACAATTCCGACGCCGACCTCAATTATACGCTGACGGTCGGGACCATCGACAGCACCAGCGCCGGCACGGCGCGCGGCACGCAGACGGCGACCGGCACCATCACCGTCGATGCGGTGGCCGATGCGCCGACCGTGACCGCCGCCGCCGCCGCGACGGACGAGGACACCTCCGTCGCCCTGTCGATCACCCCGGCCCTGACCGACACCGACGGGTCGGAGAGCATCGGCTACGTCACCATCTCCGGCGTTCCGGATGGGGCGACCCTGAATTTCGGCACCGTTCTCAGCACCCAGAGCGACGGCAGCAAGACCTGGAAGGTGGATGCGGCCGACGTGCCGAATCTGCGCCTGACCCCGCCGCACGACTTCTCCGGCACCATCACCCTCAGCGTCACCGCGACCTCGGTGGAGCAGGAGAACGGCTCGACCGCCGTATCGGCGCCGGCGACCCTGTCGGTGACCGTCACCGGCGTCGCCGACGCCCCCATCGTCATCCCCACCGCCGCCACCGGCAACGAGGACAGCGCCATCCCGCTGACCATCGACGCTCACCTGTCCGACGTGACCGGGGAGACGCTGGACCACATCACCATCACCGGCGTGCCGGAGGGGGCGACGCTGTCCGCCGGCACCCACAATGCCGACGGCAGCTGGACCCTGACGCCGGGGCAACTGAGCGGCCTCAGCTTCACGCCGCCGCTGAACTATTCCGGCACGGTGACGCTGAAGATCACCGCCACTTCGGTGGAGGGAACGACCACCGCCACCTCGGCGCAGCAGCCGCTGGCGATCACCGTCAACGCGGTCGCCGATACGCCGGTGCTGTCGGCCTCCGACGCGGTGGGGCGCGAGGACACCGCCATCCCGCTGTCGGTGGTGGCGGCCCTGACCGACCGCGACGGTTCGGAAACCCTCAGCATCCTGGTCGGCGGCGTGCCGGCCGGGGCGACGCTGAACCACGGCCATTACGACGCGGGCCTCGGCAAGTGGGTGCTGACCCAGACCGACCTGACCGGCCTGACCATCACCCCGCCGGAAAACTCCAACACCGGCTTCGACCTGACCTTCACCGCGCGGGCGACGGAAAGCTCCAACGGTTCCATCGCCGACGCCGCGCCGATGACCGTCCATGTCGACGTGCAGGGCGTGGCCGACGTGGTGACGCCGAACGGCACGCTCACCGCCAGCGGCAACGAGGACACGGCGATCAACCTGCGGCTCGGCGATCTGGTGATGGTCGACAATGACGGGTCGGAGCGCCTGTCGCTGGTCGTCAGCAACCTGCCGTCCGGCTCCTGGCTGTCGCTGGCGGCTGGGCACGAGAGCGGGCTGGTCTATCTCGGCAACGGCCGCTGGTCGGTCGACGTGGCGTACCGCAACGAACTGACGCTGACGACCAAGCAGGATTTCGCCGGCACGATCACGCTGAAGGTGGACGTCATCACCACCGACAGCAACGGCGCGCCGATCATCACGGTGAACGGCGTGACCTCCGGCGGGACGCTGAAGGACACCCGCGACCTGACCGTCACCGTCGACCCCAAGACGGACGAGCCGGTCGTCTCCATCGGCGCCAGCGGTCTGGAGGACGCCGTCGGCGGCATCCCGCTGACCATCTCGGCCCTGACCGGCGACAGCGACGGGTCGGAGCATATCTCCTCCATCGTCATCTCCGGCCTGCCGGCCTGGGTCACCCTGACCAGCACCGATGCCGGCGCGCTGACCGACAACCATGACGGCAGCTGGACCGTCGATCCGGCCAAGCTCGGGAATCTGCGGCTGAACGTGCCGGCCAACAACTCCGACGACTTCACCATCACCGTCAAGGTGACGGCGGTCGACGGCACCGACAGCCTGACCAAGACCTACACCCCGAAGGTCACCGTCACCGCCGTGGCCGACGCGCCGGTGTCGCACGGGGTGAACAGCGCGGTCGAGGCCTACCATGTCGACGACCAGTCGGTGGCCGGCGTGCCGGACGGCTTGGTGCTGAACCTGAACGCCTTCCTGGCCGACACCGACGGCTCCGAAAAGCTGGCGGTCACCATCTCCGGCGTGCCGAAGGGCACGGTGCTGTCGCGCGGCCTCGACAACGGCAACGGCACCTGGACGCTGACCGCCGAGGAGTATACCGCGGCACTGGCCGAAGGCGGCCTGAAGCTGACCGTCAAGGATGCAAACGCCACCGGCATCACCCACAGCGTCGACAGCACCACCCATATCGACACCGCCAGCGTCACCCTGACGGTCAAACCTTACAGCATCGAAAGCGAGGGCGACCGCAACACCAGCGTGTCCGACAGCTTCGTGCTGAGCTGGACCACCACGGCCACGACGGGCGGCGGGTCCACGGGTGGCGGCTCTACAGGCGGGGGTTCCACGGGTGGTGGGTCCACCGGCGGCGGGTCCACGGGTGGCGGTTCCACAGGCGGTGGCTCGACCGGTGGCGGCTCCACCGGGGGCGGCACGTCTCCCGACCCGGCGACCGGCGTCGGCAGCAACCGCCCCTCCGGCGTCACCACGGCGGAGGACAGCGCCGTCGCCCTGCATCTCGACACCGGCCTGCAGGATTGGAGCGGCGTCAGCTCGGTCACCTTGTCGAACATCCCCACCGGCGCCGTCCTGACCAACACGGCCGGCGACACGCTGACCATTGCCAACGGCTCGATCACCCTGACGCCGGCGCAGTTGACCGGGCTTTCGCTGACGCCACCCTCCAACAGCGACGCCGATTTCACCCTCGGCATCGATGTGGCCACCAACTCCGGCAACACCCACACCAGCCTGACCCAGGCGGTGACCGTCACCGCCGTCGCCGACAGCCCGCTGCTGACCGTGCAGGCCGCCTCCGGCAACGAGGACACGGCCATTGCGCTGGACATCACCGCCGCGCTGGCCGACACCGACGGGTCGGAGGTTCTGGCCAGCATCGTCATCGAAGGGGTGCCGACCGGCGCCTCGCTGTCGGCCGGCTATCTGGACTCCGCCACCGGGAAGTGGGTGCTGACTCCCGACCAGCTGTCCGGGCTGAAATTCACCCCGCCGCACGACGCCAGCGGGACCTTCCAGCTGACGGTGACCGCGGTCGCGCGCGAAACCAGCAACGCCGACCGGGCGACCACGACGAAGACCCTGGCGGTCGAGGTGGCGCCGGTCAGCGATGCCCCCGCCATCAGCGCCAGCTCCGTCACGGCGCAGGAGGATCACGCCGCCAGCCTGTCCATCTCCGCCGCCGTTACCGATCTGGTCGGCACGGGGGAGGTGATAACGGCGTTGAGGGTGACGGTTCCGTCCGGCTTCACCCTGTCGGCCGGCACCTCGCTCGGCAACGGCGTCTACGATCTCTCCACCCTGTCGGCGCAGGATCGCGCGGCGCTGACGCTGACGCCGCCGGCCAACTATGCCGGCACGGTGACCCTGACGGTCGAAGCGGCCGCCCAGGACGGCACCGCGACGCCCGCCTGGTCGACCAAGACGCTGTCCGTCACCTACACGGCCGCCGCCGACGCGCCCGCCGTCACCGTCCATGACGCGACCGGCGCGGAGGACACGCCCATCGCGCTGGACGTGTCGGCCAGCCTCGTCGACACCGACGGGTCGGAGACGATGGCGGTCATCCTGTCGGGCCTGCCCGAGGGCGCGGTTCTGAACCACGGCTCCAACAATGGCGACGGGTCCTGGACCCTGAAGCCGTCGGAGCTGTCGGGCCTGACCGTCACGCCGCCGCGCAACTATTCCGGCGGCATGGACCTGACGCTGACCGCCACCAGCCTGGAAAGCTCCAACAAGGACACGGCGAGCACGACCGCCAACATCCATGTGGAGGTCACGGCGGTCACCGACGCCCCCACCGTCATCGTCGCCAACGCGTCCGGCAGCGAGGATTCGCTGATCGCGCTGAACCTGACGGCAGCGCTGGTCGACACAGACGGGTCGGAGACCATGGCCGTCGTCCTGTCCGGCCTGCCGGCCGGCGCGGTGCTGGTGGATGCCAACGGCAACATTCTGACGCCGACCGCCGGTTCGGTCAGCCTGACCGCCGCCCAGCTGTTGGGCCTCAAGCTTCAGCCGCCGGCCAATGCCGGCACCGACTTCAACCTGACCCTGACCGCCATCACGACGGAATCCTCGACCGGAGCCACCGCGACCACCAGCCAGCTGTTCCGCGTCAGCGTCGATCCGGTCGCCGACCAGCCCATCCTCACCTGGACGCCGCTGACCGGGACCGAGGATACGGCGGTGCCGCTGAATCTCTCCGTGGCGCTGGCCGACACCGACGGGTCGGAGCGGCTGGGGCTGCTGACCATCACCGGCGTGCCGACCGGTGCGCTGCTGTCCGCCGGCACCCACAACGCCGACGGCAGCTGGACCCTGACGCCGGCCCAGCTCAACGGCCTGACCCTGACGCCGCCGGCCAACAGCGATGCGCCGATCAGCCTGACCGTCACCGCCGTCAGCATCGAATCCAACGGCAGCACGGCGACCAAGGTCGTCACCGTTCCGATCACCCTGAACGCCGTCTCGGACACCCCGACGCTGACCGTCACCGCCGCCAGCGGCAACGAGGATACGGTGATCGCCCTGGCGATCAATCCGGCGCTGACCGATCTCGACGGGTCGGAGACGCTGACCGTCACCATTGCCGGCATTCCGGACGGTGCCCACCTGTCCAACGCGGCGGGCGACGTGCTGACCGTCACCGGCGGGTCCATCACGCTGACGGCCGGGCAATGGACCGGTCTGGCGATCACGCCGCCCTCCAACAAGGGCGACGACTTCACCCTGACCGTCACGGCGACCGCCACCGACGGCACCGCCGCGCCGGTCAGCACCAGCGCATCGCTGCCGGTCACGGTGACCCCGGTGACCGACACGCCGACCCTGTCCGTCACCGCCGCCACCGGTGACGAGGACACCGCCATCGCGCTGACGATCACCCCGGCGCTGACCGACCTCGACGGGTCGGAAACGCTGACGGTCACCATCGCCGGCATCCCCGACGGCGCTCATCTGTCCAACACGGCGGGTGACGTGCTGACCACTTCCGGCGGCTCCATCACCCTCACCCCCGGCCAGCTTGCCGGTCTGGCGATCACGCCGCCGTCGAACGACGACGGTGATTTCACCCTGACCGTCACCGCCACCGCCAGGGACGGCAGCGCCAGCCCGGTCACGGTGATCTCCACCCTGCCGGTGACGGTCAACCCGGTGTCCGACGCCCCGACGCTGACCGTATCGGCGGCAACGGGCGACGAGGATGCGGCGATCCCGCTGACCATCACCTCGGCCCTGACCGACAGTTCGGAGCTGCTGAGCATCACCATCTCCGGCGTTCCGGCCGGTGGGACGCTCAGCGCCGGCACGCACAACAGCGACGGGACCTGGACGCTGACCCAGGCCCAGCTTGCCGGCCTGAAGATCACGCCGCCGTTGAACGACGACGGCGACTTCACCCTGACCGTCACCGCGACTTCAACCGACGGCACCGCCACCCCGGCTTCCGTCACGGCGCAGTTGCCGGTCACCGTCCGTGCCCTGTCCGATGCGCCGACCCTGCAGGTCGATCCGGCATCGGTGGCGGAGGACGGCACGGTCGCCCTGTCGATCACCCCGGCCCTGACCGACGCATCGGAGACGCTGAGCGTCACCATCGCCGACATCCCGGCCGGTGCCACCCTGTCGAACACGGCGGGCGACACCCTGACGATCGTCAACGGCTCGATCACGCTGACGCCGGCTCAACTCGCCGGCCTGGCGATCACCCCGGCCCATGACAGCGGCAGCAGCTTCACCCTGTCGGTCACCGCCACCTCGACGGACGGCACCGCCACGCCGGCGACCGTCAACAAGTCGCTGGCGGTGACGGTGACCCCGGTCGCCGACACGCCGACGCTGCTCACCCCCGCCGTGCACGGCAACGAGGACACGGCGATCGCGCTGACGATCACCGCCGCCTCGACCGACAGCGACGGGTCGGAAACGCTGTCGGTGCGGATCACCGGAATGCCGGACGGCGCCAGCCTGAACCATGGCACCCACAACGGCGACGGCAGCTGGACCCTCGCCGCGTCCGATCTGGCCGGCCTGACCTACACCCCGCCGGCCAACGCCCATGGCACGGTCGACCTGTCGGTCACCGTGACCGCCCAGGACGGAACCGACACCGCGGCGGTGACGCAGACGCTCAGCGTCACGGTCGATCCGGTGAACGACAAGCCGACCATGGCCGCCGCACACGCCACGACCGTCATCGCCGCGGACGCGACCGATCATCCGGCGGTGGGCGCCGACGCGACGATCACCGATGTGGACAGCAGCGTCATGTCCGGCATGTCGATCCGCATCGCCGCCGGATCGCAGACCGGCGACGCGCTGAACCTCGACAGCATGACCATCGACACCGACCTGTCGACCGGCCGCAAGACGGTGTCGGGCACCGGGATCGAGGTCAGCTGGGACGACAGCACCCACCAGCTGTCCTTGTCGGGCAGCGCCCCCACCGCGACCTACACCGAAATCCTCCAGCATCTGGCGCTCAGCCCGAATGGCGGCGGCGCGCGGACGCTGGAGGTGACGGTCAGTGACGACCAGGGGTTGTCCAGCGATCCGCTGGCGGTGCAGGTTCTGGTCTCGGCCGATGCGACGATGACCGGCAGCAGCGGTGCCGACATCCTGCATGCCGGAGCCGGCACGACCAGCATGTCCGGCGGGGCCGGCGACGACCTGTTCATCTTCGCCCCGCGCGACGGCAACCTGACCATCGACGGCGGGGTGGGCTGGACCGACGTGGTGGAGGTCGGCGCCTTCGTCGCCAATGCCGGCACCAACTGGCTGCAGCAGCTGGACGGGCACGCCTACACTATGGACCCGTCGGGCCACGGCCTGACCTTCACCCAGGAGACGACCGTCACGCTGGAGGACCAGAACCATCACCAGCTGGTGCTGCAGAACATCGAACGGCTGACGTTCTGACCGGATGGAGGCTGTGGGATGCGGGGCAGCGCAGTGGGACTCCGGAGTGGGACTCCGGAGTGGAACTGGGGAGTGGGGCGGGGCGGTCAGGCGACCGGCGCGCCGTCCTCCGCGGTCGCGGTGCCCGCCTGCATGTGTGTGATGATCCGCTTCATCAGGCGGCCCAGCATCGCCCGCTCATCCTCCGCCATGGCGGCGAGCGGCGGGGTCAGCGACTGGCGCAGGGGATCGCGGTGCAGCAGGGCCCGCCCCTCGTCCGTCAGGTCGAACAGCCAGCCGCGCTTGAATCCCGGATGTGGACGGCGGGCCAGGAACCCCTTGTCCACCAGGGTGGACACGGTGCGCGACACCGGCGCCAGATGGATCCGCTGGAACCGGGCCAGTGCGGTCAGGGTGCGCGCCGGCTCCGGCGCGTCGTGGAAATAGCGCAGGGCCACCCATTGCGCTGGGAAAAGCCCTTCGGTGAAGCTGATGCCATAGACAAGCCGGCTGACCTGATCCAGCAATGTGACCAGATCCTCGTCTGTCGACCAAGCGTCGCCATCCCCCGGCCTTTCCGACACGCGCTTCTCTCCCTGCAGGCATTGCGCCGAACATACCGGCGGCAAGCTTGGGCGTGGACTGTAGCGAAGTCAACGCGCCAGCGGAAGCGCCAGTCTTCGCGCCCGCGTGGTGGAACCCGGTGAAAGTTCGCGTAGGTTATCGTTGAGGAAAATCCATCACTGTCTTCGGCAAATCCTTGGCGAAACGCGCCGGGCGGCCCCACCTCTGGTCCTGTCGAATTCGACCCGCCTCCACAACCTGCGGACAATGGACATGACCGGCTTTCCCCACCTGACCAACGCCTTCCTGTTCGACCTTGACGGCACGTTGACCGACACGGTGTACCAGCATGTGCTGGCCTGGAAGGAGGCGCTGGACGAGGAGGGCATCGCCCTGTCGGTCTGGCGCATCCACCGCAAGATCGGCATGAGCGGCGGACTGTTCACCAACATGCTGCTGCGCGAGACCGGCCTTGCCATCGACCAGGACCTGCTCGACCGGCTGCGCCACCGCCATGCACAGGCCTACAAGCGGCTGGCGGCCGGCGTTGTGCCGCTGCCCGGCGCCCGCGATCTGCTGGACACGCTGACGGAGTTGAACATCCCCTGGGCCATCGCCACCAGCGGCCGGATGGAGACGGCGCGGCCGGCACTGGAAAAGCTGGGCGTCGATCCGGAGCGCGCCGCGGTCGTCACCCGCGACGAGGTCGAATATGCCAAGCCCGACCCGGACCTGTTCCTGGCCGCCGCCGCGCGCATCGGCGTCGACATCGCCAGCGCCTTCGTGGTCGGCGACAGCATCTGGGACATGATCGCCGCCAAACGGGCGCGCGCGCTCGGCATCGGCCTGCTGTCCGGTGGCTATGGCCGGGAGGAGCTTGAGCGCTCCGGCGCGTTGCGCGTCTACGAGGATCCGGCCGATATGCTGGATCATCTTGACGAGGTCGGCGGGCGCCGAGGACTGGCGTAGTAAAAGAACAGCCTACATCAGGTAACTGGTCTGTCTCCCGCTCGCGCAACCAATCGGAGCGCTGCGATCATCTTCCGCAGTCTGCATCATGCACAGTCAAAGCGCTATGATGCAGTGCAACATCATCATGAAGGACATGCGGGATCGGCGCATTTCATGGCGGCGCGACGGTGGCAGCATGGGTCTGCCGATGACGCCGACGCCGCTCCCCGACGCCCGATCATCGCAATCCCAGACAAGGAGCCGTCGCATGTCCTCTCATCAGCCGTCCTCTCACAAGCCCGCCGCGCGCCACACGATCGCCCGCGCCCTTGTCGCTTCGGCCTTCGCGCTGGCCTCGCTGCTGTCGGTCGCCGCCGCTGCCGCCGTCTCCGCCCAGCCGGACCACGCCGCCCCCGCGTTCGAGATCGACAGCCAGTCCTTCCTGTTCAACTGAGCGGCATGCGGACAAAAAAAGAGCCGTCGGTGACACCGGCGGCTCTGAAGTCCGAGAGGAACGTCCAACAAGTTGTGCCGGGTCAACCCACGGCGCATCCAGCGGTACGATTCTAATATACTAATATCTCATCCACGTGGCAAGCGGCTTCGCCGCATCGCGGTCAGCTTTCTTGCCCATCGCTTCCATCGGTATGGACCAATGCGAAACGCCCCCCGGCGCTGTGCCGGAGGGCGTCTCAATGGTGGTGACCGTGAAGGTCGGGACCGGATGGACCGTCAGTCGGCGCCGGCCGTGGCGTTCGGTATGGCGGCGGCGGACTTGCCGCCGTGCTGGCCCCCCCGCTGACCTAGCACCAGGGCGATGATGGCGAAGGCGGTCAGGTCGAACACGGTCAGGCAGGCGAACAGCGGCTCGTACCCGATCGTGGTGGCGAGCTGGCCGATGATCAGCGAGAAGATCATGCCGCCCATATAGCCGGCCATGCCGCCGAAACCGGTCGCCGTGGCGACGTCCTGCTTCTCGAAGGTGTCGGTGACCAGGGCATAGAGCAGGCTGGACAGCATCTGGTGGGCGAAGGCGCCGAGCGAGAACAGGAAGATGGCGGCGATCGGGCTGACGGTGAAGCTGATCAGGGCCGGGCCGACCATGCACACCGCACCCACGCCGACGCCGGCGATGCGGGAGTTGACCAGCGACATCTTGAAGCGCTTGACGAAGAAGGGCGACAGGTAACCGCTGAGGATGCAGCCGATGTCACCGGCCAGGAAGGGCAGCCAGGCGAACAGGGCGAACTGCTTGATGTCCATGCCGCGGGTGGAGACCATGTACAGCGGGATCCAGAAGCTGAAGGTCTGCCACGCCGGCTCGGTCAGGAAACGGGCGGCGGCGATGCTCCAGAACTTGCCCTTGCCCAGCACGCGCTTCACCGACGGCTTCGGCAGTTCGACGTGCGCCTGGCCTTCCAGGATATAATCGTGCTCTTCCTTGGTCAGGCGCGGATGGTTCTCCGGGTTGCGGTACAGCATGTACCACAGGGCCGACATGCCGACGCCCAGCAGACCGGTGACGATGAAGGCTTCCTGCCAGCCATAGGTCAGCGACAGCCAGATGACGAAGGGCGGGGCGACCATCGCGCCGATCGAGCTGCCGGTGTTGAACCAGCCGGTGGCGATGGAGCGTTCCTTGGCCGGGAACCACAGGGTGGAGGTCTTCACGCCCGACGGCATCGCCGCCGCCTCGCTGACGCCCAGCAGGCCGCGGAAGAAGGCCATCGACTGCCAACTGCCGGCCAGTGCATGCGCGGCGGCGGCGGCGCCCCAGACGAAGGCGAACATCGCATAACCGAGCTTCAGCCCGACGAGATCGGTGATGTATCCGGCGATCGGCTGCATCAGGCTGTAGCAGAGCTGGAAGGCGCTGACGATGAAGGAATACTGCTCGGTCGAGAAGTGAAGCTGTTCCTTGAGCGTCGGCGCCAGGATGCCCAGCGTGTTGCGGTCGATGTAGTTGACCACGGTGCCCAGCATCATCAGGGCAAGGATTTGCCACCGCAAACCACGGATCTTGTTCATGTTTTCCTCACATGCCTGCCACGGCAGGCGCCGGTGCGCACGTACAGGCCCTAAGGCGGCGATCCTCGGGCGGGGATGCCTTGCCGGCGGGGGTTCGGTGCCGGGCGACGGGGTCGCTTCCGCTTCGTTTCAAGGGGGCGGGAGCATCGCTGGTGGAGTTATATTAATATATCAGTGTGGGGTTCAAGTGGTTTTCCGAGGCCGCCTTCGGTCCCTGCGAAAATGTCGCAGGACGATGGTGCGGTGCGTTGATTTCTTCGCAATTGCAGCATAATCACGCCCGTTGCCGACGGATGCTTCTTTGCTGCAATGTAACTGCGGGTTGAACGCCTGTTCTTCTGTTCGGATTCTTGGGCGAGACCTGATCTCCCCTGCGCATCCGCATGTAGGAAGCCACAGCGCCCGGTCGCAATAAATGACCTGGATCAAAGGGCTGCGTCCACCCTGTGACGCTCCCGGCGGCAGGTTTCACCCCATCGCCCGCCCGCTGTCCCGCGGCAAAGCCCGGCATTCATCCGATGCTGCGCTGCGACGAATTGGGGCCTTCCTTGCAAAAGTAATATATCAGACGTTGGCGCAGCGCAGAACGGCCTCACCCGGAAATTCTGCGCGGAACTGACGAGTGTCAATGTGTCCGGCCCGCTCCGGATGGACCATTCCCCCTGGCCGACAGCCGTCTTCCGCCGGTTTTTGAAAACGCCTTCCCATTAGCGAAGACGCGCCGAGGGAGACGACCGTCGCCAGCAGAGAGGACATTTCCGGCATGACCCAGAGCCCAACCTCCACCGCCTCCTCCCGGCCGGCAGCCGCCATCCGCATCATGGACGGCAACGAGGCGGCGGCCTCGGTGGCTTACCGCGCCAGCGACGTCATCGCGATCTATCCCATCACGCCCAGTTCGCCGATGGGGGAGTTCGCCGACGAATGGTCGGCGGCGCGTCGTCCCAACCTGTGGGGCGCCGTGCCCCAGGTGGTGGAGATGCAGTCGGAAGGCGGTGCCGCCGGTGCGGTCCACGGCGCGTTGCAGGCGGGCGCGCTGGCGACGACCTTCACCGCGTCGCAGGGCCTGCTGCTGATGATCCCCAACATGTACAAGATCGCTGGAGAGCTGACGCCCTTCTGCATGCATGTGGCGGCGCGCACGCTGGCGACTCACGCGCTGTCGATCTTCGGCGACCATTCCGACGTGATGGCCTGCCGCCAGACCGGCTTCGCCATGCTGGCCTCGGTCAATGTGCAGGAGGCGCAGGATCTGGCGCTGGTCGCCCATGCCGCCACCCTGCGGGCGCGCGTGCCCTTCCTGCATTTCTTCGACGGCTTCCGCACCTCGCATGAGTTCAACTGCGTCGAGCCCCTCGCCGACGAGGATCTGCACGCCCTGATCGACGATGCTTGCGTCGACGCCCACCGCCGCCGCGGGCTGACTCCCGACCATCCCGTCGTCCGCGGCACGGCGCAGAATCCCGACGTCTTCTTCCAGGCCCGCGAGGCCGCCAACCCCTGGTACGAGGCCTGCCCGGCCATCGTGCAGGAGATGATGGACCAGCTCGCCGCCCGCACCGGCCGTGCCTATCACCTGTTCGACTATCACGGCCATCCGCAGGCGGAGCGGATGGTCATCGTCATGGGTTCCGGTGCCGAGACCTGCAACGGTGCGGTCGACCAGCTGGTGGGGGAGGGCGAGCGTGTCGGCTGCCTGACCGTCCGCCTGTTCCGCCCCTTCGCGATTGCCGATTTCGTCGCCGCCCTGCCACCGACGGTGCGCCGCATCGCCGTGCTCGACCGCACCAAGGAGCCCGGAGCGGTCGCCGATCCGCTCTATTTGGACGTGGTCGCCGCCCTGGCCGAAGCCCGCGCCGCCGATGCCTCTGCCATCGACCCGATTGTGGTCGCTGGCCGCTACGGCCTGTCGTCCAAGGAATTCACCCCCGCCATGGCGAAGGCGGTGTTCGACGAGCTGGGCCGCGACCGGCCGAAGCGTCGCTTCACCATTGGCATCACCGACGACGTCACCCACCACTCGATCCCCTGGGATCCGGCCTGGGGCGTGGAGGAGCCGGGCGTGTCGCGCGCCGTCTTCTTCGGCCTCGGCGCCGACGGCACGGTGGGCGCCAACAAGAACTCCCTCAAGATCATCCAGTCCCGAACCGGCGGTCACGCCCAGGCCTATTTCGTCTATGACAGCCGCAAGTCCGGCTCGACCACCGTCTCGCACCTGCGCTTCTCCAAGGACCCGATCCGCGCCCCCTACCTGATTGGGCAGGCCCAGTTCGTCGCCTGCCACCATCTGCCGCTGATGGAGCGGGTGGAGGTGGTGGAAATGGCCGCCCCCGGCACCATCATCCTGCTGAACGCCCCCGGCACGCCTGAGCAGGTGTGGGACAGGCTGCCGGCCGAGGTCCAGCGCCTCTGCATCGAACGCAAGCTGTCGCTGCACGCCATCGACGCCGGCGCGGTGGCGCGGGAGGTCGGGCTCGGCCGCCGCGTCAACACCATCATGCAGACCTGCTTCTTCAAGCTGTCCGGCGTGATGCCGGTCGAGGACGCCATCGCCGAGATCAAGGCCGCCATCGCCAAGACCTACGCCCGCCGTGGTGAGGAGGTGGTGGCGCGCAACGTCGCCGCCGTCGATCAGGCGCTGACCCATCTGCGCCCGGTCCCTGTGCCCGACCATGTCACCGCCGACCACGACCGTCCGGCCCCGGTACCCGTAACGGCTCCCGACTTCGTCAAGCGCGTCACCGCGAGGATGATCGCCGGCCATGGCGACCTGCTGCCGGTGTCCGCCTTCCCGGTGGACGGCACATGGCCGACCGGCACCTCCAAATATGAGCACCGCAGCATCGCGGCGGAGGCGCCGGGCTGGAACGCCGACCTCTGCATCGAGTGCAACAAGTGCGTGCTGGTCTGCCCGCATGCCGCCATCCGCGCCACCGTGGTGCCGGAATCGGCGCTGGCCGACGCCCCGGCCGGTTTCGAGACCATCCCCTACAAGGGCCGCGAATTCCCCGGCAGCCGTTATCGCCTGCAGGCCTCGCCCGCCGACTGCACCGGTTGCACGCTGTGCGTCGCCGTCTGTCCTGCGGAAGAGAAGGGCGCCCCAGGGAAGGAAAAGGGCGGCCGCAAGGCGCTGGAGATGCGCCCGGTCCAGGCGTTGGCCGGCCAGCAGGAGGCCTTCAACTTCTTCCGCAGCCTGCCCGCCATCCCGCGCGAGTCGGTTCCGGTCACCGTCAAGCACAGCCAGCTTCTCGAGCCGTTGTTCGAGTTCTCCGGCGCCTGCGCCGGCTGTGGCGAGACGCCCTACATCAAGATGCTGACCCAGCTGTTCGGCGACCGCATGGTGATGGCGAACGCCACCGGCTGCTCGTCGATCTATGGCGGCAACCTGCCGACCACGCCCTACACCACCGACGCCAGCGGCCACGGCCCGGCCTGGGCCAATTCTCTGTTCGAGGACAATGCGGAGTTCGGCCTGGGCCTGCGCGTCGCCATCGACGGCATGGCCGAACAGGCGCGCGACACGCTGGCCCTGCTGTCGGCCCAACTGGAGCCCGGTCTGGTGACCGCATTGCTGGAGGCCGACCAGCATGACTCCACCGGCATTGCCGCCCAGCGGACCCGCGTCGCCATGTTGATGACGCAGCTCGCGCCGCTGAAGGACCCGCTGGCCCGCCGGCTGGAGCAGCTGGCCGACTATCTGGTCCGCAAATGCGTGTGGATCGTCGGTGGCGACGGCTGGGCCTACGACATCGGTTATGGCGGCCTCGACCATGCGCTGGCCTCGGGCCGCGACGTCAACATCCTGGTGATGGATACGGAGGTCTATTCCAACACCGGCGGCCAGCAGTCGAAGGCCACCCCGCTCGGCGCCTCGGCCAAGTTCGCCACCGCCGGCCGGTCGGCGGCCAAGAAGGATCTGGGGCTGATGGCGATGGCCTACGACCATGTCTATGTCGCCCGCACCGCCTTCGGCGCCCGCGACAGCCACACGCTGAACGCCATGATGGAGGCCGAAACCTACCACGGCCCGTCGCTGGTCCTCGCCTACAGCCATTGCGTCGCCCACGGCTACGAGCTGTCGCATGGGCTGGAGCACCAGAAGCTGGCGGTGGAGAGCGGCCACTGGTCGCTCTACCGCCGCGACCCGCGCCGGCTGGCCGACGGCAAGACCGCCCTGCAGCTGGACAGCGGCGCCCCCTCCGCCGGCCTCGCCGCCTTCATGGCCGGCGAGTCCCGCTTCAGCGCCGTGGAACGCGCCAACCCCGAGCGCTACCACGCGCTGCTGGACGAGGCCGAGGCGGAGATCCGCCGCAAGCGCCACCTGTTCGAGCATATGGCGGGGTTCAAGGAGTAGGGGAGGCGCTAGACCCCCACCTAACCTCCCCCGCTGGGCGGGGGAGGGACTGCCGCTGAACGCCGACTAGAGTCCAATCCGCTCCCCCGCCCAGCGGGGGAGGGTCAGGGTGGGGGCAATCGAGGCCCAGGCCCCAACCACAATGCCGCACCCATTTCCCCTTGCTCCACCCATTAATATATTAGTATATTTAATCCATTGCCCGCGCCTGCCGTCAACGCACCGGGCTCCGATCTTCAGCTCCTGTAAGGATGCCCAATCATGCGTTCCCTGACCCGTGACCAGCTTGCCGGCGGCGCGTTCGACGTCGCTCACACCGATGGCGCTCCGACCCTGCCCGTGACCATCCTCCAGGTCGGCGACGGCAATTTCCTGCGCGGTTTCGTCGATTGGATGATCGATGTCGCAAACGGCCAAGGGCTCACCAAGGCCGGTGTCGCCATCGCCCAGCCGCTGGACCAGGGCATCGCCCCGCTGCTGAAGGCGCAGGACAACCTCTATACCGTGCTGCTGCGCGGCATCGAGAGCGGTCGCGAGGTCGAATCCCGCCGCGTCGTCTCCTGCGTGTCGGAAGCGCTGAACCCCTATGCCGACTGGGCGCGGATGGTCGCGCTGGCCACGTCCCCGGCGCTGCGCTTCTTCGTCTCCAACACCACCGAGGCCGGCATCGCCGACCGCGAGGAAGCCTATGCTCCCGGCACCTGCCCGGACAGCTTCCCGGCCAAGGTCGCGGCCCTGCTGCATGCCCGCTACACGGCGCTGGGCGGCACGGCCGACAGCGGTCTGGTCTTCCTGCCCTGCGAGCTGATCGAGGCCAACGGCGCCAACCTGAAGCGCATCGTCCTGGCCCACGCCAAGCGCTGGGGCCTTGAGGCCGGCTTCGCCGACTGGGTCGAGACGCACAACCATTTCCTGAACACCCTGGTCGACCGCATCGTCCCCGGCTATCCGAAGGACGAGGCCGCGGCCCTCAGCGCCAAGTGGGGCTATGAGGACAAGCTGGCCGTTGCCGCCGAGCCGTTCCATGTCTGGGTGATCGAGGGCCCGGCCCATCTGGCCGACGAGCTGCCGCTGCACAAGGCCGGCCTCAACGTGGTGTGGACCAACGACCTACAGCCCTACCGCACCCGCAAGGTCCGCATCCTGAACGGCGCCCACACCGCCAGCGCGCTGGCCGCCTATTGCGCCGGTCTCGACACCGTCAAGTCGATGATGGACGACTCCACCGTCTCCGCCTATCTGAACAAGGTGATGTTCGAGGAGATCGTCCCCTACGTCCCGCTCCCGGAGGCGGAGCGCCAGGACTACGCCCGCACCATCATGGAGCGCTTCGGCAATCCCTATATCCGGCACGAGCTGATTTCGATCACGTTGAACTCGGTGTCGAAGTGGCAGGTGCGCGTCCTGCCCAGCCTGAAGGACGCGGTCGCCCGCAACGGCTCGGCCCCGGCCGGCCTGTCCTTCTCGCTGGCGGCCCTGCTGCGCTTCTACCGCGGCTTTGTCATCAACGGCGCCTGCACCGGCGAGCGCGAGGCCGGGTCCTACCCGATCAGCGACAATGCCGAGGTGATCGCCGCCATGAGCGCCGCCTGGGCCGCCAACGTCAATGACCCCAAGGCCCTGGTCGTCGCAGTCCTGTCCGACGTCCGCCTGTGGAAGGAGGACCTGACCGCCATCCCCGGCCTCGCCGCGCGGGTGGCCGACAGCCTCGCCGCCATCGAGGCGAAGGGCGTGAAGGCCGCCATGGCGGAGTTGGTTGCCGGCTGATCCGGCTGCCGTCTTATGAAGCGGGGCGTGTCGATCCGGATGCGCCCCGCAGGGCATGACATCGATGACACCCCTTCTGACCCGGCGGATCGCCGAACTGGAATTGGACGCGGCGGTGCTGCGCCATCGCCTGCTGCATATCCCGCTCGCGCTGCAAGAGGATTGCGGACTGCAGGCTTGCCATAGGATCATCGGCCGCGAAGCGTTGACCCTGTTCCGGGCCGTCCGGCAGGAGACGCGCGACGATGACGTTGAATGCGACCGTGCGCTTTGCCGGATCGAGGCCGCCTATCAGCTCGTTCACGACGCGATCGAGGCCCTGGCCGTCCTTGCGCTCGCCGATCCGCCGACGCGGCACTGACCGGCCGCACCCTGATGGGCCAAGGCCACCTGATGCGTGAGGAAGACCGACGATGCAGTTGACCGAAACCAGGAAGCGGACGCGCCGCGGCACCCAGCGGGTGACGATGACCGACGTGGCCGCCGCCGCCGACGTGTCGCCCAGCACCGTCTCGCTCTACCTCCGCCGGCCGGAATCGGTGTCGCGCCACCTCGCCGAACGCATCGCGCGGGTGATCGACGAGATGGGCTATGTGCCCAATCTGGTCGCCGGCAGCCTCGCCGCCGCGCGCAGCCGCACCGTCGGCGTCATCCTGCCGTCGATCCTGAACTCCTTCTTTGCCGAGACCTACAACACCCTCCAGGGCATGTTCCAGGCCGCGCATTACCAGACCCTGCTGGGCGTCAGCGAGTTCAGCCCGGAGGAGGAGGAAAGCCTGATCCGCGCCTTCCTCGCCTGGTCGCCGGCGGCGATGGTGGTGACCGGCTTCCACCACACCGAACGGACTCGCGCCATGCTGGCCTCCTGCGGCGTGCCGGTGGTGGAGATGTGGGACATGCCCGGCCATCCCGGCGAGGCGGTCAACATCAGCGTCGGCTTCTCGCATTTCGAGGTCGGCCGCCTGCAGACCAGCCACCTCTACGACCAGGGCAGCCGCAAGGTCGCCTATATCGGCGCCGCCGCCAGCCAGGATCTGCGCGTGCGCAGCCGCACCGACGGCTACGAGGCGGAGGTGATGCGCCGCGGCCTGCACGATCCCATCGACTTCACCGTCCCCGACGCCGCGACGACGGAGGTCGGCCGCTGGCTGATCGACGAGATCCTGACCCGCCATCCCGACATCGATGGCGTGGTCTGCTCCAACGACGCGCTGGCGCTGGGCGTGCTGTTCGAGGTCACCCGCCGCGACCTGCGCGTGCCCGACGATCTGGCGGTGGTCGGCTTCGGCGATCTGCCCTTCAGCAACTCCTGCCCGCCGCCGCTGACCACCGTCCGCCCGCCCCAGCGCGAGATCGGCCGTCTCAGCGCCACCCAGATCCTGGCGGCCCTGGATGGGGTTCGTGTCACGGCGAAGCACCACAACCTGGACTGCGAACTGGTGATCCGCGGCAGCACCCGTCCGCTCAAGAACGGGTAGGGAATGTCAATTCACCCCATGGGCGTGTCTGGTTGACGATGGTTGTTATCATTCGGATAATGACCATCAATAAGCACAACCATTGACCCAGGGTGGACAGGCTCATGCTGCTCGGACTGCAGTCATCCCGCCGCAATTTCCTTGTCGGCGCCGGCCGTTTCGCCGGTGCGGCCGCCGCGGTCCGGCTGATGCCGGGCACCGCCCTGGCGGCGGAGGCGGGCGGGGCGCTTTGCCCGCCGCCCTCGGCATGGTCCGATCTGGCGAAGGCGGTGAAGGGCGGGGTGCTGCGGCCGGAGGATCCGTTCTTCGCCGATGTCTGCCGCCCCAACAACCTGCGCTACGGCGCCACCCTGCCGGCCGGCATCGCCCGTTGCGCCAGCCCGACGGACGTCCAGGCCTGCATCAAATGGGTGAAGGAGCAGGCCATGCCCTTCGCGGTGCGATCCGGCGGCCACAACTACGCCGGCTTCTCCACGACGCCCGGCCTGCTGATCGACATGACGCTGATGGCGGGGGCGGAGCCGGTGGCGGGCTCCGACGGGCTGGTCCGGGTGCTGGGCGGGACGCTGAATTCCTACGTCTACAAGCAGATGGAGCGGCTGGGCCGCACCATCACCCACGGGCGCTGCGATTCGGTCGGTGCGGCCGGCTTCCTGCTGGGCGGCGGCATCGGCTTCAACATGCGCAAGTTCGGCATGGCGTCCGACCTGCTGCGCGCGACGGAGCTGGTGACGGCCGACGGCAGCCACGTCAAGGCCGATGCCGCCACCGAATCCGCGCTCTATTGGGCCTGCCGCGGCGGCGCCGGCGGGAATTTCGGCATCAACACCTCCTTCACCCTGGAAACCCGCCCGGCGGAGCCGGTGACGGTCTTCAATCTGGTCTGGACCAAGGATCTGCCGAAGGTCCTGAAGCTCCTGCTGACCGAACTGGCGGCGGCCCCCGACGAGTTCGGCAGCAAGATCAGCGTCACCATCCCCAGCTGGCAGCAGCGTTGCGCCGGCACGCCGCTCAAGCTGTCGATTCTCGGCCAGCTGCACAAATCCAACCTGACGCTGAAGGACATCTTCAAATCCACCTGGGAACTGATCGACAAGAGCCTGTCCCAGATAGAAGAAAATGTTCCCTACTGGACGGGCCAGGACTTTCTGACCGAGACGACCTTCCCCTATTACTACCAGGAAAAATCCAGCTACATGAAGGCGGCGGACATCGGCGACGAGGCGATCGCCGCGATGTTCGACTGGGCTGCGAAGATGCCCGCCACCTCGATGCCGGTGGCCTTCAAGTTCTTCCAGGTCGGCGGCGCCATCAACCGCGTCGGCCCGACCGAGACCGCCTATGTCCACCGCGGCTATGACTGGCTGTTCACGGTCGAGGCCAACTGGTGGCGGCCGACGGATTCCGTCCTGCTGATCGAGCAGGCGCTGGAGTGGCAGCAGCGCTTCTATGACGACGTCAACCGCCGCACCAAGGCGCAGGGCGCTTTCCAGAACTTCCCCGATCCGTCGCTGGCCGACTGGCAGCGGGCCTATTACGGCGAGAATCTCGCCAAGCTGACCCAAGTGAAGAAGGCGGTCGACCCGACCATGCTCTTCACCTTCGCTCAGGCGATCCGCCCGGCGTAACTCCGGGACGGGGCTGCGGGTTCAGTCCGCCCGCAGCCCCCGCGCCTGGAACTGCCCGCGCACCCGCTCCACCAGTTCGCGCGAGGGCGGTTCGGTGTCGGTCAGCATGTATTTGCGCCCCAGCGCCTTCCATTTATGCTCGCCCATCTTGTGGAAGGGCAGCACGTCGACCCGGTCGACCACGCCCAGCCCGGCGACGAATTCCGCCAGCCCGTCGATCTCGGCCGCGTCGTCGGTCAGGTTGGGAACCAGCACATAGCGCAGCCAGATGCGCTTGTTCATCCCGGCCAGCCGTTCGGCGAATTCCAGCGTCGGGCGCAGCGGAACGCCGGTCAGGTGGCGATAAGTCTTTTCGGAGAAGGCCTTGATGTCGAGAAGGACGAGATCGACGTCCTCCAGCAGATGATCGTCGGCATGGTTGCCGAGGAAGCCGGAGGTGTCGAGCGCGGTGTGCATGCCCAGCGCCTTCGCCCCGCGCAGGATGGCGGCGGCGAATTCCGGCTGCACCAGCGGCTCGCCGCCGCTCAGCGTCAGCCCGCCATGGGCGCGCTTCAGGAATTCCGCATAGAGGGCGATGTCTTCGAGGACTTCGGTTGAGGTCGTCCGCGTCCCGTCATGCATGTGCTGGGTGTCGGGATTGTGGCAGTACAGGCAGCGCAATGGACAGCCGGACATGAACAGCACATAGCGGATTCCCGGCCCATCCACGGTGCCGCCGGTCTGGACCGAATGGATCCAGCCGGAAACGGAGCCGGGGCGGGCTTGGGGGAGGGGGGGTGTCATAGCTTCAGGGATCCAATTTCAAAACTCTGCGGCTCCGCGGTGTGCCCTCTCCCGTCCCGGGAGAGGGAGGGGACCCACCGAAGGTGGGGGGGTGAGGGGGAGAGCGAGAATCCTGAACTGCATGGTTCCTTGGATCACCCCTCACCCTTCCCTCTCCCGGGGCGGGCCCCTTCCCTCTCCCGGGGCGGGAGAGGGAACCGGGCCGCCTGTGCCTTGCTCAATGCTTGTCGTGGAACGTGCGGCTGATGACGTCGAGCTGCTGCTCGCGCGTCAGCTTGATGAAGTTCACCGCGTAACCGGACACCCGGATGGTCAGCTGCGGATACAGCTCCGGATGGTCCATGGCGTGCAGCAGCGTCTCTCGGTCGAAGACGTTGACGTTGATGTGGTGGCCGCCCTGATGGGCATAGCCGTCCAGCATGCCGACCAGATTGCTCACCCGCTCGTCTTCGGTCCGGCCGAGAGCGCCGGGGACGATGGTGAAGGTGTAGCTGATGCCGTCCTGCGCGTGCGCATAGGGCAGCTTCGCCACGCTGGCCATCGACGCGATGGCGCCCTTCTTGTCGCGCCCGTGCATCGGGTTGGCACCCGGCGCGAAGGGCTGGCCGGCCTTGCGGCCGTCCGGCGTGTTGCCGGTCTTCTTGCCGTAGACCACGTTCGACGTGATCGTCAGCACCGACTGGGTCGGCATCGCGTTCCGGTAGGGCTTCTGCTTGCGCAGGGCCGTCATGAAGCGCTCGACCGCCCACACCGCGATGTCGTCCACCCGGGCGTCGTTGTTGCCGAAGGCCGGATAGTCGCCCTCGATCTCGAAATCGGTGGCGAGGCCGCTGGCGTCGCGGACGACCTTCACCTTGGCGTGCTTGATCGCCGACAGGCTGTCCGCCACCACGCTCAGGCCGGCGATGCCGCAGGCCATGGTGCGCAGGATGTCGCGGTCGTGCAGGGCCATCTCCATCCGCTCGTACATGTACTTGTCGTGCATGTAGTGGATGGCGTTCAGCGCGTTCATGTAGACCTTGGCCAGCCACTCCATCATCGGCTCGAAGCGGGCCATGACCTCGTCATAGTCCAGCACGTCGCCGGTGATCGGGGCGAAGGCCGGGCCGATCTGCTCGCCCGAAACCTCGTCCTTGCCGCCGTTGATGGCGTACATCAGCGTCTTGGCCAGGTTGGCGCGGGCGCCGAAGAACTGCATCTGCTTGCCGATGCGCATCGCCGACACGCAGCAGGCGATGCCGTAATCGTCGCCCCAATAGCCGCGCATCAGGTCGTCGTTCTCGTACTGGACCGAGCAGGTCTTGATCGAGGTGTCGGCGCAGAAGCGCTTGAAGCCGTCCGGCAGCTGTTCCGACCACAGGACCGTCAGGTTCGGTTCCGGCGCCGGGCCCAGGTTGTGCAGGGTCTGCAGCATGCGAAAGTTGGTCTTGGTGACCAGCGTCCGGCCGTCCAGCCCCATGCCGCCCAAGCATTCCGTGACCCAGGTGGGGTCGCCCGAGAACAGCTGGTCGTATTCCGGCGTGCGCAGGAAGCGGACCATGCGCAGCTTCATCACGAAATGGTCGATCATCTCCTGGGCTTCCGCCTCGGTGATGACGCCGTCGCGCAGGTCGCGCTCGATGTAGATATCGAGGAAGCTGGACACGCGGCCCAGCGACATCGCCGCGCCATTGGCTTCCTTCACCGCGGCCAGATAGGCCAGATAGGTCCACTGCACCGCTTCCCGCGCGGTGGCGGCCGGACGCTTGACGTCGAAGCCGTAGGAGGAGGCCATCTGGACCAGCTCCTTCAGCGCGCGGATCTGTTCGGAGATCTCCTCGCGCAGGCGCAGCACGTCCTCGTCGATCCGGCTGACCTCCAGCGAAGCCAGCTGGGCCTTCTTGTCCTTGATGAGGAAATCGGCGCCGTAGAGAGCCAGCCGGCGATAGTCGCCGATGATGCGGCCGCGGCCATAGGCGTCGGGCAGGCCGGTGATGACGCCGGACTTGCGGCAGCGCAGCATTTCGGGCGTGTAGACATCGAACACGCCGTCATTGTGCGTCTTGCGCAGTGCCGGGAACACCTCCTCCAGCTTCGGCGACGGGGTGTAGCCGTAGGCTTCCAGCCCGGTCTTGACCATGCGCCAGCCGCCGAACGGCATGATCGCGCGCTTCAGCGGCTTGTCGGTCTGCAGGCCGACGATCACTTCCAGTTCGCGGTCGATGTAGCCGGCGGCGTGCGAGGTGATGGAGGCGAAGACTTCGGTGTCGGCGTCCAGAACGCCGCCCTTGGCGGCGCGTTCCTGCTTCAGCAGGTCGGTGACCTTGGCGAACAGCGCGGTGGTGCGGGCGGTGGGGCCGGCGACGAAGCCTGCGTCGCCTTCATAGGGGCACAGGTTGCGCTGGATGAAATCGCGGACGTCGACCGAGCGGCGCCAGACACCCGGGGCGAAACCGCGCCAGGGGTCGGCGGCGGACTGCTGCTCCGTAGTTTGGGCAAGTCCGTCCATCAGCAGGGTGTCCATGATGACTCCTCAGAGATTCAGACGTCGGCGCGGATGATAGGCCGTGTCGGCAGTCTCGTGGTGCCCGCGAACCGCGCGGGACGATTGGAAGCATAGGCGCGGTGGGCGCCGGATTCGTTGATACACGTCATATTCTCAGGTCGGGCGGTGGACGGCAGATGCCATGGATGGATGCCGTGGTTTGCGCCCGCTCTGTAGTTTTACTACATACTCCCGGACGGGCTTCCGGACAAGGCGAACCGGCTCGACATTTTGTCGCAGGGCAGGGTTCAGCAGTTTGGAAACGCTTGGAAAGGACGCCTCCGGCGGGCGACGGAATCGGTCGTTCGCAGCGCTGTATATGTAGCTTTGCTACATGTGCTAGGCTGACCCACAATCAGAAGGGAGAGCCCCCAAATGCTGGCGAGAATCGCCGCCGTCCGCGACCAGATCCGGCCATCTGAACGCAAGCTGGCCGATTATGCGATGGCCCATCCGGGCGACGTCATCAACCTGTCCATGGCCGAACTGGCCGACCGGGTCGGGGTGAGCGAGCCGACGGTGGCGCGCTTCTGCGCGGCGCTCGGCTGCCGCGGCTTCCGGGAGTTCAAGATCAAGCTGGCGCAGGACATTGCCGGCGGCATGCCCTTCCTGCACCAGGACCTGTCGGTCGGCGGGGAGCTGGACGCCGACGGCGGGGGGCAGGGGACGGTGCCGGGCGCGGTGCTGGCCGGCAAGCTGTTCGACCGCACCATCGCCACGCTGATGCAGGTGCGCAACAATCTGCCGGCGGAGGCGGTGGACCGCGCCGCCGACGTTCTGGCTGCGGCGCGGCGGATCGAGTTCTACGGCTCCGGCAATTCCGGCACGGTGGCGGAGGACATCCAGCGCAAGTTCTTTCGGCTGGGCATGCCGACGGTCGCCTACACCGATTCCCACGTCTATTTCGCCTCCGCCCTGACACTGGCGAAGGGCGACGCGGTGGTGGCGGTGTCCAGCACCGGCCGCACCCGCGACATTCTCGACGCCGTGCGGAACGCCCGCAAGGCCGGCGCCGACGTGGTGGCGCTGACCCGTTCTGGCTCGCCGCTGGCGGAGATGGCGACCGTCAGCCTTGTCGCCGACATCGCCGACGATTTCGACATCCATTCGCCGATGACCGTCCGCATCGCCCATCTGGTTCTGGGCGACATCCTGTCGATTGCCGTGGCTTTGCGCATGGGCGACACGCTGCAGGAGCGGCTGAAGCGCCACGACCGCGCCGTGGACGCCCATGTATCGGAGAACCGCATGCCCGCCGGCGATAGTTAAGACAGGTCAGAGGTTCGCAGGAAGGGCCCGCAGCCGGTTTCTCTTTCAATAAATACGCCAAAAAGGAACCAAGTCCTATAAAGTTCGGCTTTCTTCGCCCGCATGAGAGTCCGGTCAGATGGAACAGCAGCAGGCATCATGTTTCACGGTGTTCCATCCTCCCGGCGCCCTTCTTTTCGGAAGGGCGGGACGCTGCAACATGGAACGACAACCGGAATCCTGTTCCACGATGTTCCATCCGCCCGCCCATCTTCGCTTCCAGTCTGCGGGGTCAGCGGCTGCCCGGAAGCGTCGCCCCGCCGCGGGCGTAGGCCTGGATCGGCCGGCAATCCTCGTCCAGCGTAACGACCACGGCGCCCGGCTGGTCCTTCAGATAGACCCAAGCGTCCCAGCGGACGATGGCGTCGCGGATTTCGTCGCGGTAGAGGCCGTAGCTCAGCCCGCGGATGTCCCCGGCCGGCACATGCATCCCGGTCAGCACCGCCGCGGTCTGCGGGTTGCACTCGGCCGCCGAATAGCGCTCAAGCTTGCTCAGCACCGCCGGGTCGGGCTGGGCCACCGGTGGGGGCGAGAGAACGGAGGCGCAGGCCGAGACCAGAAGGGTCAGCGCACCGGCGGCGCCGGCGGCGGCAATCTTCGGCGTATTCATGGAGGACACCACGTGTTCTTTTCATCGTCTCGGAGATATGGGCGTCGGCTGCTGGGGCGTCGACTGCACGTTCGGCAAGCCTCCTGCGTCACGTTCGCCGACCTGCCGCCCTTGCCTCCCGTCCGCCTTTGGCGCAAGAGGTGATGGGAGAAAGTCCCTGCACCGTTCACGCTGCGGAGCCCCAATCGCCATGAGCACCGATCAGACCACCACCGCCTTCACCCCGACCTGCGACCTGTTCGACCGTTTCAAGGACGATGCCCGCTATGTCCTGCCAGGCTTCCGCGACTTCGGCGCCGTCACCCGCTTCACCGGCGAAGTCGTCACCGTGAAGTGCCTGGAGGACAATTCCCGCGTCAAGGAACTGTTGGCCACCCCCGGCGCCGGCCGCGTCCTGGTGGTTGATGGCGCCGGCAGCCTGCGTTGTGCCCTGATGGGCGACATGATCGCCGCCTCGGCCGTCAAGAACGGCTGGGCCGGGGTGGTGATCTGGGGCTGCGTCCGCGACGTGGCCGAACTGGCGTCCCTGCCGCTCGGCATCAAGGCGCTGGCGTCGATCCCGCGTGCCTCCACCCGCCGCGACCAGGGGCTGGTCGATGTGCCGGTGGAACTGCCCGGTGCGGCTATCCGGCCCGGCGACATCCTGTTCGCCGACGAGGACGGCATCGTCCTGCTGACGCCGGAGCAGGCCGCCGCGTTGAAGTAAAGTGGGGCTGGCAAAGTGGTCATACCAAGCACCGGTAATACCAGTGCAAAAAGAATGGCTGCTTCATCCTGCCCGCTTCACGTAAGCGGGGCGCCCCCTTGCACTTTCATTTAAGCGGGCATATAAACCCGACCTGAGTTCAAGCGGGCCGTCTCACGGTTCCCATCCAAGGGCCGGCCTTTCATTTATGAGGAACCCTGCCGTGCTCGAAGCCTATCGCCAGCACGCGGCCGAACGCGCCGCCCTCGGAATCCCGGCCCTGCCCCTCACCGCGAAGCAGACGTCGGAGCTGATCGACCTGCTGAAGGCCCCGCCGGCGGGCGAGGAGGCCTACCTCCTCGACCTCATCACCCACCGCGTTCCGGCCGGCGTCGATGACGCCGCCCGCGTCAAGGCCGGCTTCCTGGCCGCCGTCGCCAAGGGCAACGACAGCTCGCCGCTGATCTCCAAGGTCAAGGCCACCGAACTGCTGGGCACCATGCTCGGCGGCTTCAACGTCCAGCCGCTGATCGACCTGCTGTCGGACGCCGAATGCGGCGCCGCCGCCGCGGAGGGCCTGAAGAAGACCCTGCTGGTCTTCGACTTCTTCCACGACGTCAAGGAACTGGCCGACAAGGGCAACGCCAACGCCAAGGCGGTGCTGCAGTCCTGGGCCGATGCGGAATGGTTCACCTCGCGTCCGGAAGTCCCGGCGTCGATGACCCTGACCGTCTTCAAGGTGTCGGGCGAGACCAACACCGACGACCTGTCGCCGGCCCCCGACGCCTGGAGCCGTCCGGACATTCCGCTGCACGCGCTCGCCATGCTGAAGAACCCGCGTCCGGGCATCGAGGCCGACGAGCCGGGCCAGCGCGGCCCGACCAGGCAGCTGGAAGCGCTGAAGCAGAAGGGCAACCTGATCGCCTATGTCGGCGACGTGGTCGGCACCGGCTCCTCGCGCAAGTCCGCCACCAACTCGGTGCTGTGGTTCACCGGCGAGGACATCCCGTTCGTTCCGAACAAGCGCTTCGGCGGCGTCTGCCTCGGCACCAAGATCGCCCCGATCTTCTACAACACCATGGAAGACGCCGGCGCTCTCCCCATCGAGTTGGACGTCAACAAGATGGAGATGGGCGACGTCATCGAGCTGCGCCCCTATGAGGGCAAGGCCCTGAAGAACGGCGAGGTCATCGCCGAGTTCACCGTCAAGTCCGAGGTGATCTTCGACGAGGTGCGTGCCGGCGGACGCATCCCGCTGATCATCGGCCGTGGCCTGACCGCCCGCGCCCGCGAGGCGCTGGGTCTGGCTCCGTCGACCCTGTTCCGCCAGTCCGCCGCCCCGGCCGACACCGGCAAGGGCTTCACGCTGGCCCAGAAGATGGTCGGCCGCGCTTGTGGCCTGCCGGAAGGCAAGGGTGTCCGTCCGGGCACCTATTGCGAGCCGAAGATGACCACGGTCGGTTCGCAGGACACCACCGGCCCGATGACCCGCGACGAGCTGAAGGACCTGGCCTGCCTGGGCTTCTCGGCCGATCTCGTGATGCAGTCTTTCTGCCACACCGCCGCTTATCCGAAGCTGGTGGACGTGAAGATGCACCACGAGCTGCCGGACTTCATCTCTACCCGCGGCGGCGTTGCGCTGCGTCCGGGCGACGGCGTCATCCACTCCTGGCTGAACCGCCTGCTGCTGCCGGACACCGTCGGCACCGGCGGCGACAGCCATACCCGCTTCCCGATCGGCATCAGCTTCCCGGCCGGTTCCGGTCTGGTCGCCTTCGCCGCCGCCACCGGCGTCATGCCGCTGGACATGCCGGAATCGGTTCTGGTCCGCTTCAAGGGCGAGATGCAGCCGGGCGTCACCCTGCGTGACCTCGTCAACGCCATCCCGCTCTACGCGATCAAGGCCGGCCTGCTGACGGTCGAGAAGAAGGGCAAGAAGAACATCTTCTCCGGCCGCGTGCTGGAGATCGAAGGTCTGCCGGATCTGAAGGTCGAGCAGGCGTTCGAGCTGACCGACGCCTCGGCCGAGCGGTCTGCGGCGGGCTGCACCGTGCTCCTGAACAAGGAGCCGATCATCGAGTACATGACCTCCAACATCACGCTGATGAAGTGGATGATCGCCAACGGGTACGCCGACGCGCGCACCCTGGAGCGCCGCATCAAGGCGATGGAGGCGTGGATCGCCGATCCGCAGCTGCTGAAGCCCGACGCCGACGCCGACTATGCCGCGGTGATCGAGATCGATCTGGCCGACATCAAGGAGCCGATCCTGGCCTGCCCGAACGATCCGGACGACGTGAAGACGCTGTCTGAGGTCGCTGGCGACAAGATCGACGAAGTGTTCATCGGCTCCTGCATGACCAACATCGGTCACTTCCGCGCCGCCGGTAAGATCCTGAACGGCAAGTCGGACATCCCGACCCGCCTGTGGATCGCCCCGCCGACGAAGATGGACGCGATGATGCTGACCGAGGAAGGCTATTACGCCACCCTCGGCAAGGCCGGCGCCCGCATGGAGATGCCGGGCTGCTCGCTGTGCATGGGCAACCAGGCGCAGGTCCGCAAGGGTTCGACCGCCATCTCGACCTCGACCCGCAACTTCCCGAACCGTCTGGGCATCGACACCCGCGTCTACCTGTCGTCGGCCGAACTGGCCGCCGTCGCGGCGCTGCTGGGCAAGATCCCGACCACCGAGGAGTATCTGGCCCAGGTCGGCGTGGTGAACCAGGCCGCCGCCGACATCTACCGCTACATGAACTTCGACCAGATCCCGGCTTTCCAGGAAGTCGCCGAAAAGGTCGCCGTCCCGGCCTGATAGCCGGACACAGCGGTCGCTAACGAAAACCCCTGCCGGATCGCTCCGGCGGGGGTTTTCTTTTGGGAGATTCAGCCTCGCACCGCACTTCTGAACGCGGCCGAAAGTCCAGCCAGCGCCTCGCGCGCCCGTTCGTCCTTCACCCTGGTATGCAAGACCACGGGCAAGCGAGGCAGGGCCGGAAGCCCGAGCCTTGGGCCGACGTCAACTGCGCCAAACGGAACCATCCGCGGAGACAATGCCGCAACGCCGAGCCCGGCCATCACGGCGGCTGCCACCGCGGTCACGCCGCCGCCGACGAAGATCTCCGTCCAAGGCACACCGGCCGCGTCGAGAAGCTGCCCGGCCAACGCCCGCACCCCGCACGGCTCCGCCATGGTGGCGATCGGCAAAGGTTCGTCCGCCCGATGCTGCCAGCTTGGCGCCGCGAACCAGCCGAACTGTTCTTCGGTGAGCAGTTGACCGTCGTTGCGGTCCGCATGCAGGCGGACGATCACGGTGTCGAGTTCGCGTCGGTCGAAGCTCTGAAGCAGGTCCCCCGACGATCCAATCCGGATTTCGATCACCAACTGCGGATCCTGCGCGTTCATGCGCGCAATCAGAGCCGGAAGCTCCGGCCCCGCCACATGGTCGCTGATGCCGATGGCGATGCGCTGACGCCCCTGACTCAGCGAGGCGAGTGCGCGATCATGCGCCTCCAGCAAGTCGCGGGCGTGATCGAGAAAGGCGGCTCCGCGTGGCGACAACTGCACATACCGCGGGGTCCGTTCGAACAGGCGGCACCCCAGTCTTTCTTCGAGACGTTTCAGCTTCAGGCTGACCGCAGCTTGCGTGGTGCGCATGGCTTCGGCCGCGCGCGTAAAGCTCTCCAGTTCGGCAATGCGCACGAAGGCCCGAACCGCATCGAGGTCGAGAGGTTGGTCCATCATTTCCAGCCGTTATCTTAGATATAAGGTATCATAGCATATGGAAATGTCTGTTCTGCCGCTATTCTGAATGAGGACGTCATGGAAAGGATCTACGATGCCACTCGTTCATATCTCTCTGCGCGCTGGAAAGTCTGAAGCCTACCGGCAGGCTATTTTCGATGGCCTTTACCGCGCGATGCATGAAACATTCAACGTGCCGGAAGATGATCAATTCATGACCATCACCGAGCATGATGCGACCAACTTCCGCTACAGCTCATCTTATCTTGGTGTGTCGCGAGGAGATGACCTCGTCTACATCCAGATCACAGCGAACAATACCCGCACAGTCGAGCAGAAGAAGGCGTTGTTCGCACGAATCGTGGAACTGCTCGGCGAGGATCCCGGCATTCGGCCGCAGGACGTGTTCGTGAACATTGTCGAAGTGGCGAAGGAAAACTGGTCGCTCGGCAACGGCGTTGCGCAATACGCCTGAGGCGATCAAGGCCCCGGATCAGGCAGTCCTGCAGTTGGCCCCTGTGCACCGGCCGCAGCTCATCCCGCGAAAACCGGGGCAGCGTGCCCGGGGGCCTTCATGCCGGACAGGAAACTTACTCCACGGGTCCGCAATAGGCGGTTCCGTCCTCCGCCCGTGCCGGTTTTTCCAGATAGATCCCGCGGCGCGGAGTGGCGATGCTGTCGAACTCGTCGGCCAGCCGGTGCAGGGCGGTTCGCATCTCGGCCCCTTGCATCGGCTCGCCATGGCCGGTGATGACCAGTTCTGGTTCCAGGGCCGCCAGCCGGGCGACCGAAACCCTGGCCTTGTCCCACTCGACGGTGAAGTACATGGGCGGTCCGTGCATTTCCGCCCGCTGAACCGCCACCGCATAAGCCGATTCCTGCCCCGTCGTGACGAAGGCGTCTCCCACGATCATTGAGCGGTCCTGCTCCCGCCAGAAGGAGACATGACCGACGCTGTGCCCCGGCGTGTGAACCCAGCGCCAGCCCGGCATCACCGGCACCGATCCATCCTCGGGCAATGCTTGCAGGCGTGATCCGACATCCACCGGTTTGCGCGGGTAGAGGCGTGCCAGCGCCGCCATGGCGCCGCCGCCGACCGACGGATCGCCGGGTGGATAGGCGGCCCGACCGTTCAGATAGGGG
Source organism: uncultured Azospirillum sp. (assembly GCF_946480385.1). The sequence continues at coordinate 33,470 of NZ_CAMLJP010000036.1, forward strand.
TGTTCCAGCGGATGGGCGTAGACCGGGACGTCCCACTCCTCCGCAAGATCCTCCAGCGCCCCGACATGGTCGAAATGGCCGTGGGTCATGACGATGGCGGCGGGGCGGCAGTCGCGGCCGAACCGCTCCGCCGCCGCGCTGCGGATGAAGCCCTTGGTGCCGATCAGGCCGGTGTCGATCAGCACCCATTCACGGTCGCCGGCTCGCGGCGGACCCCAGAACACCACATTGACGATGCCGAGCCGCCGATAAGCGAGGTCGGGCGCGATCTCATGCGTATGGTCGTTGCGCAGCGCGTCGAGCGCCGGATCGATCGCGCTGCTGTCCTCCGACAAGGGAATCTGCGTGGCCATGGTCGTCCATCTCCTGCCCGTGTCTTTCGACAACAGCGCGGAGCGGTGGTTGTCCTGCAGTCCCCTGCCGGTCCGGCCCTTTACGGCATGAACTGGCCGCCATTCACGTCCAGAATCTGCCCGGTGATGTAGCCCGAGCAGGCGTGGGAGGCGAAGAACAGGAAGGTCGGTGCACATTCCTCGGGCTTGCCGAAGCGGCCCATCGGGATGCCGGCCGACACGCGGGCCTTGGCCGCCTCGCCCTTGTCGGCGTGGAAGGCGGTGTCGAAGGTGCCCGGCGACACGGTGTTGAAGCGGATGCCCTCCTTGGTGTGGAAGGCGACCCAGTTCTTCTGGATGTTGTGCAGCCACGCCTTGGCTGCCCCATACAGCCCGGCGCCCGGCCCGCCGCCGGTATAGCCAGCGACTGATCCGACCAGGATCACCGATGCGGTCTGCCCACTGTCCTTGGCCGATTGCCGCAGATGAGGCAGGGCATGCTTGGTGGTCATCAGGGCGGAACGGGCGTTAAGGTCGGTCACCGCGTCGAAGAACTCGTCGTCGATTTCCTCCAGCGGCTTGCGGGCAACCAGCCCGCCGGCATTGTTGATCAGCACGTCGATGCCGCCGAACCGCTCGACGAAGGCGTCCACCACCGCCTTGCAGGCGGCGCTGTCGCTCAGGTCGCCGGCGAAGAAGGCGGCCTCGCCGCCCGCCTGCTCCATCGCCGCCAGGGTGGAGTCTAGATCGGCCGGCGCCTTGCGGCCGTTGATGCCGACCTTGGCGCCGCAGCGGGCGAAAGCCTGCGCCGCGGCCAGCCCGATCCCCTGGGTCGAGCCGGTGATGAGGACACGGCGGCCCTTCAGATCGTCGAACATGGACAGGTTCCTTGGTTGTCAGGCTTGATTCAGGGGGCTTGTGGCGCCGGGCCGCCTGTTCTCCAGCCGGTGGGCGCGCCAGCGCTTCACCAGCGGCAGCAGTAGGGTCAGGATGGCGACCGACAACAGGATCACGGTGATCGGGCGGGTGTAGAGGAAGTCGTAGCTTCCGCCCGACAGTGACAGCGCCCTGCGGAAATTGGCCTCCGCCATCGGTCCCATGATCAGCGCCAGCACGACCGGCGAGGCCGGGAAGTCCCACTTCTGCATGAAGTATCCGGCGACACCCGCCGCCAGCATGATCCCGATGTCGAACAGGCTGTTGTTGATGGCATAGGTGCCGACGATGCACAGAACCAAGATCACCGGCGTCAGCACCGATTTCGGCATCTGCAGGACCCGGCCCATGAAGCGCAGGGAAGCCAGCCCGACCACCAGCATGGCGACGTAGCAGAACAGCATGCCGGCAAACAGGGTGAAGACCAGATCCGCGTGGTCCTTCAACAGCAGCGGTCCCGGCTGCAACCCCTGCAGCGTCAGGGCGCCCAGCATCACCGCGGTCACCGCATCGCCCGGAATGCCCAGCGTCAGCATGGTCAGCAGCGCGCCGCCGGTGCAGCCGTTGGCACCGGCTTCGCACGCCGCCACGCCGGCCAACTCGCCCTTGCCGAAGTTTTCCGGCGTCCGGCTGAACCGCTTTGCCTCGTTATAGGCGACATAGGCGGCGATGTCGGCGCCGGCGCCTGGAATGATGCCGATCACGATGCCGAGGCCGGAGGAGCGCGCCACCGTGCCGAGGATGCGGCGGTAGGTCGGCCAATCCGGCAGGATGCGGCCCAGCGCCGCCGCCATGCCCAGGCGGACCTTCGGGTCCTCCAGCGTCTTGAAGGCCTCGGCCGCGGCAAACAGGCCGATCATCACGGGAATGAAGGGGACGTTGAACAGTTCGGTATAGCCGCCGGTGAAGCGGGGAAACCCGTCCATTGGATCCATGCCGACCGTTGCGATCAGCAGCCCAAAGAAGCCGGCGATTAGCCCCTTGATGACCGAGCGGCCGGAGATGCTGGCGATGATGCTCAACCCGAAGACGGCCAGCGCGAAGCTCTCCGGCGCACTGAACTCGAGCGCGAAGCCGGCCAGGATCGGGGCCATGAAGATCAGCACGATGATGCTGGCGGTTCCACCCAGGAAGGAGGACAGCGTCGCCGTGCCGAGCGCCACGCCAGCCATGCCTTTCCGGGTCAGCTCGAACCCGTCCATCGCCGTAGCCGCGGCGGCCGGGGTGCCGGGGATGCGCAGCAGGATCGCGGTCACCGACCCGCCATAGACGCCGCCGAAGAAGACGCCGGAAATCATCAGCAAGCCGGACACCGGGTCCATGCCGAAGGTGAAGGGCAGCAGGATGGCGACGCCCATGGTGGCGGTCAGACCGGGCAGGGCACCGATGACGATGCCCAGCGCCACGCCGACGAGCGCCAGCAGCAATGCCAGCGGGTTTGAGGCCAGCGTGGCGAAGCCGCCCATCAGAAGGTCGAGTTCATGCATGGCGGCTGTCTCCCACCGGGCAGGGAGTGGCGACGGAGTGGGGAGTGCGGATCATTCGAACAGGCTCCCCACCGGCAGCGGCACCTGCAGCACATAATGGAAGACGCCGTAGATCAGCGCGGTCACGCCGACCGCCAGTACCGGATTCCAGATCAGGCTGCGCTGTCCCATCAGCGCCATGATGACCGCCATGTAGACGGCAGTGGCGGGACCATAGCCGACATGCTCCATGGCGGCGATGCAGGCGGCAGTCGCCAGCATGCCCAGCGCGACACCGGCATAGCCGGCAATGCCGACCTGCACTTGCCCATCGGCGGCGGGGGCGGTGGGCGCGCGCAGTGTGTTGGCGACCAGGATCAGGCACAGCAAGATCAGCGCGCCGGAATGAATGATCGGGAAACGCGCGGCGCCGACATCGGCGGCGAGCATGCTTTTCGGAAAATCGGAGGTCGCGGCGATGGCGGACGCGGCGATCGCGATCAGCACGACGGAGATCACCAGATTTGCGATCTTCGTCGTCAACGGCATGGCATTGCTGAAATCATCGCTGGAGCCGGGGCGTTCGCTCCCGGCGGGCGGGTTGCTCATGGTCCGGTCTCCTCAACCGATAAGGCGCCCCCGGCGGCGGACCGCCGGGGGCTGTTCGGTCAGGCGTTACTTCGCCATGCCCAGCTTGGTCATCATGCCCTTGAAGAAGGCATTGTCCTTCTGCATGACCTGACCGAACTCGGGTCCGTCGGCATAGGCCCAGGTCAGGTTCATCTTGGCCAGCTGATCGCGGAAGCTCTGGTCTTCGGCGGCGGCCTTGCTGGCGGTGCGCAGGGTTTCGACCACCGCGGCCGGGGTCTTCTTCGGCACGACGATGCCGCGCCAGGTGGCGACGGACAGGTCGATGCCCTTCTCCTTCAGCGTGGGCACGTCGGGGAAGGCCTTCTGGCGCTGGTCGGCCATGACGGCCAGCATGCGCAGCTGGCCAGCGGCGAGCTGGCTCGACACCTCGGCCGGGCTGACCGACACCGCTTCGATATGGCCGCCCAGCAGCGAGGTCACGGCCGGATTGGCGCCGTCGAAGGGCACATGGTTGAAGGTCGTGCCGGTCTTATCCGCCAGCGCTTCGGCCGCGAGGTGCCAGATGGCACCGGTTCCGGAGTTGCCGATGCGCACCTTGCCCGGGTTGGCCTTGGCGTAATCCAGGAACTCCTCGAAGGTCTTCCAGGGAGAATCGGCCTTGACGGTGATTGCGCTCGGCTCCGCATTCAGGCGGGCGATCGGGGTGAAGTCGTCCACGGTGAAGCGGGCGACGCCCATGTGCGGCAGCAGGGTGATCTCCACCGTGCCCATGCCGATCTTATAGCCGTCCGGACGGGCGGCCATGATCTCGGTCAGGCCGACGGCGCCGCCGCCGCCGGTCTTGTTGACCACGCCAATCGGTTGCGGCAGGTGTTTCTTCGCCGCATCGGCGAACGCACGGGCGACGAGATCGGTGCCGCCGCCAGCCGCGTAGGGGACGATCAGCTCGATCGGCTTCGTCGGATAATCGGCGGCAAAGGCCGCACCGGGCAGAGTCGCGGCGCCAGCGATCAGCGCGCTCGCGGACAGGCCGACCGTCAGGGCACGGCGGGAAAGGCGATTGGTGACCTTCATGGGATTCCCTCTGTGGTGCGCCGGCGTGTGCGCCGGTCGTTGGATGGGTGAAACTGGAAGGTGAATTCAGCGGACGGCGGTTCCCTCCGCCCAAGCCTGGGCGAAGCGGGCGGCGCGGGTAGCCAGTTCGGCCACCGGCAGGCCGGGGCTGTAGAGGGCGGAGCCAAGACCGAAGCCGGCCGCGCCCGCCGCGCGATAGGGCTGCATGGTGTCGGGCGTGATGCCGCCGACGGGGAGCAGCCGCACGCTGTGCGGAACCACCGCGCTCAGAGCCTTCACCACCGGCGGGGTGATCTGCTCCGCCGGGAACAGCTTCAACGCATCGGCGCCGGCGGCGAGCGCCGCAAAGGCCTCCGTCGCGGTGGCGACGCCGGGAACACAAATCATCGATCGCGACTTGGCGGCACGGATGATCGCGGTGTCCGCATGCGGCATGACCACCAGATCGGCGCCGATGGCGGCCAGCCGGTCGACCTGATCCAGCGCCAGGACCGTCCCGGCCCCGACCAGCGCATCTTGCGGCAGGGTGCGGCGGATGGCCTCGATGCTGTCGAACGGGTCGGGCGAGTTCAGCGGCACCTCAATCAGGCGGAAGCCGGCGTCATAGAGCGCATTGGCCGCAGGCACTGCTTCCGCCGGGGTGAGGCCGCGCAGAATCGCGACCAGCGGCAGGGCGGCGAAGGCGGCATCGACGCGGGCGGTAAGCGAAAACTCTGTCATGGTGCGCTCTTGATGCTGGAGGGCGTGGCGGACGCGGAGGGCAAAAGTCCGGCCGCGGCGGCGAACTGGAACAGGCCGCGGGGTGCGGTATTGCCGAGCTGTGCGGCAGGCGTGGCGCCGAAGGCGGCAAGGCCGCGGCTGTAGCGGTGGCAAAGCGCCGGATCGCCGATCAGCAGCAGCGGCGTGCCGGCCGGCATCTCCGCCAGAAGAGCCAGACCGGACCGCAGTTCATGCCCGATCAGCAGGCCCGACAGGTAATGCGCCAGCGCTTCCGGCGGCAGGCGTTTGGTCAGTCCCAGCGTGCGGGTGGCGAACAACTGGTGCGGCAGGTCGCCCGGTCCGGCCGATTGCGCGGCCCGGATACCGATGGAGAAAGCCGCCTCCTCGTCCTCCGGCGTCGCGTCGATCCCGGCCGGCATCAGACGGCCGAGCAGTGAGTGAGTTTTCAGGACCGCGAACAGTTCGCCCGTCATGTAGGTGGAAAAGCCGGCGATGCGGCCGTCGGCGACCCGTACCCACTTTGAATGGGTGCCGGGCATCGCGACGCAGGCATTGCACGCCCAACCGGCATTCTCGGCCAGCGCACCGGCGATCTGGATCTCTTCGCCTCGCATCACGTCGGGAATCCCAGTGGTGGGGGCGCCGCCGTCGTCGGGATCATGCAGGACGCCCGGCGCGATCAGGATCCGGCGGCCAGTTGCCGTCTCTACCCGTGCCGCCTTGTCGGCCAGCGTCGTCGCATCGGCGGGTGTGCTAACATAGGGCGCTTCGACCCAGCCCTGGGCGCTGCCCACCATTCCGCCGGCCACCACCGGCAGGGCGGAATGGGCGTTCAGCCAATCGCCGCAAAGCCCGGTCAATGCCGCATCGAAGCCAGCGGCGCCGGGCTGCGGCAGGTTCTGTATGCCGTGTCCGTTCGACCGCTCGGCCAGTATGCGGGCAGAGCCGTCCAGCAGGAAGCCGCGCAGGCTCGAGGTGCCCCAATCCAGCGCGATCAGTGCAGGGCAGTCGGAAGTGGTTCCGGCAGAGGAGGTCACGGTACGGTCCATCCCAAATCCTTGGAAATTGCCTCGGCAGTCGCGCGGACCAGCGGCCCCAGCGTGGTCATGCGGTCTTCAGGCATATAGGGAACGGCGCTGGCGACGCTGACCGCCGCCACCACCAGATTCCGGCCGTCGCGCACCGGTGCCGCGACGCAACGGATGCCGAGTTCGTTCTCTTCCAAATCCATTGCCCAACCCTGGGCGACGTAGCGGGTCAACTGTTCCCGGAACACCGGCCAATCCGCCGGACGCGGCCGGCCGGCGGGCGACTCTGCCGGGCAGGTCAGCGCATGGAGCGCCTGCCAGCGCGCCGGCGGCATCCCCAGCATCAGCGCCTTGCCCAGTCCGGTGGAGGCGAGCGGCATGCGCTGTCCGGTGCGGGACCGCATTTCCAGCCCGCGGGTGCCGGGAATCTTGTCGAGGTAGAACACCTCGCCATTCTCCTCGACACCGAGATGCACGGTGTCGCCGGTGGCCTCGGCCAGTGCTTCGATATGCGGGCGGGCGATGGCGACCAGCGGGCGCTGCTCCAGCGCCTTCATGCCGAGTTGGATCAGCTTTGGTCCCAGCAGATAGCCCTTGTAGGGGATGTGGTGGAGAAAGCCCTCCGCCACCAGACTGGTGAGCATGCGGTTGGTGGTGCTGCGCGGAGTGCCGAGCCGTGCTGCAATCCCCTTCACGTCGCCGATGCCGGCCGCCACGCATTCCAGCAGCGCAAGGCCCCGTAGCAGGGTCTGCGTTCCGGTACCCTGGGCCTTTCCGGCATCAGCCTCCTGCTCCGTCGCTGCCATCGCCGCGCTCATGGTTTGTTTGACCACCATTGATTTCTCCGATGCTGGCGCATGTGCCAAAGTGTGTCAAATAATTCTGCATTATTCCAAATAGTGGGACACCTGCGGCGGCGGCGAACGGTCGCGGCTCCCTTCGGAGCGCTGCGAAACCCATGATCGCGCTTTCAAATTCCTGTCGTATCGGTCAGAAAAGGAAACATGCCGGGACCGGCGGATATGGTCCTGTACAAAACAGCAATCCTGGGAGAACCAACCATGCGTCTCACCGTCCTTTCCTTCGTCAGCGCGACGGCGCTGCTGGCCGGCTTCGGCACGGCGCAGGCCGACATCGTGATCGGACTCGGCACGGCGACCACGGGTCCGGTGGCAGCACTGGGTGAGCAGTCGGTGTATGGCGCCAAGCAGGCGGTCGAGGACATCAACGCCAAGGGCGGCGTGCTGGGCCAGAAGCTGGTGCTGAAGGTGGGCGACGACGCCTGCGATCCGCGGCAGGCGGTGGCCGTCGCCAACCAGTTCGTGCGCGATCAGGTTACGGCCGTGGTCGGCCATCTCTGCTCCGGCGCCAGCATTCCGGCGGCCGACGTCTATCAGGAGGAAGGCGTGGTGATGGTCTCCCCGACCGCCACCAACCCGCTGCTGACCGCCAAGGGTTATCCGACCATCTTCCGCGTCTGCGGCCGTGACGACCAGCAGGGCGTGGTGGCCGGCAACTATCTGGCCCAGCACTTCAAGGGCAAGAACATCGCCGTGCTGGACGATAAGCAGGCCTATGGCAAGGGGCTGGCCGACGTTGTCGTCGAGACGCTGGAGAAGGCCGGAGGAAAGGTCGCCTATCGCGGTTCGGTCACGGCGGGCGAGAAGGACTTCTCGGCGCTGATCACCAGCCTGAAGGACAAGAACATCGATGCCGTCTATTACGGCGGTTACCATCCGGAACTGGGGCTGATCGTCCGCCAAGCGCAGGAGCAGGGGCTGAAGCCGCAGTTCATCGCCGGCGACGGCCTGAACAACCAGGAATACTGGTCGATCACCGGCCCGGCCGGCGAGGGCACGCTCTACACCGACAGCCCGTCGGCGGCCAGCGATCCCAAGGCGCAGGAACTGATCGCCTCCTTCAAGAAGGCCGGCCTGCCTGAGCCGGGCAACTTCGCCTTCTACAGCTATGCCGCGGTTCAGGTCATCGCCCAGGGACTGCAGAAGTCCGGCAGCACCGACAGCGGCAAGCTGGCGAAGACCCTGCATGCCAACAGCTTCGACACTGTCGTCGGTCAGATCGAATTCGACAAGAAGGGCGACATCGTCAAGCCGAACTACGTCATGTATGTCTGGAGCAACGGTCAGCCCAAGATGATCGCCCAGAAGTAACGATGGTCAAGAGCCGGTCCGGCCTCAAGCATGGGCTGGCTCTTCTTTTGGTGAGAGTTCCGGTTCCGTCACGTATTTGCGGATGAAGTCATCGACCGGCATCGGTCGGTCGAAATAATAGCCCTGGAAGATCGAGCAGCCACGGTCTTCCAGGAAGTCCCGTTCGGCCGCCGTCTCCACCCCCTCCGCCACCGCCTTCAGGCCGAGCCGGCTGGAAATCGACAGCATCGTCTCCACCAGCACGGCATTGTGGCTGTTGCGGTCGACATCCTGGACGAAGGAGCGGTCGATCTTGATCTCTCCCACCGGCAGCCGCTTCAGATAGGACAGCGACGAGAAGCCGGTGCCGAAATCGTCCAGCGAGAAGGATATTCCGAAGGCCGCCAGTTCCGACATCTTGGCGACGGTATCGGCACAGTCGCTGACCGCTATGCCTTCGGTGATTTCCAGCGTCAGGCGGCGCGGATCGGTGCGGGTGGCGCGCAGGGCGGCGATGACGCCCGCGCAGAAATTCTGCTGACGGAACTGGCGCGGGCTGATGTTGACCGACAGGTGGCAGTCGCTGCCGGCATCGGCCAGACGGCGCAGCACATGGCAGGCCTCCATCAGGATCCAGTCGCCCAGCGGCAGGATCAGGCCGGACTCCTCCGCCACCGCGATGAAGGCGCCGGGCGCGACAAAGCCGCGCTGAGGATGCTGCCAGCGGATCAGCGCTTCCGCCGCCACCAGCGTGCCGTCGGCCCGGGTCTGCGGCTGCAGGAACAGGGTGAATTCCCCGGCATCGACCGCCTTGCGCAAATCCTGCTGCAGCAGCAGACGGGCCTGCGCGTCCACCAACATGGTGGGGTCATAGTCGCGGATGGTGTTCCGCCCGCCGTCCTTGGCGGCATACATCGCGGTGTCCGCCTGCTTCAGCAGATCCTCCACCGACTCGTCCGGCGTCTTGGGGAAGACGGTCAGGCCGATGCTGGCGAAGATGCTGTGCTCGCAGCGGTCGAGCTGGAAAGGCTGGGCCACCGCCAGCCGCAGCTTTTCCGCCACCCGCCGGGCGATCTCCGCCGCCTCGTCCGCCGCGGCACCCAAGTCGGGCAGAAGGATGACGAACTCGTCGCCGCTCAGCCGGCTGACCAGATCGCCCTTGCGCAGGGTGGCGTTCAGCCGCGCCGCCAACTCGCGCAGCAGCATGTCGCCGACGATGTGGCCGCGGGCGTCGTTCAGTCCCTTGAAGTCGTCGAGGTCGAGGAACATCAGTGCGCCATAGCGGCCGGTCTGGCGCGCCGCCCGCAGATGGCCGTCCAGATGTTCCAGCAACAGGCGGCGGTTCGGCAAGTTGGTCAGCGGGTCGTAGTAGGCGAGATTTTCAATCTGCCGCTCCGTCCGCTTCCGCTCGGTGACGTCCATCACCACGGTCAGGTAGCCGCGCACCAAGCCGCCGCTGTCGCGCAGCATGCTGGTCAGGGTGGAAACGGAAATGCGGGCGCCATCCCTGCGCAGTCCGGTCCATTCGCCGGGCTCGGGCTGGCCGCTGTCGCGGGTGCGGGCGACCAGCGCATCGAAACCCGCCCGCACAGGCCGGCCGAGTTCCGCGGCGAGACCGTCGGCATGGGCGCGCAGCTCATCCTGGTCGTACAGGTGCGGCAGGTCGGTGGTGCCGACCATTTCTTCGGACGGATAGCCGAAGATGCGCTCCGCCTCGCGGTTGAAGACGCGGACGACGCCGTCCAGCGTGGTGGCGATGATGCCGCAGGCCGCGCTCTCCAGGATGCCGGTGTTCAGCGACAGGCTGTCCTTCAGCGCCTCGCGGCTGGCATAGGTCTCGGTCACGTCTTGGAAGACCATGACGACGCCGTGCAGCGCGCCATCGCGGTCCCGGATGGGGGACGCCATGTCGGCGATGTGGCTGCGGGTGCCGCCGCGCGCCACCAGCACCGTGTGGTTGGCGAGGCCGACCATCCGGCCATTCTCCAGCACCTGCTGGACCGGCACCGGCACCCGTTTCCCCGTCTCGGCATTCTCGATGTCGAACACCTCGGCAACCGGTCGGCCGACCGCTTCCGCCACCGTCCAGCCGGTCAGGCGTTCCGCCACCGGGTTCATCAGGGAAACGCGGCCGGCAGTGTCGGTGGCGATCAGCCCGTCGCCGATCGACAGCAGCGTGACGCGCGCCTGCTCCTTCTCCCGCCACAGGTCGCGCTGGGAACCGTGCAGGGCGTCATAGGGATGGTGCACGGCGGTGACGAACACAGCCCGGTACAGGTACCAGTAGCCGATGACCTTGTAGATGTGCCCGGCCACATTGGCGAGGTCATAGACGCTGAGATACAGCGTGAAGCACATCTCGCTGATGGCGATGGCGACGGCGGCAATGACAAGGCGATGGACGTCCAACGTCTGCGCCTCGCGCCGGCGGCGGTGGAAAATCAGGGCGGCGCCGGCATAGAGAAGAACCAGCACATATTCGGCCGCCACCTTCAGCGGCGTCAGCCCTTCGCCGGGCAGATAGGTGCGCGGCAGGAGGTCCGGATACCACAGGATGGCGACGAACATCGCGGCGCTCACCAGCAGCACCCCGCCGATCAGCGGATAGCGCAGCGCCGCCGATCCCGGGCGCCAGGGCAGGGTTGCCGCCATCAGCAGGGAAACCGCCGCCATCAACCGGGCGCCGAGCCAGAAGGCAATGGCCTTCTCCGGCCCCGACGGCGTCACGAAATCGGGCATTCCCGCATAGGACAGCAGATGGCCGAAATCGAGCAGCGCCACACCGAGGAAACCGGTGGACAGGGCCAGCAGGGCCGGCGGAGTCTCCGCGGTGTGGGAATGCCAGCCGATGGCGAAGATCAGCGCCGCGACGGCGATGGCGAAGGTTTCGAAGAAGCTGTGCAGCGGCAGGTAATGCGCAATCTCCACCGAACCGGGGAGACGGGCGGCCTGAAGGACCAGCAGGAAGGGAATGAAGAGGATGACGAGCGTCGCGATGGCGCCGGGCGGTTTCGTGCGATTCTGCAACGACCCCGTCTTCGCTGGACCTGCTGACGTCATTTCGTCCCCCCTGGCCGCTTGATCGGTCGTCCGGTTCGCGGTGCTTATAACCCTTTTGCGTATATTAGAGCTTAACGGTATCGGCCGTCCATGCTCCGCCGCCCCCCGCCTTTCCGAAGGTTTGAAACACCGTGAAACATCCCTGCGGCGACTGTTCAATGTTCCATCCGCCGGGATCGGCCGGGGAAGTCGGGGCTTGGCGGATGTGGTGCATGCGGGCGGCCTTCAGGTTGGGGGAGGGGAGTGTATTTTACTCCAGCCCGTGAACGTCTGCGGGGGTGGCAGAGAAAATGCGCCACAAGTGTCTGAAAAGTAAGGAAAATTTCGATTGTCCGGCGGGGGGGGACTGTCCCGGCTACGGCTCCGACCGGGCATATGGGGGAGTGGTGTCAGGCTGATTGCCGGTCGGGCCTTCCGCCCTTATCCTCGACAGGGTCGGGCCTGTCGACCAATCGGGAAGGAAGCCGCATGTTCATCGCGATGAACCGTTTCAAGGTCCGTCACGGGGCCGAGCAGGAGTTCGAGGAGGTCTGGCTGAACCGCGAGGTCCATCTGCACAAGGTGCCGGGCTTCGTCGAATTCCACATGCTGCGCGGCCCGGACCGCGAGGAGTACCGGCTCTATTCCTCCCACACCGTGTGGGACTCGGAAGCCGCTTTCCAGGACTGGACGCGCTCTGAGGCCTTCCGCGATGCCCATGGCAATGCCGGCGCGCGCAAGCCGCTGTATGTCGGGCCGCCGGAGTTCGAGGGGTTCGAGGTGATCCAAACCGTGCCGCGCGATCCGAACGCCTGACCCCCAAAACAATTGAACCGACGGGAGGAGCCCCCATGCTGGAGTTGGTGATCGAGCAGCGCCGAAAGATCCTCGGCGGATTCGAAGTGGGGCGGATCCTGCCCTTCGTTCAGCGGCGGATGGTCGGCCCCTTCGTTTTCTTCGACCATATGGGGCCGGTCGATTTCGAGGTGGGCCTGCCCCGTGACGTCGACGTGCGCCCCCACCCGCACATCGGGCTGTCGACGGTCACCTACCTGTTCGAGGGCGAGATCATGCACCGTGACAGCGTGGGCTCCGAACAGGCGATCCGGCCGGGGGAGGTGAACTGGATGACCGCCGGGCGCGGCATCACCCATTCCGAACGGTTCGAGCGCGCCCGGATGGAAGGCGGGCGGATGCACGGAATCCAGGCCTGGATCGCCCTGCCCGAAGCGGATGAGGAGACCGATCCGGCCTTCAGCCATTACGGCACCGGCGACCTGCCGGTCTTCGAGGAGGGGGGAGTTCGCGGCCGGCTGGTGGCGGGTGAGGCCTTCGGCTCCAAGGCGGGGGTGAAGACCCATTCGCCGCTGTTCTACATCCACTGGGATCTCGCCCCCGGCGCCCGCGTGTCCTTGCCGGAAGACGGGTGGGAGCGTGCGGTCTATGTGGTGGCGGGAAGTGTGGAGGCCGAGGGTCAGCGCGTCGAAGCCGGTCGGATGATCGTCTTCGCTCCCGGCCAGCCGGCGCAGCTGACCGCCGCCACGCAGTCGGTCGTCATGGCCATCGGCGGCGAGCCGCTGGGTCAGCGTTTCATCGACTGGAACTTCGTGTCTTCATCGAAGGAGCGCATCGAACAGGCCAAGGCCGACTGGCGGGCGGGCCGGATGAAACTGCCGGACCTCGACGACGGCGAGTTCATCCCGCTGCCGGAGACGCCGAAGCCAGCCAATCCGATGTCGTGAGGGGGCTTCCCTCTCCCGTCCCGGGAGAGGGAAGGGGGCCATGCGGAGCATGGGAAGGGTGAGGGGGTGGGCACGAAGCCATGCGGTTCGGGAGTCTTGGATCACCCCTCACCCTCCCCGCCTTTGGCGGGTCCCCTCCCTCTCCCGGGGCGGGAGAGGGCACTGTCTCCTGTCCCCTTAAGGCCAATCAAACGTGGAAGCTCTCGCCGCAGCCGCAGCGGCCCTTTTCGTTCGGGTTCTTGAAGACGAAGCCGGTCTGGAACTTGTCGTCGACATAGTCCATCTCGCTGCCGATCAGGAACATGACGGCGGCCGGATCGATCAGGATGGTGACGCCCTTGTCCTCCACCACCTCGTCGAACTTCATCTTCTCCTTGGCATACTGAACGTCGTAGCTGAGGCCGGAGCAGCCGCGCGCCTTCACGCCGATGCGCAGGCCGACCATGTCGTCGGTGGCCTTGGACATCAGCGCCTTGACGCGCTCCGCGGCGGCGTCGGTGATCGTGAGCGCCTTGGGCAGGGAACGGGCCATGGTGACGGTCTCCTAATACGGCTCAGAACATATCCAGTTGCAGGCGGGCTTCTTCGGACATCATGCCCTGGTGCCAAGGCGGCTCCCACACCAGTTCGATCTTGACCTCGTTGACGTCCTCGACTCCCAGCACGGCTTGGCGCACCTGCTCGGGCAGTTCGCCGGCCACCGGACACATGGGGCTGGTCAGCGTCATATCAATCTCGACATTGCGCAGGCCATCCATGTCCACACGGTAGATCAGGCCGAGTTCCCAGATATCGACCGGGATTTCAGGGTCGTAGCAGGTCTTGATGGCCGCCACGACGCGATCCATGATCTCCTCCCGCGGGTCGAAGCCCTCGGGCGGCTTGGGCATCGGCGCGAAGTCCTTGGACTCGGAAGCCTCGGTCGCCGGGATTTCGCTTGCGGTCTGGGCCTTCAACTGCGCCTCGGCTTCGGCCGGGTTCGGGGCGATCGGGCGCTGCGTCAGGGTTTCATCGGGCATTTCGATCCCCCTTCCCTCAATACTGGTCGCTGGAGGCCGCAGCCTCGCCGTGGAGCGCCGCGTTCATCGCGTGCCAAGCCAGCGTCGCGCACTTCACCCGCACCGGGAACTGGCGCACGCCGGACATCACCATCAGCTTTTCCATGGTCTCGTCATCGACACCCTCGGGGATGTCGGGCTCGTCCTGGGTGCACAGCTCGTGGAAGGCGTGGAACAGCTTTTCCGCCTCGGCCGCACTCTTGCCGCGCACCAGCTCCGTCATCATCGAGGCGCTGGCGGTGGAGATGGCGCAGCCGCGGCCCTGGAAGGCCACGTCGTCCACAACCCCGTCCTTCAGGGTCAGATAGACCATGAAGCGGTCGCCGCACATCGGGTTCTCGCCCTTCGCCTCGCGATTGGCGTCGTCGGGATGGCGGAAGTTGCGGGGATTCTTGCCGTGGTCCAGGATCACTTCCTGATACAGCTCGCGCAGATCGTCCATCATGCTCCGAAGAACTCCTTGACCGCCTGGAGGGACTGGACGAGGGCGTCGGCTTCCTCCCGGGTGTTGTAGAGGCCGAAAGAGGCGCGGACGGTCGGTCCGACGTCGAACCGCTCGGCCAGCGGCTCGGCGCAATGGCGGCCGACGCGCACGGCGACGCCATACTGGTCGACGATGGTGCCGACGTCGTGCGGGTGCACGCCCTCCAGCGCGAAGGAGATGATAGGCCCCTTGCCGGGCGCGGTGCCGACGATGCGCAGGCCGTCGATCTGCGACAGCTGCTGCGTCGCGTATTGCAGCAGGTCGTGCTCGTGCGCGGCGATGGCGTCGCGGCCGAGAGCCTCGACATAGTCGATGGCGGCGCCCAGCCCGATGACCTCGGTGATCGGCGGGGTGCCGGCCTCGAAGCGCGAGGGCGGGGCCTTGAAGGTGGTGCCTTCGAAGCTGACGCTCTCGATCATGTCGCCGCCGCCCTGGTAGGGGGGCATCTTCTTCAACAGGTCGTACTTGCCGTAGAGCACGCCGAGACCGGTCGGGCCATAGAGCTTGTGCGCGGTGAAGACGTAGAAGTCGGCGTCGATGTCCTGCACGTCGACCGTGCCATGCACCACCGCCTGGCTGCCGTCGAACAGGACGGGCACGCCGCGCTCATGCGCCAGCTTGGCGATGGTCTTGGCCGGGGTGACGGTGCCCAGCACGTTGGAGCAGTGGGTGATCGCCACCAGCTTCGTGCGGTCGGACAGCAGATCCTTGTAGGCGTCCATGTCGAGGACGCCGTCCTCGTCGCAGGGCACGACCTTGATGACGATCTTCTTCTCGGCCTGGAGCAACTGCCACGGAACGATGTTCGCGTGATGCTCCATGATCGACAGGATGACTTCGTCGCCTTCGTTCAGGAAGGTCCGGCCATAGCTGGCGGCCACGAGGTTGATCGCCTCGGTCGAGCTGCGGGTGAAGACGATGCAGCGGTCGTTCGGCGCATTCAGGAAGCGCGCCACCTTGGTGCGCACCGCCTCGAATTGGTCGGTCGCGGTCTGCGACAGGAAATGGACGCCGCGGTGGATGTTGGAGTAGTCCTCCTCCAGGAAGCGGGTCATGGCCTGGATGACCTGACGCGGCTTCTGGGCGGACGCCCCGCTGTCCAGATAGACCAGCGGCTTGCCGGGCTTTCCCTTCCTGGCGTGGACGCTGCGGGCGAGGATCGGGAAATCCTCCCGCACCCGCTGCACGTCGTAGGCTTGGTTCAGGATGGCATCGGACATGGTTACTTCTGCTCCTCCAGCCAGCCGGCGATGATCCCCTGGAAGGCGTCGCGGATCGACTCCTCGGCGATTTCCTCCAGCGATTCCGACAGGAATGCGCCGATCAGCAGACCCTGGGCGGTGTCGCGGTCGATGCCGCGGGCGCGCAGGTAGAACAGCGCGTCGTCGTCCAACTCGCCCGCGGTGCAGCCGTGGCTGCACTTCACGTCGTCGGCATGGATTTCCAGTTCCGGCTTGCTGTCGATCTCGGCCCCGTCGGACAGCAGCAGGGCGCGGTTCAGCTGATAGCCGTCGGTCTTCTGCGCGTCGGGGCAGACGGTGATCTTGCCCTGGAACACCGCGCGGGCGGTGTCGTCGATGACGCCCTTGTAGACCTCGCGGCTGGTGCCGTTCGGCTGGGCGTGGACGATCACCGTCGTGGTGTCGGCATGCTGGGTGCCGCGGACCAGATAGCCGCCGCTGACATGGGTCCGCGCCTCGGTCCCATCGAGGCGGCTGACCACCTCGTTGCGCGACAGCTTGGCGCCCGTCGTCAGGATGAAGTTGTCATAGCAGCCGCCGGTCGCCACCGTTGCCGCGATGTGCGACAGGTGGATGGCGCCGGCGCCCTCACGCTGCGACTTGTAATGATGCAGGGTGGCGCCTTCGCCGACGAACACCTCGGTGACGTGGTTCGACAGCGTGGTGCCGGCGCCGCGGCCGACATGGTGTTCGACCACCACCGCCTTCGACCCGGCCTCCGCGATCAGCAGCATGCGCGGATGGCAGGTGGTCGCCTGAGTGTCCGAGCCGACGGAGACGAAGACCAGCTCGATGGGACGCTCCACCTCGACGTTGGCCGGCACGTGCAGGACGGCGCCGTCGGCGAGATAGGCGCTGTTCAGCGCCACCAGCGGACGGTCGTCCGCTGCGGCGAGGCGGCCGAGATGGTCAGCCAGCAGGCCGGAATGGGTGGTCAGCGCGGCGTCGAGGCTCAGCAGTTCTACGCGCGGCGGCAGCCCGTCGACCGAGGACAGGTCGGCGCGGAAGCGGCCGTCGACGAAGACCATGCGCGGGCCGTCCTGCCCCTCGGTCCGGACGGTCGGCAGCAGGTCGATCGCGGCGGCGGCGGGAGCGGCCGGCTGGAAGGTCAGCTTGGCGAGGTCGCGCAGGTTGGTGTATCGCCAGCTCTCGTTCTTGATCGTCGGCAGACCGACGGCGGCGAAGCGCTCACGCCCGGCGGTGCGCAACTCGTTCAGCCAGGACAACCCGCTGCCGGGCAGGCCCGAACCCATCTGGTCGAGCGGCGCCAGGAAGGCCGGGGCGGTCGCCGGATCGGCGCCCCGCGTCGAGTAGGTCATCGGGTGAAGGGGGGAGGGATGTTGCGCCGTCATCACGCCGCCTCGCTCGCGCCAAAGTCGCGGTAGCCGTTCTTTTCCAGCTCCAGCGCCAGTTCCTTGCCGCCCGACTTCACGATGCGGCCGGCGGCCAGGACGTGGACATGGTCGGGAACGATGTAGTCGAGCAGGCGCTGGTAGTGGGTGATGACCAGCATCGACCGCTCCGGCGAACGCAGGGCATTGACGCCCTCCGCCACGATCTTCAGCGCGTCGATGTCCAGCCCGCTGTCCGTTTCGTCGAGGATGGCGAATTTCGGCTCCAGCACGGCCATCTGCAGCGTCTCGTTGCGCTTCTTCTCGCCGCCGGAGAAGCCGACATTGACCGCGCGCTTCAGCATCTCGTCGCTCATGCCGAGCGCCTTGGTCTTCTCGCGGATCAGCTTGAGAAACTGCATGGCGTCCAGTTCCTTTTCGCCGCGATGCCTGCGGATGGCGTTGATCGCAGTCTTGAGGAAGGTGGTGTTGCCGACGCCGGGGATTTCCACCGGATACTGGAAGGCCAGGAAGACGCCCTCGGCGGCCCGCTCTTCCGGCTCCATCGCCAGCAGGTCCTTGCCGTAATAGGTGACCGAGCCTTCCGTGACCTCGTAGCCATCGCGGCCGGCGAGGACGTAGGACATCGTGCTCTTGCCGGCGCCGTTCGGCCCCATGATGGCATGGACCTCGCCCGGGCGGATGGTCAGGTCGACGCCCTTGAGGATTTCCTTGCCGTCCACGGTGGCGTGCAGGTTCTTGATTTCGATCATCGTCTTCGCCTCGTTGTCTTCTTCAGGCCGCCGGCACGCCGTCCGGTCTTCACATTCCGTCGGTTGGGTCTTAGCCCACGCTGCCTTCCAGGCTGATGCCCACCAGCTTCTGCGCCTCGACGGCGAATTCCATCGGGAGTTCCTTCAGGACCTCCTTGCAGAAGCCGTTGACGATCAGGGACACCGCGTCCTCTTCCGAGATGCCGCGCTGGCGGCAGTAGAAGAGCTGGTCCTCGCTGATCTTGGCCGTCGTCGCCTCGTGCTCGATGCGGGCGGAGCGGTTGCGGCTCTCGATGTAGGGGACCGTGTGGGCGCCGCACTTGTCGCCGATCAGCAGGCTGTCGCACTGGGTGTGGTTGCGCGCGCCCTCCGCCCTGGGCAGGATCTTCACCAGCCCGCGGTAGGTCTGCTGCGCCTTGCCGGCCGAGATGCCCTTCGACACGATCGTCGAGCGGGTGTTCTTGCCGATGTGGATCATCTTGGTGCCGGTGTCGGCCTGCTGGAAGTTGTTGGTGATGGCGACCGAATAGAACTCGCCCACCGAATTGTCGCCTTGCAGGATGCAGCTCGGATACTTCCAGGTGATCGCCGAGCCGGTCTCGACCTGCGTCCAGGAGATCTTGGAGTTCTTGCCGCGGCACGCGCCACGCTTGGTGACGAAGTTGTAGATGCCGCCGACGCCTTCGGCGTTGCCGGGATACCAGTTCTGGACCGTCGAGTACTTGATGGTCGCATCGTCCAGCGCCACCAGCTCGACCACGGCGGCGTGCAGCTGGTTCTCGTCGCGCTGGGGCGCGGTGCAGCCTTCCAGATAG
>NZ_CAMLJP010000037.1 GCF_946480385.1 uncultured Azospirillum sp.
TGTTCCTCGGCATGGGCAAGGATGGTTCTCATGACCGCATCGGCCAGGCCGCTGCCCCGCCTGTTCTCGCGGACATAGAGGCCCCAAATCATGCCCTTGTGGCGTGACTTGGCCTTGGCGGAGGTCAACAGCCCGGCTGTGGCATCAAGCTGTCCGTCGATGAACCCGCCAACGATGTATCCGCCCGTGATCCAATCCGCAAAGCTGGAGAGAGGACGGGCGCATTCCTCGGCATGGCTCGATCCAAACGCCTCGGGATGCCGCTGAAGGGCTTCAAGTCGGAGCGAGCGAAACTCCTCCGCATCTTCCGGCAGGAGTTGTCTCACCAGTGTCATGAGCCTGCCCTTTCCGGACGCCGCTGCCGATCGCGATTGCCTTGCCGCCTATCGTGGGGGGTGAGCGTACGACGTGTGTCGCTGGCAGAGCCATCGGCTTATGTGCCTCCCCTCACGCCAGCAGGTCGGAGTGCTGGTTGCGCCTGATCCACAGCGCGGCGTAGCTGCACAGCGGGACGATTTTCAGCCCCTCGGCGCGGGCGGTCTCGACCACGCCTTCCATCAGGCGGCCGGCGGCGCCGGTGCCGCGCAGCGAGGGCGGGGCCTCGACGTAGGAAATCACCAGGGTCTGGCCGTTGCGGCGGTAGTCGGCGAAAACCGTCTGGTTGCCGACCGCCAGTTCGAACCGGTTCTTGGCGCGGTTGTCGGTGACCGCCTGTCCCATCCTGTGCGCTCCGTCGGTTGTGGGGCCTTGCTCCCCTTAACAATGGGATGCGCCGAAGAGGCCGGCAGCCCCCCTTTTGCGCGGAAGCGCCTTCACTCCCAATCCTCACTCCCCTCGCCAGCCGCAGGCCGACAGCGCGTCCCGCATATGCACCGGCGCCGGGGCGACGGCGCTGACCGGGGCGTGTTCGAAGGCCATGCGGAAGGCGACGGAGCGGGCCAGCAGGTGAAGGTTGCCGGGCGGCCGGCGCTCCGGACCATAGAAGGGTTCCCCCGCCAACGGGCAGCCGATGGCGGCGCAATGGACGCGGATCTGGTGGGTGCGGCCGGTGCGCGGGCGAAGCTCCAGCCAGGAGCGGCCGTCGGCGCTGGTGCCGAGGACCCGGTATTCGGTGACCGCCGGCTGGCCGGCTGGGTCGGGCAGGATGGTCCAGGAGGAGCGGGAGGCTCCTGGTTCGATCTTCTTGAGCAGGGACAGGTTGATGACGCCGGTGTCCGCCTCCGGGATGCCCTCGGCCACCGCCCAATAGGTCTTCTCGACATGGCCGGCGGCGAACATCTGGCCGAAGCGCTTCAGCGCCCAGGGGGTACGGCCCAGGATCAGGCAGCCGGCGGTGTCGCGGTCCAGCCGGTGGGCGAGCTTCGGCGGTTCTGCTTCCGGGCCGGTACCGTCCGCTTCGGCGAGATGGGGCAGGTACAGCTCCAGATGGTCGGTGATGCGGCCGGCCTTGTGGACGGCCAGACCGGCCGGCTTGTCAATGACGAAGCACTCCGTGTCCCGATGCAGGACGCGGGCGCGCAACTGGTCCGCGGTCAACGAGGGCGCGGTGAGCGAGGGCGGGGGCGGCAAGATGGAGGTAAGCGAGTCGGAGGTCATGGCCGGCACCATGACCGCCGGCGGATCGTTCGCGCAAGTATTCGCGCAAGATCCGCAATCAGGCGTCATACGGAAAGTTCGATAACCAAAGCATGACGGCGGGCAGCCAGCGGCACGGTGTCGCGCCCGTGGTTTGCCGCGCTTTTCCAAGCGTTACTGCCTATGAGAAAGGTCCGGGCCGACTTCGGACCTTGCGGATAAAGATCGGCTTGTACGAGGACATTCGGCCGGTTTTCTTTTGATTTCGGCCGCCGGGACTAGCCTTTTGCCCGGTCTCGGAAGGTTTGTTGCGCAGTCGCGGAAGGCGTGGCAGAAAGCCGGGAACCACGGTCGTGCCTCCGCCGGCTCCGCTTGCGGTCGGGTCTTCCGTGGCGAATGGATTTTGACTTCGCCTCAACCACAAGAGACGTCCAATGCGGAAACCCGTGCGCAAGGTGGTGTTCCCGGTCGCCGGTCTCGGCACGCGCTTCCTGCCGGCCACCAAGGCCATCCCGAAAGAGATGCTGCCCCTGGTCGACCGCCCCCTGCTGCAGCATGCCGTCGAAGAGGCGCGCGCCGCCGGCATCGAGGATTTCGTTTTCGTCACCGGCCGTTCCAAGCGCGCCATCGAAGACCATTTCGACGCCGACACCGAACTGAACCGCACGCTTGAAGAGCGCGGCAAGATGGATGCGCTGGAAGAGGTCCGCCACAGCGAGATCGCTCCCGGCCGCTGCTTCTACACTCGCCAGCAGGTTCCGCTCGGCCTCGGCCACGCCGTGTGGTGCGCCCGCGCCCTGATCGGCAACGACCCGTTCGCCATCGTGCTGCCCGACGACTTCGTCCAGGGCAAGACCCCCTGCCTGAAGCAGATGGTCGAGGCGTACGAGGAGGTCGGCGGCAACATCGTCGCCGTCGTCGACGTGCCGCGCGAAAAGACCAGCAGCTACGGCATCCTGGACGTCGAGAAGGATGACGGCCGTCTGGCCACCGTCCGCGGTCTCGTCGAGAAGCCGAAGCCGGAAGAGGCGCCGTCGACCCTGTCGATCATCGGCCGCTACATCCTGCAGCCGGAAATCTTCGACCATCTGGAAAAGCAGCAGCGCGGCGCCGGCAACGAAATCCAGCTGACCGACGCCATGGCCAACCTGATCGGCACTCAGCCGTTCCACGGCCTGCGCTTCGAAGGCACCCGCTATGACTGCGGCGACAAGGTCGGCTTCATCGAGGCGACGCTGGCCCACGCGCTGAACCGGCCGGACATGGCCGACAAGGTGCGCGAGATGCTGCGCAAATATTGCTGAGCGACGGGCTGCAGTCCTGATGCCGTGCCCGCCCCCGTCCCCTGATCCGGACGGTGGCGGGCGCGTGCGTTTGGGCTGCGTCCCCGAATACCGAGCAATGAGCAAGAGCCGGCCGCATCGAATGGCCGGCCATGAGGAACGCCTCGTAAGGGCATCCCAGAGACATACAGGTTTCCTTATTTTCAAGGACATGAGGGGGACGCGATGCGCATAGCGATGATCGGCACGGGCTATGTCGGCCTGGTCTCCGGCGCCTGCTTTTCCGAATTCGGCGTGCACGTCACTTGCGTCGACAAGGACGCCGGCAAGATCGAGCGGCTGAAGAACGGCGAGATTCCGATCTACGAGCCCGGTCTGGACGATCTGGTCGCCCGCAACGTCGCTGCCGGCCGCCTGTCCTTCACCATGGATCTGAAGGAGGCTATGCAGGGCGTCGACGCCGTGTTCATCGCGGTCGGCACCCCGTCGCGCCGCGGCGACGGCCACGCCGACCTCTCCTATGTCTTCGGCGCCGCCGAGGAGATCGCCCAGCATCTCGACCACTACACGGTGGTGGTGACCAAGTCGACGGTGCCGGTCGGCACGGGGCGCGAGGTCGAGGCGATCATCCGCCGCGTGCGGCCGGAGGCCGAGTTCGACGTCGCCTCCAACCCGGAATTCCTGCGCGAAGGCTCCGCCATCGGCGACTTCATGCGGCCCGACCGCGTCGTCATCGGCGCCACGTCGGACCGCGCGGGAGACGTGATGCGCCGGCTCTACCGGCCGCTCTACCTGATCGAGACGCCGATCGTGGTGACCTCGCTGGAGACGGCGGAGCTGACCAAATACGCTGCCAACACCTTCTTGGCCGCCAAGATCACCTTCATCAACGAGATCGCCGATCTCTGCGAGAAGGTCGGCGCCAACGTCCATGACGTGGCGCGCGGCATCGGGCTGGACGGCCGCATCGGCAAGAAGTTCCTGCACCCGGGTCCGGGTTACGGCGGGTCCTGCTTCCCCAAGGACACGCTGGCGCTGGTCCGCACCGCCCAGCAGGTCGGCAGCCCGTTGCGCATCATCGAGACGGTCGTCGACATCAACGACAAGCGCAAGAAGCAGATGGCGGAGCGCATCATCGCCGCCTGCGGCGGGTCGGTGGACGGCAAGACCGTCGCCGTGCTGGGCGTCGCCTTCAAGCCGAACACCGACGATATGCGCGACAGCCCGTCGCTGGACATCATCCCGGCGTTGCAGGCGGCGGGCGCCCATGTCCGCGCCTTCGATCCGGCGGCGATGCACGAGGCCGAAAAGCTGCTGCCCGGCGTGGAATGGGCGAAGGACGCCTACGGCACCTTGGAAGGGGCCGATTGCGTCGCTATTCTCACGGAGTGGAACGAATTCCGCGCGCTCGACCTGCGTCGGGTCAAGTCGATGCTGAAGCGGCCGGTGATGATCGACCTGCGCAACATCTACAACCCCGAGGACATGGCGAAGGCCGGCTTCACCTACAGCTCCATCGGCCGGCCTTCGCCGGCGGGTGGAATGGACCGCGGCTGACGGTCCTGAGACGGCGTCCAACAGAGGACTAACGAGACGATGAGCGAAGCCCATACCTTCCACCCCACGGTGCTGCGCGAGTACGACATCCGCGGCATCGTCGGCAAGACGCTGACCCCCGCCGACGCCCGCGCGGTCGGCCGTTCCTTCGGCACCGTGGTGGTGCGCAAGGGCGGCAAGACGGTCTGCGTCGGCTATGACGGCCGTCTGTCCTCGCCGGACCTGGAGGAGGCGCTGGTCGAGGGGCTGGTTTCCACCGGCCTGCACGTCCTGCGCATCGGGCTCGGCCCCACGCCGATGCTGTATTTCGCCACCCGCGACCGCGAGGCGGCAGCCGGCATCATGATCACCGGCTCGCACAACCCACCGGACTACAACGGCATCAAGATGATGCTGGGCAAGGGTCCGGTCTATGGCCAGCAGATCCTCGACCTCGGCACCATGGCGGCCAAGGCCGATTGGGAGCAGGGCCAGGGCTCGTCGGAGAAGATCGACGTCCAGGACGAGTATGTCACCCGCCTGCTGAAGGACTATGACGGCACCCGCGACCTGAAGATCGCCTGGGACGCCGGCAACGGCGCGTCGGGCGAGATCCTGCGCCGCCTGACCGCCAAGCTGCCGGGCAAGCATGTCCTGCTGTTCGACAAGATCGACGGCAACTTCCCCAACCACCACCCGGACCCGACGGTCGAGGCCAATCTGGTCGACCTGAAGAAGGCGGTGGCGGAGCATGGCTGCGACATCGGCATCGGCTTCGACGGCGACGGCGACCGCATCGGCGCCATCGACCACAAGGGGCGCGTGGTGTGGGGCGACCAGCTGGTCGCGCTCTATGCCGCCGACGTGCTGAAGAGCCATCCGGGCGCCACCATCATCGCCGACGTCAAGGCCAGCCAGGCCCTGTTCGACGAGATCGCCAAGCATGGCGGCAACCCGCTGATGTGGAAGACCGGCCACTCGCTCCTGAAGGCCAAGATGGCCGAGACCGGTTCGCCGCTGGCCGGCGAGATGTCGGGCCACATTTTCTTCGCCGACAAGTGGTACGGCTTCGACGACGCGCTGTATTGCGGCGTGCGGCTGGCCGGGCTGGTCAGCAAGCTGAACACCACGCTGGCGGACCTGCGTGACGGCCTGCCGGACATGGTCAACACGCCGGAGACCCGCTTCCAGATCGACGAGGAACGCAAGTTCGCCGTGGTCGAGGAGGTCAAGGGCCGGGTCAAGGCGTCGGGCGCCAAGGTCAACGACATCGACGGCGTCCGCGTGACGACCGACGACGGCTGGTGGCTGCTGCGCGCGTCCAATACCCAGGACGTTCTGGTGGCCCGCGCCGAGTCCTACAGCCAGGAAGGGCTGGAGCGGCTGAAGGGCGCGCTGATCGAGCAGCTGGTGGCCTCGGGGCTGTCGGCGCCGTCGTTCGAAGGCGGTGGGTCGCACTGAGCGTTTTGCTGGGGGCGCCAGCCGACGGCGCCCCCATTTTATCTGAAACTCGCCAGATGCTTTCTGAACCGCGCCAAGCTCCACGCGAAGAACAGAGCGCCGATCCCTGCCGTTGCCGCGAACCTGGGCCACACCACGTCGAAGCCGGCGCCGCGGAACAGGATCGCCTGGGCGAAGGCGACGAAATGGGTGGACGGTGACAGCTGCATCGCCGTTTGCAGCCATTCCGGTTCGCTTTCCAGCGGGGTGAAGCCGCCGGACAGCATGTCCATCGGCAGCACGATCAGGATGAACAGCAAGCCCAGCTGCGGCATCGAGCGCGCCACCGTGCCGAGAAAGATGCCGAGCGCCGTCGCGAAGAACAGGTAGAGCGCCGTCCCGGCCAGAAACAGCGGGACCGAGCCGGCCAGCGGC
This sequence comes from uncultured Azospirillum sp., assembly GCF_946480385.1. The sequence continues at coordinate 6,270 of NZ_CAMLJP010000037.1, forward strand.
ACCGACAGCAGGCCGCGCAGCACCACATAGAGCGCCACCAGCGTCAGGCCCAGGATCACCGCACCGTTGGCCAGCACCTTGGCGGCCATGATCTCCGCGGGCCGGACCGGCATCACCAGCAGATGCTCCAGCGTGCCGTGCTCGCGCTCGCGGATCAAAGCGGCGCCGGCCAGCAGCACCGCCAGCATGGTGACGTTGCTGACCACCGCCATGGTGCCGGTGAACCATTTGGTGTCGAGCGCCTCGTTGTAGGCGACGCGGACCTGCAGGCTGACCGGGGCGGCGGTCCCGTCGGCCTCGCGGCGGACGAAGCGGCCGACCTCGTCCTCGACGATGCCCTGGATGGTGCCGGAACCGATGCCGGCCTGCATCATGGCGGTGGCATCGATCAGCAGCTGGATCGTCGGGCTGCGGCCGGCCAGAACGTCGGCCTGGAAGTCCGGCGGGATGTCGAGCACGAAGGTGTAGCGGGCCGAATCCATCGCCGGATCGACCTCGGCATGGCCGATCATCACCGGTGTCTGGAACTCCGGTTGATGAAAGCTGGAGACCAGCCGCTGCGACAGGGTGGAGCGGTCCTCGTCGACGATGGCGATGGCGGCGTTGCGCAGGTCATGCGAGATGCCGGTCGCCTCGCTGTAGACGGAGAAGGTGAAGGAATAGATGACGAAGCCCAGCATGAAGACGTCGCGCAGGAGGCTGATCCATTCCTTGCGGGCGAGCGTCAGGCTGTTGCGGAGGAAGCGCATCATGGCTCAGCGCTCCTGTTTCGGCAGGAAGGCGACGCCCAGCGCCAGGAAGACAGGCACGAAGGCGGCGGTCGCCAGGATGAAGGGGAGAAGCTCCGGGAAGGCGAGGCCCTTGGTGAAGGCGCCGACGGAGATTTTCAGGAAATGGGTGGTCGGGAACAGCGTGCCGAACAGCCACGCCCCGCCTTCCAGCGTCGCCACCGGCTGCAGCATGCCGGAGAATTGGGTGGCCGGCAGCATGGTGACGATGGCGGTGCCGAACACCGCCGCCGTCTGGGTCGCGGTGAAGACGGAAATCAGCAGCCCCAGCGCCGTGGTCGCCACCACATAGACCAGCCCGCCCAGCAGCAGCCCGAACAGGCTGCCCTTCACCGGCACGCCGAACAGGGTGACGGCCATGACGACCATCAGCAGCAGGTTGAAGGCGGCCAGCCCGATGTAGGGCAACTGCTTGCCGAGCAGGAATTCCAGCCGCGTCACCGGGGTGACGTAGAGGTTGGTGATGGAGCCGAGTTCCTTTTCGCGCACCACACCGAGGGCGGCGAGGATGGCGGGGATGAAGACCAGCAGCAGGCCGATGGTGCTGGGCACCATGGCGTCGAGGCTGCGGAAGGCCTGGTTGTACCGGTAACGCATCTCCAGACTGGCGGCGGGGGCGGGCAGGGTGACGCCGGACGCGATGGCGGCATCCTCGATGAAGCGCTGGTGCAGGCCGGCGACATAGCCCTGGATGGTCTCCGCCCGGAAGGGCATGGCGCCGTCGATGCGCACCGCCACCTCCGGGATGCGGCCACGGCGGAGGTCGCGGCCGAAGCCTTCGGGAATCTCGATGGTCAGCGACGCCTCGCCCCGTTGCAGGCGGAGCGCAAGGTCGCGGGCGTCGATGGCGGGCGGGGTGGCGCGGAAGCTGCGGGAGCCGTCGAACTGTTCGATATAGGCGCGGCTCTCGGGGGAACGGTCTTGGTCGAGGACGGCGAAGGTCAGGTTCTCGACATCCATGGTGATGCCGAAGCCGAAGACCAGCATGAGCAGCACCGTGCCGAGCAGGGCGACCGTCAGGCGGACGGGGTCGCGACGGAGTTCGAGGGTTTCGCGCCATGCGTAGGCCAGCAGGCGGCGGCGGGAGAGGGGGGATACTCCCTCTCCCGCCCCGGGAGAGGGAAGGGGCCCATGCGCAGCATGGGAAGGGTGAGGGGTGGGGCATGGAGCCATTTGGTTCGGGGCCATGCGGTTCGGGATGCTTGGATTCCCCCTCACCCTCCCCACTTCGTGGGTCCCCTCCCTCTCCCGGGGCGGGAGAGGGTGATTCTCCACGGTTTGCTCCCCCTCCGCCTGTTCCATAAACCCGATAAAGGCGTCGTCCAGGCTGGCGGCCTGTTGTTGGTGGCGCAGCTCGTCGGGGGGGCCGGCGGCGATGACGCGGCCGGCGTTCATGAAGGCCACCCGGTCGCAGCGCGCCGCCTCGTTCATGAAGTGGGTGGAAACGAAGATCGTCACCCCCTGGTCGCGCGACAGCGCGATCAGGTCGCGCCAGAACTGGTCGCGCGCCACCGGGTCGACGCCGGAGGTTGGCTCGTCGAGGATCAGCAGCTCCGGACCGTGCAGGATGGCGACGGCCAGCGACAGCCGTTGCCGTACGCCCAAGGGCAGGCGGTCGGCCACCGCGTCGATGTAGGGCGACAGGCCGAAACGCTCCACCAGCGCCGCGAGGCGGGTTTCGGCGTCCGTGAGGTCGAACAGGCGGGCGTGCAGGTCGAGGTTCTGGCGCACCGTCAGCTCGCCGTAGAGCGAGAAGGCCTGCGCCATGTAGCCGACGCGGCGGCGGCTCTCCAGATCGGTGGCGTCCACCGGTTTGCCGAACAGCCGCGCCTCGCCGGCGCTGGTGGGCAAGAGGCCGGTCAGCATCTTCATCGTGGTGGTCTTGCCGCAGCCGTTGGAGCCGAGAAAGCCGAAGATCTCGCCGCGGCCGATGCGGAAGCTGATGTCAGACACCGCGGTGAAATCGCCGAAGCGGCGGGTCAGGCCGATCGCCTCGATGGCCGGTTCGGCGCCGACGGGCTCGGGCGGGCGGGGCGGGACGATCAGGCGTTGGTGGCCGCGTTTCGCCTCGTCCGGCAGCAGGGCGACGAAAGCCTCCTCCAGATCGGCGGTGCCTGTTTGCGCCTTCAGTGCGGCGGGGGTGTCGTGGGCGAGCAGGAGGCCGGCGTTCATCATCACGACCTGATCGAACCGCTCCGCCTCGTCCATGTAGGAGGTGGCGACCAGCACGGTCATGCCGGGGCGGCCGGCGCGGATGCGGGCGATCAGGTCCCAGAACTGCCGGCGGGAAAGCGGATCGACGCCGGTCGTCGGCTCGTCGAGGATCAACAGGTCGGGGTCGTGCAGCAGGGCGCAGCAGAGGCCGAGCTTCTGTTTCATGCCGCCCGACAGCTTGCCGGCCGGACGGTCGGGGAAGGGGGCGAGGCCGGTGGAGTCCAGCAGGTCGGCGATGCGGCGCCGGCGCTCTGCGGCGTCGAGGCCGAACAGGCGGCCGAAGAACTGGAGATTCTCGGCGACGCTGAGGTCTGCGTAGAGGTTGCGGCCGAGACCCTGCGGCATGTAGGCGATGCGCGGCTGGAGCGCGGCGCGGCCGTGGCGGTCGGCGACGTCGGTGCCGAGGACGCGGACGCTGCCCCGCTGGATTTTCTTGGCGGTGGAGATCAGGCCGAGCAGGGTCGATTTGCCGACGCCGTCCGGGCCGATCACCGCGACGCTGGCCCCGGCGGGGATGTCGAGCGAGGCGTCCTCCAGCGCCACCGTCCCGCCATAGCAGTGCCGCACGCCGGACAGCGAGACGGCGGGAGCGGGGGTCATGATCGGGGACCTTGAGCGGAGGAGAGAGACACCTCCCGCGTCAGCTTCGATTCCAGCCAATCCGGCCAGACCGCGGTGTCGTCAAGTTTCACATAGGCCATGCCGGTCAGGCCGGTCTTCACCCGCTCGATGTAGCGGGTCACCAGCGCTTCGGGGACGCGGGCCTTGACGCGGAACATCATGCGGTCGCGTTCGGACTTGGTCTCCACCTGCTTGGGCGTGAACTGGGCGCGCGGGGCGACAAAGGTGACGGCGGCGGGAATCGCGGTGTCGGGAACCGCGTCCAGCAGGATGCGGGCGTCGGCGCCGAGCGCGAGGTTTCCCGCCGTGTCGGTCGGCAGGAAGAAGGTCATGTAGACATTCGACAGGTCCAGCAGCGTCGCCGCCTTGCCGCCGGCGGCCAGCACCTCGCCGGGTTCGGCAAGCCGGTAGAGGACGCGGGACTTGCGCGGTGCCTTCAGCACGCCGTCGGCGACCAGGGTGGTCAGGCGGTCGGCATCGCCGGCCGCGGCGGGGATCGCCTCGTCGGCGCTGGCGAGGTGGCTCTTGGCGGCGTCGAGCGCGGCGTCGGCGGTGCGGCGGCTGTTGCGGGCCTGATCGACGCGCTGTTCGGAGACATGGCCCTTGCCGAACAGGACCAGCGCCCGCTCCATCTCCTTGGCGGCGAAATCGGCCTCGCTGGAGCGCTGGGCGACCAGGGCGGCGGCTTCGTCGCGGGCGCGGCGGGCCTGACGCAGCTGGGCCTCGGCGGAGCGGAGCTGCGCTTCCAGGTCGCGGGTGTCGAGCGTGGCGATGACGGCGCCGGCCTCCACCAGATCGCCCTCCTGCACCGGGATGGTCAGGACGCGGGCGGCGTATTTGGTGGCGATGTCGATCTCGTTCGCCTCGATCCGGCCGTTGCCGGAGGCGAAGCCGGCGGGGAGGCGGTTGCCCTGCATCGCCCGCCAGCCATAGGCGGCACCGGCGCCGAGCAGCGCCAGCACGACCACGGCGATGAGGATGCGCTTGACGGTCATGGCTGCGCTCCCTTGCCGGCTTTGTCATCCTTGTCCAGCGCCCCCATAACGCCGGCCAGGATGCGTTCGCGCGTTGCGTCGTCGGGGGCGGCGTCCAGCGTGCGGCGGAGCGCCAGCAGAGCCTCGGCATAGTGGTTGTGCCAGTCGAGGCCGGCAGCGAGGTCGGCGGGGGCGAGGCGGGGGTGGCGGTCGGTCGGCGCCAGCGGGCGCGGGGCGGCGAGGTCGACACGGTCGTCCAGCGCCGGCTGGGCGATGCGCTCCGCCGACCAGCCCTTGTCGATCAGGGCTTGGCGGATGGAGGCGCGGGCGGGTTCCTCGCCATGGACCAGGAACAGGCCGTGGCCGACGCTGTGGCGGGCCTCCACCCAATCCAGCAGGGTGGTGCGGTCGGCATGGCCGGAATAGACGTCGATCGAGCGGACCTTCGCCTTCACCGCGATTTCCTCGCCATGGATGCGGACGCGGGGGGTGCCCTCCTGCAGCAGTCGGCCAAGCGTGCCGGGGGCCTGATAGCCGACCAGAAGGACGGTGTCCTGCGGACGCCACAGGCGGTTCTTCAGGTGGTGGCGGATGCGGCCGGCATCGCACATGCCGCTGGCCGCCATGATGATGGCGCCGCCGGAGAGGGTGTTGAGGCGCTGGCTTTCCGGCACGCTGCGGACATGGTGGAAATTGGCGCGGGTGAAGGGGTCGCCGTCGGTTTCCAGATCGTCGAGATGGCGGCGGAAGACGCCGGTCACCGCGTCGGCGAGCGGCGAATCGAGGAAGACGTCCACCGCCGGCAGCTGGCCTCCGTCGAACAGGCAGTCGAGGTCGTAGAGCAGCTCCTGCGTGCGCTCCACCGCGAAGACCGGGATCAGCAGGACGCCGCCGGCCGCCAGAGCCGCGGACACCTCGGCGCGCAGCACCGCCTGCCGGCCGGCCTCGTCCAGGTCGGCGCGGTCGCGGTCACCGTAGGTGGTCTCCAACACCATCCAGTCCGGCCGCTCCGGCCCCTCGGCATCGGCGTGGAAGCTCTTGCCGCCGGGGCCGATGTCACCGGAGAACAGGATGCGGGTGGGTTCGGCGCCGCCGCTCCCAGCGCTATCAATGGCTTCGATCTCGATGGAGGAGGATCCCAGGATATGGCCGGCCTGCCAGAAGCGGGCACGCAGGCCGGGCAGGATGTCGGTCCAGCGGTCGTACTCGACGCGGCGGAGCCGGCGCAGGCAGCGGATGGCGTCGTCCTGGGTGTAGATCGCCTGGACGGGCGGACGGCCGCGCTGGCGGTTGCGGCGGTTGAGGCGCTCTACCTCGCCCTCCTGGATGTAGCCGCTGTCGGGCAGCATGTATTCCAGCAGGTCCACCGTGCCGCCGGTGGCGTAAATGCGGCCGCGGAAGCCGAGGCGGGTCAGCTTCGGCAGCAGGCCGGAATGGTCGATGTGGGCGTGGGTCAGCAGGACGGCCTTGATCGCCGCCGGATCGAAGGGGAAGGGGCGGTAGTTCAGTTCCCGGATCGTCTTGGTGCCCTGGAACATGCCGCAATCGATCAGCACGTCGCCCTCGGGCGTCGACAGGCGGAAGCAGGAACCGGTCACCGTTCCGGCGGCGCCATGGAAGGTCAGCGACAGGGACATGGACGACTGGGACATGGGGGTCGGCTCCTCGGCTTGGTCGTTACCCCAACGCCACCCCGCTGTTCTCCGCGGCATGGGCCTGGGCGAAGGTGAAGTCGGCGTTGGTGCTGGCGTGGATGCGGTAGAGCGGCTCGCCCCGGCGCACGCGCTCGCCGACCTTGCGCAGCAGGTCGATGCCGGCCCCCTTGTCGGTCGGCGCGCCGGCCAGCCGGGCGATGCGGGCCAAGCGGTAGCAGTCGAGCGATGACACCACCCCGTCGGCCGGCGACGCGACCTCCGCCACCAGCGAGCCCAGCGTCGCGACGGCCGGCGGCGGCCCCTGCATGGCGATGATGCGTTCCATGGCGGCGAGCGCGGCCCCCGACTCCAGCAGCTCGCGCGCCCGGCGGTTGCCGCTGCCGCCGCGGACGGCGGGGTCGAATTCCAGGATGCGGCCGGCCAGCAGCAGGGCGCGCTCCTTCAGGTCGGCGGGGCTGGCGGGGTCGTTGCGCAGCACGGCCATCACGTCGCGCGCCTCCAGCACCGGGCCGATGCCGCGCCCGACCGGCTGAGAACCGTCGGTGATCGCCACCTCCAGCGTCAGGCCGAGCCGGTCGCCGACATGCTCGAACAGCTTGCGCAGGCGCACCGCCTCGCCGGCGCTACGGATCTTGGCGCTGGGACCGACGGGGATGTCGATCAGCAGATGGGTGGAGCCGGCCGCCACCTTCTTCGACAGGATGGAGGCGACCAGCTGTTCGCGGGTGTCGATGGCGAGCGGACGTTCGACCGAGATCAGGATGTCGTCGGCCGGCGACAGCCGGACATGGCCGCCCCAGACCAGACAGCCCTTGGCCTCGCGCACCAGGGCCTGCATGCGCTCCATGGGGACGTCGACGTTGGCAAGAACCTCCATGGTGTCGGCGGTGCCGGCGGGGGAGGTGATGGCGCGCGACGAGGTCTTGGGGATCGGCAGGCCGTGGGCGGCGACGATCGGCACCACGATCATCGAGGTGCGGTTGCCGGGGATGCCGCCGATGCAGTGCTTGTCGGCGATGGTGCCCAGACCTTGCCAATGCAGGCGGGTGCCGGCGGCGATCATGGCGCGGGTCAGGCCCAGCACCTCCGCCGTCGTCATGAAGCTGGCGCAGGCGATCAGGAAGGCGGCGATCTCGATCTTGGAGTAACGCTGGTCGGTGACGTCGCGGATGATGGCGGCCAGCTGCTCGTCGGTCAGGGCGGCGCCGCCGACCTTGGCGCGCACCAGCTCGAAGCTCTCCGGCGGGGTCGGGGGGACGAGATGGACGGCGGAGCCCTCCGCCAATCCGAGCTGGCCGAAGGCGGGATCGGACAGGCCGATCTCGTCGGGAGCGACGATGGCGGGGTCGTCGACGATGTTCAGCACCGCCAGCAGGGAGCGGCCGTCGTTCCGCACCTCCACCCGTCCCAGCCCGAGGAAATCCTCGACATGGTAGCGGGTGCAGCGGCGGTTGAGGAAGGCGACATTCTCCCGGACGGTGTCGATCGCCAGATGTCGAAGCGTCAGCATACGCACAGTCTACGCCCGGCCCGGCGGGTCAGCGTCGCCGAGCCTGCGCGTCAGCCATGCCGGGCCTTACGCGCCGCGGTTGATCCGGATCATTGGCGGGGCGGAAGGGCTGTGCTCCCTCACGTGCTTTCCCGCGCGATGAAGGTCAGGCCGAGGTCGAGGCGGCGTTGCGGCGGCTCCTTGCCGTCCATCAGGTCGAGCAGCATGGCGGCGGCGTGGCGGCCGATGGCGTAGCGCGGCGTGGCGACGGTGGTCAGGGTCGGGGTGGTCCAGGCCGAGGCCGGCAGGTCGTTGAAGCCGGCGACGGCGAGCTGGTCGGGCACGCGGATGCCGCGGCGCTGGCACTGGAACAGGGCGCCCTGCGCCAGATCGTCGTTGCAGAAGAAGACGGCGTCGCAGTCGCTGTTCTCCGCCATCAGCCGGTCGATCATCGCAGCACCCAGATGGATGGAGGACGGGTCGGGCAGGCGCCAGACGCGCTTTTCGTCATACAGCCCGGCCTCCTCCAGCGCGTGGCGGTAGCCGTCGAGGCGGGCCAGCGTGCGGGGGTCGAGCTGCACGGCGACGAAGCCGATGCGGCGATAGCCGCGCTCCAGCAGGTGGGTGGTCATCAGCCGGCCGCCCTCCTCCTGCGAACAGCCGACGCTGAGGCTGTCGGGGTCGTCCAGCAGCTCCATCATGTGGACGGTCGGGCTGGAGAGCGCCGACAGGTAGGTGCGGGTGATCTCCGTATGGTCGGTGCCGGTCAGCAGGATGCCGTCGGGCTGGAACTGCAGGTAAGTGCGGATCAGCCGCTCCTCCTCCACCGGGGAATAATGGGTGACGCCGATCAGGGCGCGGTAGCCGCGCGGCAGCAGCATGTCGTGGATGCCGGCCAGCGTCTCGACGAAGACCATGTTGGTCATCGACGGGATCAGCACCGCCACCGTCATCGACCGGGCCGAGGCCAAGGCGCTCGCCGCCTGATTCGGCACATAGCCCATCGACTGAGCGGTGTCGAGGATGCGCTGGCGCAGCTCCGGCGCCACCAGCTCCGGCCGCTTGAAGGCGCGCGACACGGTGATGGCGCTGATGCCCACCCGCTCCGCCACGTCCGCCATGGTGGCGCGGCCGGTGCGCGAGGAGCGCGGCTTGCGCGTCTTGACCGCCGAGGATGAGGACCGATCACCGCCACGGGTCGTCACAGGGCTTCGTCCTTTCAATTCAATTCCGCGTTCCGATTTCGCCCGGCGCGACGGAAGGTCGCGCGGGCTCGCCGGCCGCCGATGTGTATCATGCTCAGCAACAGCCGCATGCCACGCAGAGCTTAAGTCTGCAACCCGCGGCCATCCCCGATCAGTTTGTCCGCAACTCAAACAAAACTCTTTACGCGCGTCAAGGTTAGCGCTAACAGTATCAGCACCTCGTCTCGGCGTCATCCGTGCAGTCCGGCCTCCATGGTCGTGGACCTCTCAGTGACCCGCGAATGATAGCGCTAACATAACCTTGTCAGTGCGTGGCCCGCCGCGACTTGCACCCGCGGACGCCGTCCCGCACCGGTATTCGGGAATATGAGCCTCATGAACGGTCCCTCCATCGCGCCGTCCCCCGGCATGAACGCCCCTCAGCCCCAACCGCCGTCCGAAGAACCGGCCGGCGCCCGGCCGCTGATCGTCGTGGTGATGGGTGTGGCCGGCTGCGGCAAGTCCAGCGTCGGCCAGACCCTGGCCCTGGCCCTGGGCCATGAATTCGTCGAGGGCGACGCCCACCACCCGCCCGCCAACATCGAGAAGATGTCGGCCGGCATCCCGCTGACCGACGCCGACCGCGACGGCTGGCTGGGCACGCTGGCCGGCTTCATCGCCGATGCCGACCGCGAGGGCCGGGGGCTGGTCGTCGCCTGTTCGGCGCTGAAGCGGCGCTATCGCGACAAGCTGCGCGGCGACTGCAAGCGGGTGGTGTTCCTGCATTTGCACGGCGACAAGGCGCTGATCGCCTCGCGCATGGGGGCGCGGACCGCCCATTTCATGCCGATGGCCCTGGTCGACAGCCAGTTCGCCGACCTGGAGATGCCGGCGGCCGACGAACCGGTGCTGTCCTACGAGGTGACGCTGCCGGCCGAGGCCATCGTCGCCGATGCGCATGCCCGCCTGACCGGCGGTGAAGAAATGAACGTTAGCGGCTCCGCCGCTGGCCTGGAGAATAGCGGCCTCGCCGCTGGGGAGAATAGCGGCTCCGCCGCTGGGAGGAACGCATGAAGCGCGTTGCTGATCTGCTGGAGCGGGTCACCGAATGGATCATGGCGCTGATGCTGGCGGTCATGGTCGGTCTCGTCTTCGGCAACGTCGTCCTGCGCTATGTCTTCAACAGCGGCATCGTCGCTGCTGAGGAGATCGCGCGGCTGATGTTCGTCTGGCTGGTGTTCCTGGGCGCCACCGTGGCGCTGCGCCACCAGCGGCATCTGGGGCTGGAGATCCTGCAGAGCCGCCTGCCGGCCAAGGTGCGGCGGGCCTGCGCGGTGATCGCGCACCTGATGATGCTGTACGCCCTGTGGCTGTTCGTGCAGGGCAGCTGGATCCAGCTGCTGATCGGGATGGAGACCTTCTCCACCGTCCTGCGCTTCCCCATGGCCTTCTATGCGGCCGCAGGCTTCTTCCCGGCCATCGCCATGGCGCTGATCGTGCTGGCGAACCTGGTGCGGATCGTCACCAACCAGCCGGGCGCCCGCGTCCCCGGCGACCCCGACACCACGCTGGACCATCCGGACTCGCACGGACCCGCCGTTGCCCCGCCGGCACCCGCCGGACATGGCGCCGGCCATCCGGCCGGCCACGGTGCGGCCGCCGCCAAGCACTGAGCCCAGACCAACAGATTTCCTGCGGACGGAGACGCCGCCATGACGCTCACCATCTTCCTGGGCTCGCTGTTCGGCTTCATGCTGCTCGGCATGCCCATCGCCTTCGCGCTGATGCTGACCGGCGTCGCGCTGATGGTCCACCTCGACTTCTTCGACGCCCAGCTGGTCGCCCAGAACATGCTGAGCGGCGCCGACAACTATCCGCTGATGGCGGTGCCCTTCTTCATCCTGGCCGGCGAGCTGATGAACGCCGGCGGCATCTCGCAGCGCATCATCAACCTGGCGGTCAGCCTGGTCGGCCACATCAAGGGCGGTCTGGGATACGTCACCATCGGCGCCTCGGTGATGCTGGCCAGCCTGTCCGGTTCGGCCATCGCCGACACCGCCGCGCTGGCGACGCTGCTGATCCCGATGATGCGCGACCACGGCTATCCGGTGCCGCGTTCGGCCGGTCTGATCGCGTCGGGCGGCATCATCGCCCCGATCATTCCGCCCAGCATGCCCTTCATCATCTTCGGCGTGACCACCAACACCTCGATCAGCGCGCTGTTCATGGGCGGCATCGTGCCCGGCCTGCTGATGGGCATCGGCCTTGTCTGCGCCTGGGTCTTCGTCTGCCGCGACATGACGGTGAAGCTGCAGCCGAAGGCGAGCGGACGCGTGCGGCTGAAGGCGCTGGGCGACGGCGTCTGGGCGCTGGCGCTGCCGGTCATCATCATCGGCGGCCTGCGCGGCGGTATCTTCACGCCGACCGAGGCCGCGGTGGTCGCCGCCGTCTATTCGCTGTTCGTCGCGCTGTTCGTCTACCGGCAGGTCACGCTGCCGCAGCTGGTCCCGCTGCTGGTCCAGGCGGCGCGCACCACCAGCACGGTGATGTTCCTGTGCGCCGCCGCGCTGGTGTCGTCCTACATGGTGACGCTGGCCGACCTGCCGCAGCAGATGACCGAGCTGCTGGCCCCGCTGATGAGCCATCCCAAGCTGCTGATGCTGGCCATCGCCTTCCTGCTGCTGGCCGTCGGCACGGTGATGGACCTGACGCCGACCATCCTGGTGCTGGGTCCGGTGCTGACCCCGTTGGCGATCAAGGCCGGCATCGATCCGACCTATTTCGGCGTGATGTTCGTCCTGATCGGCACGCTGGGCCTGATCCATCCGCCGGTCTGCACGGTGCTGAACGTGGTGTGCGGCGTCGCCCGCATTTCGCTGGAAAGCGCCACCAAGGGCATCTGGCCCTTCCTGCTGACCTACATCGTCCTGCTTGGCCTGATGATCGCCGTGCCGGAGATCATCACCATGCCGCTGCACCTGTTCCACTGAGATCAACCAAAACGAAACACCAGACGTTAAGGGAGTTCGACACCATGTTCCGCAAACTGCTGCTCGCCACCGGCATCGCCGCCGCACTGCTCGCCCCGATCGCCGCCTCGACGACCGCTGCCGCCCAGGACGTGAAGACCCGCATCATCCGCTTCGGCTACGGCCTGTCGGAGAACAGCAACCAGGGCCGCGCGGTGAAGTATTTCGCCGAGGAACTCTCCAAGCGCAGCGGCGGCAAGCTCAAGCTGAAGGGTTTCGGCGACGCCAGCCTGGGCAGCGACATCCAGATGCAGAACGCCCTGATCGGCGGGGCGCAGGAGATGATGGTCGGCTCCACCGCCACGCTGGTCGGCATCGTCAAGGATTTCGGCGTCTACGACCTGCCCTTCCTGTTCAACAACGAGAAGGAAGCCGACGCCGTTCTGGACGGTCCGTTCGGCGAGAAGCTGCTGAAGTCGCTGAACGACAAGGGGCTGGTCGGGCTGGTCTATTGGGAGAACGGCTTCCGCAACCTGACCAACAGCAAGCGGCCGATCACCAAGGTCGAGGACATGGGCGGCATCAAGCTGCGCGTGATGCAGAACCCGGTCTACATCGACATGTTCAACCGCTTCGGCGCCAACGCGGTGCCGCTGGCCTTCTCCGAACTGTTCACCGCGCTGGAGACCGGCACGGTCGACGGCCAGGAGAATCCGGTCACCACCATCCAGTCGTCCAAGTTCTATGAAGTCCAGAAGTACCTGACCATCTCCCGCCACGTCTACAGCCCGTGGATCATGCTGGCCAGCAAGCGCTGGTACGACGGCCTGTCGGCGGACGAGAAGAAGATCCTGAACGAGGCCGCCGTCGCCTCGCGCGATTTCGAGCGCAAGGACAGCCGCGAGGCCTCGGCGCAGAGCGTGGCCTACCTGAAGGAAAAGGGCATGCAGATCAACGAGCTGAGCCCGGCCGAGCTGGAGCGCATGCGCGAGATGGTCAAGCCCGCCTTCGACAAGTACGCCGCCGACGGCGGTGCCGAGGTGCTGAAGGAGCTGCAGGCCGCCATCGCCGCCGCCCGGAAGTAATCACGGGCGACTTGGCGTGACGGTGTGAAGGGGGCGGACCGGGACGACCGGTTCGCCCCCTTCGTTTTTTGAGCAACATTCGGAAAGGCAGTAAGAAATAAACAAATCGCGGAAGGATTTGTCCAGTGACATCGCCTCTGAAAACATAGTGGAAGATATGATACGAACGACTTTCGAGCGAGTGTTTAGGAATGGTTCGCAATATCGCAATCTTATCGCAGCATCTTTTTTCGGGTTATTTACGCGAATTTAACGGTAAATCGTCAAACTGTGGCCTGGACTGATATATCGTCACTCGGATGTGTCGCGGGGAAGGCTCATGTTCAAGAAGCTGCCTTTGGTGACCAAGCTGGTGCTTGCGATCGGCTTTGTTCTCCTGGTCGGATTGAGTTTGGGTACAGTGGTGATATCCGCCAAGAGCGGGGAGGATACCGACGCGCTGTCCTTTCAGGCTGGCGAGGAGTTGGGCAAGTATCATGCCGCCACCGTCGAACGGCGGCTGAACGAGGCGATGAACGTCAGCCGGCTCGTTAGCACCACTCTGCTTGCCCTGAAGCACCAGGGAGTCGTCGATCGTGACAAATTGAGCGAGTGGCTGAAAAGCCTGCTGGTTGCCGATCCCAAACTGCTGGGTGTTTGGGTGGGCATGGAGCCGAACGCTCTCGATGGCAGGGACAAGGATTTCGTAAACGCCCCCACCGGAGACTCCACCGGACGATTCATACCGTATTGGAACAGGGTCGGCGACAAGATCAACTATCAGCCGCTGTCCCATTATGAAAGCTCCGGCCCTGACGGCTTTTACTATAACGAAGCCAAGCGCACAAAGCGTGAAGTCATCGTCGAGCCTTATTCATATCTTGTCGCCGGCAAAAATGTCCTGATGGTGTCGCTTGTCGTTCCGATCATGGAAGACGGCAAAGTCATTGGCGTTGCCGGCGTGGACATCGCCAACGACCAAATCTGGAATGAACTGAAAGCCGCGAAGCCGTTTGAAACGGGATCGGTCTTCCTGATTTCGAATGGCGGCGCATGGGCGGCCTACAGCAATCCCGACCATCTGGGCAAACCGATCGTGGAGACCAACGCCCGGCTGAAGGAGGCGCTGCCCGCCATCCGCGAAGGTCGGACCTTCGCCCATTTCTCGGTGTCGGCCAGCCTGAAGACCGAGGTGAAGCAGCTGTTCAAGCCGGTCGTCATCGACGGCACGGGAACGCCCTGGTCGATCCTGGTCAATCTGCCGATCAACCGGATCGAAATTCCGAAAAACGACTTGCGGACCTTCATCGCCGTCGGCGCGGTGCTGCTGACCGCCGGGCTGCTGCTGGCGCTGTGGCTGACCAGCCGCGTCGTGGTCGGCCAGCCGCTGCGCCGGGTCATCACCACCATCCAGGCGTTGACCTCCGGCCGGCACGACGTGGAGGTGACCGACCGCGACCGTTCCGACGAGATCGGCGCGATCAACACTGCGCTGCAACTGTTCAAGGAGAATGCCGGCCGCGTCGCCGAGATGGAGGAGCAGCGCCGCCGGGACGAGGCGGAGGCCGCCGAGCGGCGCAGGCAGGAGCTGGCCCGGATGGCCGACCGGTTCGAGGGCACGGTCGGCGGCGTGGTCGCCAGTGTGGCCCAGCAGGCCGAGGCGATCCGCACCGATTCGGAAGGGCTGTCGGCCATCGCCGAGCAGACCAACGCGCAGGCCTCTGCGGTCGCCAGCGCCGCCGACGTCGCCAGCAGCAACGTGCAGACGGTCGCCGCCGCGGCGGAGGAGCTGGCCCATTCCATCGAGGAAATCAACCAGCGCATCGCCGCCTCGTCGCGCATGGCGAACGACGCGGTGAGCGAGGTCGAGAAGACCAACGGCACCGTCGCCGGGCTGGCCGAAGCGGCGCAGAAGATCGGCGACGTGGTGAACCTGATCCAGTCGATCGCCGGCCAGACCAACCTGCTGGCGCTGAACGCCACCATCGAAGCGGCGCGGGCGGGGGAGGCCGGCAAGGGCTTCGCCGTCGTGGCGCAGGAGGTGAAGAACCTCGCCAGCCAGACCGCCAAGGCGACGGAGGAGATCGCCGCCCAGATCGCCGAGATCCAGTCGGTCAGCGGCAGCGCCGTCGGCGCCATCCAGGCCATCGGCCGCACCATCCTCGGAATCAGCGAGACGGTCACCGCCGTCGCCGCCGCGGCGGAGGAGCAGGGGGCGGCGACCCGCGAGATCAGCCGCAACGTCCAGCAGGCCGCCGCCGGCACCCGCGAGGTGTCGACCAACATCGAGGGCGTCACCCGCGCCGCCAGCGAGACCGGCAGCATGGCCTCCCAGGCCCGCGCCGCCGCCGACACGCTGTCGCACCAGTCGGCGCAGCTGCGGACCGAAGTGCAGCGCTTCGTGGCGACGATCCGGGAGGGGTGAGGTGTGGTGTGTGGGGGCGGCTGACGACGCCCCCACCTGACCCCGCTCCCCTCAACAGTCGAAGAACACCGTCTCCCCTTCGCCCTGCAAGCGGATGTCGAAGCGGTAGACCACGCCGCCCGGCACCTCGGCGCGCTGGGCGATCAGGGTGTTGCGGCGGTCGTCGGGGACGGTCGCCAGCACCGGATCCTCGGCGTTTGCCGCCGTCTCGTCGGAGAAGTGCAGGCGGGTGAAGGCGTGGCTCAGCATGCCGCGGGCGAACACTGTCACCGCGATGTGCGGGGCGTGGCCGGGGTCGCAGGCGCCCGGCTTCACCGTGTCGAAGAAATAATAGCCCGCGTCGTTGGTGCCGCAGCGGCCGAAGCCGGCGGCTCCGGGGGCGTGCTTGCCGTCGGCGCCGGCCTGCCAGATCTCCACCACGCAGTCGCGGATCGGCGCGCCCTCGCCGTCGGTGACGACGCCTTCGATGCGGATGTGTTCGCCCGGCGTGTCGCGGGTGGCCAGCCGGTTGGTCGCCAGCGGGCGGCGGCCGTAGAGTTCCGGGGTCCAGGCATAGGCGAAATAGGGGCCGACGGTCTGGGACGGGGTCTGTTTCAGCATCGTGGTCATCTCGGGTCAGCCCTCCATCGGCGTGGCCTGGCGTCCGCGCAGGACGATGTCGAATTCATAGCCGAGCGCCCACAGCGGCTCCGTCACGTCGATGGAGAAGCGGGAGACCAACAGCTCGCGCGCGCCCTCCGGCACCCCGTTGTAGATGGGATCGAGCGGCAGCAGCGGGTCGCCCGGGAAATACATCTGGGTGACCAGACGGGTCAGGAAGGACGGCCCGAACAGCGAGAAATGGATGTGCGCCGGACGCCAGGCATTGTGGTGGTTGCCCCAGGGATAGGCGCCGGGCTTGATCGTGGTGAAGCGATAGCGGCCCTCGGCGTCGGTGATGCAGCGGCCGGCCCCGAAGAAGTTGGGGTCGAGCGGCGCGTCATGCTGGTCCCAGCGGTGGACGTAGCGGCCGCAGGCGTTGGCCTGCCAGATCTCCAGCAGCGTGTGCGGCACCGGCCGGCCGTTCTCGTCGAGCACGCGGCCGGTGACGATCATGCGCTCGCCGATCGGCTCGCCGTTGACGCGGCCGTTCTTCGTCAGGTCGCTGTCCAGCGCGTCGACGCTGTCATGGCCGAAAACCGGGCCGGTGCGGACCGACAGGCACTGCTTCATCGGGATCAGCGGCTTGGACGGCGAGCGCAGCACCGTCGACTTGTAGAGCGGCGACAGGTAGGGCGGGTGTTGCGCCCAATCGCGGGGGCGGAAATCGCCCTCCTGCTCGTGAACGGCTGTGTCCATCTCGGGTGTCCTCCTTGGCGGCGGTCAGTTCTGCTGACGCTGTTGGGGTCTGTGGGTTTCCAGCACGCGGTCGATGAAATGGCCGGCGGAGCCGGTGTAGCGCAGCGGATCGAACAGGCGGTCCAGCGCCTCGGCGCCCAGCGCCTGCACCACCTCGGCATCCTCGGCCAGCACGTCGCGCAGCGGGCGGGCGGTGTCGGCTGCGCGGCGGCTGGCCTCGGCGACGCGGGAATGGGCGGCCATCCGGCCCATGCGGTCGCCCAGCGCCATGGTGACGGCTTCGGCCAGGATCAGGCCGCGGGTCAGGTCGAGGTTGGCGCGCATGCGCTCGGCATCGATGGTCAGGCCGGCGACGGTCTCGCGGGCGTGGCGGGCGGCGCCGGCGACGAGGCGGCAGAGGTCGGGCAAGGCCTGCCACTCGGCATGCCAGCCGCCGAGGCCGCGTTCATGCTCCTGCACCTGCGCCGCCAGCAGCCCGCCGACCAGGGCCGGGGCGCGGATGGCGGTGGAGAGCAGGACGGCGCAGGACACCGGGTTGCGCTTGTGCGGCATGGTGGAGGAGCCGCCGCGGCCGGGGCCGCTGGGCTCGAAGGCTTCGGCGACCTCCATCTGCATCATCAGCGAGATGTCGCGGCCCAGCGTGCCGAGCGTGCCGGCGAGGATGCCGAGGGCCGACGCCAGTTCGGTGATGCGGTCGCGGCTGGCGTGCCAGGGCAGGGCGGGCAGGGGGAGGTCCAGCTCGCGCGCCAGGGCCTCCGCCACTGCCGGGCCGGTGTCGCCGAGGGCCGCCAGCGTGCCGGCGGCGCCGCCGAATTGCAGGGCGAGGCGGTCGCGGGCGGCGGCGATGCGCTGGCAGTCGCGGCCCAGCGCGTCGAGCCAGCCGGCGGCCTTCAGGCCGAAGGTGGTGGGCAGCGCGTGCTGCAGCCAGGTGCGGGCGACCATCGGCGTGGCGCGGTGGCGGTCGGCGAGGTCGGCCAACCCGTCGGCGAGCACCGCCAGATCGGCGTCGAGGCCATCGAGGAAGCGGCGCAATTGCAGCATCAGGCCGCTGTCCATCGCGTCCTGGCTGGTGGCGCCCCAATGGACGTAGCGCGACGCCTCCTCGTCGGCGGCCTTCACGCTGCGGGTCAGGTGCTTGACCATCGGGATGGCGGTGTTGCCGGCCAGCGCCGCCTCCGCCCCCAGCGCGGTCAGGTCGTAGAGGTCGGCCTTGCACGCCGCCTCGATGGCGGGGACGGCGAGGGCGGGGATGACGCCGACCGCCGCTTCGGCCCGTGCCAGCGCCGCCTCGAACTCCAGCATGCCCTGCAGCCGCGCCGCGGGAGAGAAGGCATCGGCCGCCGCGTCGCTGGTGAAGAGAGGGTCGAGCAATGGGTCGGAATAGCGGTCGGCGGTCATGCGGCTCACCCCTTCTTCCCGTCCTCTTCGTCCATCTCGGCATAGACGGCGCGGGCCAGCGCTATCGCGTGGTTGGCGGCGGGGATGCCGGCATAGACGGCGGCCTGCATTAGGATTTCCTTCACCTCGTCGCGGGTGACGCCGGTGTTGCGGGTGGCGCGGATGTGCAGCTTCAGCTCGCCGTCCTTGCCCAGCGCCGCCAGCATGCCGATGGTCAGCATGCTGCGCGTCCGGATGTCCAGCCCCGGCCGGGTCCAGATCTGGCCCCAGGCGGTCTTGGTGATGAATTCCTGGAAATCGGCGTCGAAGTCGGTGGCGCGCTCCAGCGAGCGGTCGACATGGGCGTCGCCCAGGACCGAACGGCGCACCGCCATGCCGCGGTCGTAGAGATCCCCATCCTTCATTTCAGGGTCGTTCATCACAGGTTCCCCAGGAAGCCGTCGATCAGGGCGGCCAGCTCCGCCGGCTTCTCGACGCCGGGGATATGGGCGGCGCCGGGCAGCAGTTCGAAGCGGGCGCCGGGGATGCCGGAAGCCAGCTCGCGGGCGGCGTCGGGCGGGGTGGCGACGTCATGCTCGCCGCAGATCACCAGGGTGGGGGCGGTGATGCCGGCGTTGGCGGCGCGCAGGTCGGCATCGCGGATCGCCATCGAACAGCCGACATAGCCGTCCTCGGTGGTGCGGGCGACCATGGCGGTGTAGCCGCGGATCTGGTCGGGGCGGCCGTCGCGGAAGGCTTGCGTGAACCAGCGGGCCATGACGCCGTCAGCGATCGCAGCCATGCCGCGGGCGCGGATGGCGGCGATGCGGTCGGCCCAGATCGAGGGCGGGCCGATGACGCCGGCGGTGTCGCACAGGATCAGGCCATGGACGCGGCCCGGCGCCTTGACGGCGAGCCGCTGCGCCATCATGCCGCCGATCGACAGGCCGCAGACATGGGCGCGGTCGATGCCCAGCGCATCGAGCAGGCCGACGGCGTCGTCGGCCAGCAGGTCCATGCTGTAGCCGGCCTCTTCGGTGACCGGCGTCACCTGGGTCAGGCCGTGGCCGCGCATGTCGTAGCGCAGCACGCGGTAGCGTTGGGACAGGTGCGGCACCACGGCGTCCCAGATGTGGAAGCTGGTGCCGATGGAGTTGGCGAACAGCAGCACCGGCGCGTCGGCCGGGCCGGTCAGGTCGTAGTGCTGGGTGATGCCGGCGGCTTCGATGAAGGGCATGGAGACTGCCTTCGCTTGTTGTGGTGCGGGCGCGGTCGGAGCCCGAGGCTACACCCGCTCGATCATCACCGCGATGCCCTGGCCGACGCCGATGCACATGGTGCAGAGCGCGGTCCGGCCGCCGGATTGTTCGAGCTGGTAGAGCGCGGTGGTCGCCAGACGGGCGCCGCTGGCTCCCAGCGGATGGCCGAGCGCGATGGCGCCGCCTTGCGGGTTCACATGGGCGGCATCGTCGGGCAGGCCAAGCTCCCGCAGCACGGCAAGACCCTGGGCGGCGAAGGCCTCGTTCAGTTCGATCAGATCGATGTCGGCGATGGTGCGGCCGAGACGCTCCAACAGCTTGCGGGTGGCGGGGGCCGGGCCGATGCCCATCACGCGCGGCGGGACGCCGGCGGTGGCGCCGCCGAGGATGCGGGCGCGCGGGGTCAGGCCGAAGCGCTTCACCGCCGATTCCGACGCGACCAGCAGGGCGGCGGCGCCGTCATTGACGCCCGACGCGTTGCCGGCCGTGACCGTGCCGCCGGGGCGGACGATGGGCTTCAGCGCCGACAGCGCCTCGATGGTCGTGGCGCGGGGATGCTCGTCGGTGGTCACCACCGTCTCGCCCTTGCGGGTCTTGATGGTGACGGGGACGATCTCGCGGGCCATGCTGCCGTCGGCGATGGCGCGGGCGGCGCGTTCCTGGCTGCGCAGCGCGAAGGCGTCCTGGTCGGCGCGGGAGACCTTCCAGTCGTCGGCGACATTCTCCGCCGTCTCCGGCATCGAATCGGTGCCATAGGCCGCCTTCATCGCCGGGTTGACGAAACGCCAGCCGATGGTGGTGTCGAAGATCTCCGCCTGACGGGAGAAGGGAGCGTCGGCCTTGCCCATGACGAAGGGGGCGCGGCTCATGCTCTCCACCCCGCCGGCGATCATCAGATCGGCCTCGCCCGCCTTGACGGCGCGGGCGGCGGTGGCGAGCGCATCGAGGCCGGAGCCGCAGAGCCGGTTCATCGTCGTGCCCGGCACCGCGTCCGGCAGGCCGGCGAGCAGGGCCGACATGCGGGCGACGTTGCGGTTGTCCTCGCCGGCCTGATTGGCGCAGCCATAGATGACGTCGTCCACCGCGGCCCAGTCGACCGAGGGATTGCGCTGCATCAGGGCGCGGATCGGCACGGCGCCGAGATCGTCGGCGCGCACCGACGACAGGGATCCTGCATAGCGGCCGATGGGGGTGCGGATGGCGTCGCAGATATAGGCGTCACGCATGGTCTTATCCTTCTCCGCCGCCGGCCTGGCCGTGGGCGGCGGCGGTGCGGGCCTGGAGGTCGCGCAACGCGGCCAGCGCGCCGGCGTCCGGGATTTCGGTGGTCTTCAGCTCGGGCGAGATCTTCAGGTCCCAGCCGGTGGCGGCCTTCACCTGCTCCACCGTCACGCCGGGATGGATGCTGGTCAGGGTCAGCTCCTTGGTCACCGGATCGGGGGTGAGAATGCCGAGGTCGGTGATGACCGCGGTCGGCCCGGCGCCGGGGATGCCGGCCCTGGCCCGCGCGTCCCCGCCGTCGAGATAGCCGGCCGAGGTCACGAAGGGCAGCTTGGCGACGAAAGCCTTCGGGCTCTGCTTCAGGACGATGAAGACCTCCTTGGCCTGGGAGGCGATCTCCGGCGCGCCGCCGGCACCGGGCAGCCGCACCTTGGGCGCGTCATAGGGGCCGATGACGGTGGTGTTGATGTTGGCGAAGCGGTCGACCTGCGCCGCGCCGAGGAAGCCGACGTCGATCCGCCCGCCCTGCAGCCAGTAGCGGAAGATCTCCGGCGTGCCGACCACGGTGTCGGCGGTCAGCGCGAGGTCGCCGTCGCCGATCGACAGCGGTAGCACCGTCGGCTTGGCGCCGATCGGGCCGGATTCATAGATCAGCACCACCTCGGGCGCATGGGTCAGCCGGGCGAGGTTGGCGGCGGTGGAGGGCAGGCCGATGCCGACGAAGCAGACGGTGCCGTCCTTCAGCAGGCGGCTGGCCGCCACCGTCATGATCTCGGTCGCCGTGAAATCCAATGTTTCGGCGCTGCTCATCACACGGCCTCCTTCATGCTTTCGGCCAGCACGCGGCGGAAGCCGGCGAAATCGTCGGTGTCCAGCACATGGCGTTGCATCCAGGCGCGGAAATCCTCGCGCGAGCGGGCGATGGGGTCCCAGGCCTTGTAGAAACGGTTGTCGCGCTCCGAATAGCCCTGCGCGTAGGACGGATAGGCGCCGCCGGGGACGGGACAGACGGCCGACAGCGCCCAGCTCGGCAGCACGCAGGCGTTCGGCGGCGCGTCCAGATCGTCGACGACCTCCTCGACCGTGACGATGGAGCGTTTGGCGGCCAGCACCGCCTCCTTCTGGACGCCGAGGATGCCCCAGAGCAGGACATTGCCGCGGCGGTCGGCCTTCTGGGCGTGGATCACCGTCACGTCGGGACGGACGGAGGGGATGGCGGCCAGCTTCTCAGCCGTAAAGGGGCACTCGACGAAGCGGATGTTCGGGTTGACCTTCGGCAGGTCGGAACCGGTGTAGCCGCGCAGCAGGGCGAAGGGCAGGTTCGAGGCGCCGGCGACATAGGCGTTCGCCATGCCGGCGTGGCTGTGCTCCTCGATCGCGAGTTGATGCGGCCAGCCCTGCTCGACGGCGTCGCGGAAGCGGTGGAGGGAGCCGACGCCTGGATTGCCGCCCCAGGAGAAGATCAGCTTCTTGGCACAGCCCATGCCGATCAGCTGGTCATAGATCAGGTCCGGCGTCATGCGCACCAAAGTCAGGTCGCGCCGGCCCTGCCGGATGATCTCATGCCCGGCGGCATGGGGAATCAGGTGGGTGAATCCTTCCAGGGCGACCGTGTCGCCGTCGTGCACGAGGCTCGCAACCGCCTCGCGCAGGGGCGTGATCTTCGCCATATGACCTCCCGAATGTGCGAAAATCGCACAGATGATCGTCTTTCGGTACAGAGTGGCGACGGCGCTCGGTCCGTGTCAAGGGCGAAAAAACGTGTGTATGTACGTTAATCGCACATATTGCGACGCAGCATTGGGAATCTCGAAGGAAAAATCCGGATTATGCGGAAAATAATGTTTATTATCAGCCAATTATGCGGGTGGCCGAATTTGTGCGATTAAAGAACGCAAGCTCATATATCGAACTTGACGGTTCGGGCATCCCTCAGTACGGTGGTCTGAACAGTCAACGACCGGGACAAAGCTTCCGGCACCGGCATATGGTCACATGTGGGAGGGACAATGACGAGGACTCTGCGCAACGCGCTGCTGGGTGCGGCGTTCGGTCTGGCGCTGGCGGCCGGTCCGGCCGGCGCCGCCACCATCAAGGTCGGCGTCATCGCTCCGTTCTCGGGACCGTTCGCGATGTTCGGCAAGACCTTCAAGGAAGGCATCGCCCAATATCAGGCCGAGCATGGCCAGACGGTCGGCGCCGATACGGTGGAGTTCGTCTATCGCGACCTGGAGCAGACCAACCCGTCCCAGGCCAAGGCGCTGGCGCAGGAACTGATCGTCAAGGAACGGGTGTCCTTCCTGGCGGGCTTCGCCTTCACGCCCAACGCCATGGCGGTAGCCCCGCTGATCGACGAAGCGAACATCCCGGCGGTGATCTTCAATGCCGCCACCTCCGCCATCACCGAGAAGTCGCCCCGTTTCGTCCGCACCTCCTTCACCCTGTGGCAGAACACGGTTCCGCTGGCCGAGCATATGGCCAAGCAGGGCATCAAGACCGCGGTGACCGCCGTCAGCGACTATGGCCCCGGCCTGGACGGCGAGGCCGCGTTCAAGACGACGTTCGAGAAGAACGGCGGCAAGGTGGCGGACACCATCCGCATGCCGCTGAAATCGACCGATTTCGCGCCCTTCATGCAGCGCATCAAGGACAGCGGCGCCGAGGCGGTCTATGCGTTCCTGCCCGCCGGCCCGACGGCGCTGGCCTTCGCCAAGGCCTTCGCCGACAACGGGCTGAAGGACAAGGGCATCAAGCTGTTCGGTCCGGGCGACATCACCCAGGAGCCGGACCTGCCGGCGCTCGGCGACGCGGTGCTGGGCATGACCACCAGCTTCCATTACAGCCGCGCCCACGATTCGGCGGTGAACAAGGCGTTCCTGGCCAAGCATAAGGAAATGTTCGGCAACGACGACACCGCCACCTTCACCACGGTCGGCGCCTATGACGGCACGCATCTGATCTATCAGATGATCAAGAACGGCGGCGGCAAGATCGACGGCGTGAAGGCGGTGGAGTCGGTGAAGGGGCTGAGCTGGGAAAGCCCGCGCGGCCCCGTGACCATCGACCCGGACAGCCGCCACATCACCCAGACGATGTATCTGCGCACCGTGGAGAAGGTCGACGGCAAATTGGAGAATGTCGAGAAGCAGGCGTTCCCGAAGCAGCCGGACTATGGGTACAAGTTGGCGAAGTAAGGGGAAAGTCTCCCTCTCCCGTCCCGGGAGAGGGAAGGGGCCCGCGAAGCGGGAAGGGTGAGGGATGAGGCAAGAATAAAGTACCTGATCCTTGGATCATCCCTCACCCTCCCCACGCCTGACGGCGCGGGTCCCCTCCCTCTCCCGGGGCGGGAGAGGGCAGGTGGAGAGACATCATGGAAACCATGTTCGGGATCGCCGTCGACGGGGTCGCCTACGGCATGATCCTCTTCATCATCTCCGTCGGGCTGTCGGTGACGCTGGGGCTGATGCGGGTGGTCAATCTGGCGCATGGCGCCTTCGCCATGGTCGGCGGCTATGTCGCGTCCTATGCGGCGCAGGAGGCAGGCCTGCCCTATGCGGCGGCGCTGGTGGTGGCGGTGGCGCTGACGGTGCTGGCGACGCTGCCGCTGGAACGGCTGCTGTACCGCCGCATCTACGGCTCGGCCAACGAGCTGGCGCAGGTGCTGCTGACCATCGGCCTGACCTTCGTCATCGTCGCCGGCATCAATTACCTGTTCGGCCCGACGCTGAAGCGCATTCCGCTGCCGGAGCTGCTGACCGGCACGGTGGAGCTGGGGCCGAAGGCGATCCCGACCCACCGCGCCTTCGTGATCGCCGCCGGGGCGATGACCCTGCTGGGGCTGTGGTGGCTCCTGGAGCGCACCGATTTCGGCATCCGGCTGCGCGCGGCGGTCGACGATCCCGCCATGGCGGCGGCGCTGGGCATCCGGACCGAACGGCTCTATCTGGCGACCTTCGCGCTCGGCACCGGGCTGGCGGCGCTGGGCGGGGTGCTGGGGGCGGAGCTGCTGCCGCTGGAGCCCTATTACGCCATCCGCTACATCGTGCTGTTCCTGGCGGTGGTGGCGGTCGGCGGGGCCGGCAGCATCTTCGGCTCGGCGGCGGCGGCGCTGGCGCTGGGCATCGTCGACACCGCCGGCAAATACCTGATCCCGAGTTTCGGCGAGTTCTTCTTCTACGCCGCCCTGATCCTGATCCTGTTCCGCTGGCCCCACGGCTTCTTCAAAGGGAGGACGGCATGACGAGCGTCGCCGAGCGAGACGGCAAGGCTGGCCAGATGACCCGACCCATCCCGCTCGGCAGGCGCCGCGACCTGGACTGGATCGGCATCCCGCTGATCGCGGCAGTCGGGCTGGCCGGTTTCTGGCTGCTGCCGGACGATCTGGCGCTGCTGACCCGCATCGCCGCCTCGGCGCTGTTCGTGCTCTCGCTCGACCTCGTGCTCGGCTATGGCGGGATCGCCACGCTGGGGCAGGCGGCGATGTTCGGCACCGGCGCCTATGCCGCCGGCATCGTCGCGGTCAACTGGAGCAACGACCCCTTCGTCATGCTGGCGGCCGGCGGGCTGGCCGGCGGGCTGATCGCGCTGGCGACCGGCGCCTTGATCCTGCATGCCCGTGGGCTGACCCTGCTGATGCTGACCATCGCGGTCGGACAGATCGTGCAGGAGGTCGCCAACAAGGCGCGCGACTGGACCGGCGGCAGCGACGGGCTGTCGGGCATCGACCCGGCGCCGGTGCTGGGGATGTTCCGCTTCGACATGTATGGCCGCACCTCCTACCTGTTCGCGCTGGCGGTGCTGGTGGTCGGGCTGCTGGTGGCGCGGCGGATCGTGCGCTCGCCCTTCGGGCTGGCCTGCCGCGGGGTCAGTGAGGATCCGCTGCGGATCTCCGCCATCGGCGGCTCGCCGAAATCCTATCTGGTGGCGCTCTATGGCGTGGCCGGGGTGTTCGCCGGGGTGGCGGGGGCGCTGACCGCGGTGACCAGCGGCATCGTCGGGCTGGACAGCGTCGGCTTCTCCTGGTCGGCGGAGGCGCTGGTGATGCTGGTGCTGGGCGGCACCGGGCGGCTCTATGGCGCGGTGATCGGCACGGCGGCCTTCATGGGCGTCCACCATATCCTGGCCGCCAGCGACCCCTATCACTGGATGGCCTTCATCGGCCTGTTCCTGATCGGCATCGTCCTGTTCCTGCCCGGCGGCATCGCGTCAGGTTTGGAGCGGCTGGGCGGGCTGCTGCGCGGTAAAGAGGGCGGGGCATGACCAGGCTTCTGGAAGTCGAGGGGCTGAGCAAGAATTTCGGCGGCCTCCAGGTGTCGTCCGACATCTCGATGACGCTGAATGCCGGCGACCGCTGCGCCCTGATCGGGCCGAACGGGGCGGGCAAGACGACCTTCGTCAACCTCGTCACCGGGGTGATCCCGCCCAGCGCCGGCACCATCCGGCTGGACGGCCGCGACGTGACGAAGCTGTCGGCGGCGGAGCGGGTGCGGCTGGGGCTGATCCGCAGCTTTCAGGTGGCGCGGCTGTTCAAGTCGATGACGGTGCGCGAGCATCTGGAGCTGGCGGTGCTGCAGCGCGACCGCCGCACCTTCAGGCTGTTCGCCAACGTCGCCAAGGTGGCCGGGCTGGCCGACGAGGTGGCGGTGCTGCTCGACACCATGGGGCTGACGCCGGTCGCCCACACGGCGGTCGGCTCGCTGGCCTACGGGCAGCAGCGGCTGCTGGAGATCGCGCTGGCGCTGGCGATGAAGCCGAAGGTGCTGATCCTCGACGAACCCGCGGCCGGCGTGCCCCATTCGGAAAGCCAACGCATCCTCGACGCCATCGACCGGCTGCCCAAGGATCTGGCGGTGCTGATGATCGAGCACGACATGGATCTGGTGTTCCGCTTCGCCAGGACCATCGTCGTGCTGGCGCAGGGGCGGCTGCTGTGCAGCGGCACCGCCAAGGAGATCGTCGCCGACCCGCGCGTGCGCGAGGTCTATCTGGGGAGCCGTGCCGATGCCCACTGAACCGCGTGGAGCCCTGGAGGTTGCGGACCTGCGCGCCGGCTACGGTAAGACGCTGATCCTCGACGGCGTGTCTTTGAGTGTGCCGGCGGGTGGGCGGCTGGCGCTGCTCGGCCGCAACGGGGTGGGGAAGACGACGACGCTGGCGACGCTGGTCGGCCAGACCACCCGCCATGGCGGCAGCATCCGCCTGGACGGGGTGGAACTGGGAACGATGAGCAGTTCGGCGCGGGCGGCGGCGGGGCTCGGCTATGTGCCGCAGACGCGCGACATCTTCAAGTCGCTGACGGTGGAGGAGAATCTCGTCACCGGGCTGAAGGGCCGTCCGCGCTCGGCGCTGGAGGAGGCCTATGCGCTGTTCCCCCGGCTGGGCGAGCGGCGGCGCAACGGCGGCGGTGAGCTGTCGGGCGGCGAGCAGCAGATGCTGTCGGTCGCCCGCGCCCTGCTGGGCAAGCCGACGGTGCTGCTGCTGGACGAACCGCTGGAGGGGCTGGCGCCGGTGATCTGCGACATGCTGATGGCGGCGCTGTCTAATCTCAACATGACCGTCCTGCTGGTGGAGCAGCAGGTCGACCGGGCGCTGGACTTCGCCGACCGCGTGGTCTTCCTCGACCGCGGCCGGGTGGTGCATGCCGGACCGGCGGCGCAGGCGAAGGCCGATCCGGCGCTGCTGGAACGGCATCTGGGCGTGGCGCTGGCGGCTTAGAAAAATGCCCTCTCCCGCCCCGGGAGAGGGAGGGACCCGCCGAAGGCGGGAGGGTGAGGGGTGATCCAAGCATCCCGAACCGCATGGTTCCTTGGATTACCCCTCACCCTTCCCATGCTGCGCATGGGCCCCTTCCCTCTCCCGGGGCGGGAGAGGGAGGTTTTCATCGGAACGGCGGCGCGTACAGCAGGCCGCCCTGGGTCCAGGGCTTGTTCATGCCGGGGTCCATGCCATAGGGGGTGCCGAGGTTGCGGTCGAAGATCTCGCCGTAGTTTCCGACCTGCGCCAGCACCTGCAGGGCCCAGTCGTCGGGCAGGCCCAGTGTGCGGGCGACGCTGCCGGCGTGGCCCAGCATGCGGTGCAGTTCGGGGTCGTCGGGGATGCGGCCGGCCTGGACGTCGGCCGAGGTGACGCCCTTGGCGTCGGCCAGCACGATGGCGTGGAGCACCCAGCGGGTGATGTCGTACCAGTTGCGGTCGCCGCGCGCGATGTAGGGGGTCAGCGGCTCGCGCGAGATAACGTCGGGGTAGATGTAGATGCCCATGCCGGCCTGGCGGTAGCCGGCCAGAGAAGTCACAAGCACCGTGCGGTCGGTGGTCAGCAGGTCGCATTCATGGGCGAGGAAGGCCTGCAGCGCCTCGTCCAGCGTCTGGAAGGTGCGGATCGTCCAGGGCAGGTCGGACTTGCGGATATAGTCTTCCAGGTTGCGGACCGTGGTGGTGGCGGTCTTGACGCAGACGGTGCGGGCGCCCAGCCGGTCGAGCGGCGGCGGCGTGCCATCGGCGTGAATGGCGAAGCCCTGCCCGTCATGCAGCAGCGGCATCAGGAATTCGATGTCGTTCGACAGGTCGCGGCTGAAGGTCCAGGTCGTGGTGGTCAGCGCCACGTCGACCTCGTGCTTTTCGACCGCAGAATATTCCTGCGGCTTTTCAGGAAGGCGGACGACGCGGATCGCCTGGGCGTTGCCGAGCGTCGCCGCGGCGAAGACCCGGCAGACATCGACCAAGAAGCCGTCGAGATGCCCCTGCGGGTCGGAGAAGGAGATGCCGCTGACCCCGCTGCGCAGGCCGCAGATCAGGAAGCCGCGGCTGTGGATGCGCTCCAGCGTGTCGCCGTCCTCGGCCCGCGCCGGTGGGGCCAGCGCCGGCGAGGCCATCGCCAGCAACAGCAGCAGAAGCAACAGCAGCCGCATCCCGATATCCATCCCCTGACCCGTCCCAGTCCCCGCCGTCCCGCGGCGGCGGGCGGGGTCAGGCCGCCTGCCCGGCGCGCAGCGTGCCGAGCAGACTATGCAGCGAAGCGGCTTCCTCGGCCAGCGTGTTCGCCGTTTCGGTCAGCGAGGCGGCGATGTCGCCGGTGCGCGACGCCTGGGCGCTGACCCCGTCGATCAGGGCCGCCACCTCCCCGGTGTTGCCGGCGATCACGCCGACGCGGTTGCGGATGTCGGTGGAGGAGTCGGTCTGGCGGGCCACCGCCTCGCCGATCAGCTCCTGCACCTCGTTGATGCGCTCGACCGAGCCGGAGATGCGGGCGAAGGTGCCGACGGTGTTCTGGATGCTGCCGTTGATGGCGGTGACCGAGCCGGCGATCTGCACGGTGGCGTTGGCGGTTTCCTCCGCCAGCTTCTTCACCTCCGCCGCCACCACGGCGAAGCCGCGGCCCGCCACGCCGGCCGCCGCCGCTTCGATGGTGGCATTCAGGGCCAGCAGCTTGGTCTGGTGGGCGATGCCGGTGATGACATCGACGATGCGGCGGATCTGCTCGGTGTTCTCGCCCAGCTGGCCGACCACCTCGCGGGCGGCGGTCAGTTCACCCAGTGTGGCCCCGACCACGCCCGCCGCCTCGCTCGTCAGGGTGGAGACGGTGCCGATGGTGTCCATCAGCACCTCTGCGCTGTCGTTGCAGGTGGTGGCGTTGCGGTTGCTTTCGGCGACGAAGCTGCCGGCGCTGACCGTGCTGTCGATGGTGCCGGCCGATTCCCGGCGCAGCGCGTCGGCCAGCTCGCGCAGCTGGCCCGACTGGGTGGCGACGCCGGAGGCGACGTGATGCACGTCCTCCATCAGCTGGCGGGCCAGCGCGGCGGAGCGCATCTGCTCGCTGACGTCGGTCCAGGACAGGGTCTTGCCCAGCACGTTGCCCTGGTCGTCGAAGACGGTGTCGACATGGGCCTCCACCGTCGTCTCGCCCACCGTCAGGGTGCGGCGCGGGATCGGCGGGCGGGCGGGATCGGTGCAGGCGGCGGTGAAGTCCGGCCCCTGGGCCAGCAGGTCGGGACCGGCGGGGTCGATGCCGTGCGCCTCGCAGAAGGTCCGGGCGGCGGGATTGACGAAGCCCACTTGTCCGTCGGTGCGCAGCAGGGCGGTGGGCACCGGGCTGCTGTCGACCATCCGCTTCATCAGCAGCACCTGCTCCACGCTGCCGCGCAGGTGGCGGAGCGCGGTCGCCATCACCGCCAGCTCGTCGCGGCCGGTGCGGGGGATCTCGATGGACAGGTCGCCGGCGGCGATCTGCTCCATGGCGCGGGCGAACTTGCGCAGGTTGGCGAAGACGGCGACGCGCAGCAGCAGGGCGGCGGCGATGGCGACGGCCAGGGCGAAGGCGCCGACCATTTCCAGCGCGCCGTTGCGCAGCTCCTCCGTCGCGCCGACGAAGTCGGCGACGTCGCGCGAGATCTCCGCCGTCGCCCAGGGCAGGCCGCCGTCGCCGCCGAGCGCCACCTTGGTGGTGGACAGCTTGGCATGGTCGGACGGCTCGTTGCCCTTCGCCTCGAACAGCACGCCGCCCTTGCCGTCGGTGAAGCGGATGTCGGCGTCGAGAACGGCGCCCAGGCTGGACAGGGCGGGCAGCGGATCGGTCACCACCTCCAGGAAGCCCAGGACGCGGAAGCCGCCGATCGGCACGATCATGCTGAACAGCGGCCGGCCCTGGCCGTCGCGCCACAGCAGGCTGGCCGGGCGGCGCTTGTCGGCGATGTCGCGCGACTTCAGCGCCTCGAACAGCGGGGCGACGGTGGCGACGCTGTCCTGCTCCCCGCCGGTGGCGGCGATCCGGGTCATGTCGGCGTCATAGACGGCGACCGAGATCAGCCGCACCTCGCGGTCGACCACTACGGGCCGCGCGTTGATGTTCTTCAGCGCCAGCATCGTCTTGGCCGGGTCCTTCTGGTTGATGCTGTCGACCAGGAAGGCGTCGCGGCTCCATTCGTTGGCGTGGTTCTGGAGCCAGTCCGTGTAGTTCTTGCGGATGCGGTCGTTGGCGAGCACCCGCAAGGTCGCTGCGGCGCTGCTGTTGAAGGTTTCGAGCGCGAAGTTCGTATAGCGTTGCGACACCCAGGCCTGGCTGGCGATCAACGCCGCCACCAGCACGCCCACCACCGACACCATGGCGCGGCGCAGGGTCCAGAAGCGGTGGCGAGCGCCGCCCTCGTCCAGGGTGCCGCCCGTTTTCGTCACGCCTGCTTTCGTCGAGATTGCCGTCATGCCCAAACCCCCCGCCGCCACACCGGTTTCCACGGATTGCTACCCGCACATCGTCGCAGGGCCCTTTGAACGGTTTAGCGTCTAATTGTGAATAACTCGTGTTTTTTCGTTTGGATTTGAGACAAGTGAGGCTACCGGCGGGAAGACTCCGGACGGCTTTCTTGAGCCGCCTGACGGTCTATGACTTTCCTATGGGGGAATGCTGCAAGACGAAAAGCAACCGGGTGTGGTGAGTTGACTTGGGATGAGGCCGATTGCCTGCTTCGGTGCATAAAGAATGGGCCACGGAAGCGCGCGAAAAATTTTTTCGCGGTCTCCGTGGCCCAGGTTGCCGAGCGCGTGGCCGCCGCGAGACTGAAGCGACGGGGGAGTTTGCTCGGGGTAGGATTGGAGCGGTCAGCCGTCCTGCGTGACGTCGCCGGCGAAGAGATAGCCGGTGCCGTGGACGGTGACGATCAGCCTTGGGTCGGCGGGGTCGATCTCGATCAGGCGGCGCAGGCGGCGGACCAGGCTGTCGATGGTGCGGTCGGTGGCGTCCGTCTTCCGTCGGGTCGTCGCCGTCAGCAGATAGTCGCGGTTCATCACCCGGCCGGGGTTGCAGACGAAGGTCGACAGCAGCTCGAACTCCGCACCGGTCAGCCGCACCGGATTGCCCTGCGGGTCGGTCAGGCGCATGCGGTCCAGCCACAGCGTCCAGCCGGCGAAGCTGCGCCGCCGGTCGTCGCGCTGGTCGCCCGGCGCCTTCAGCCGGCGCAGCAGGTTCCGCACCCGGGCCAGGATCTCGCGCGGCTCGAACGGCTTCGCGATGTAGTCGTCGGCCCCCATCTCCAGCCCGATGATGCGGTCCAGCTTCTCCGCCCGGCTGCTGACCAGGACGATACCGATCTCCGACACCGCGCGGAGTTCGCGGGTCAGGGTCAGCCCGTCCTGGCGCGGCAGCCGGATGTCGAGCAACACGAGGTCGACCGCCGTCGTCGCCAGCAGCTCCTTCAGCTCCTCGGCACTTCGGGCCAGCAGGACGTCGAAGCCCTCGTCCGTCAGGTAGGACTTCAGCGTCTCGCGCGTCACCGCGTCGTCGTCGGTGATGGCAATGGTCGCCGGCATGGCCCTCTCGTCCGCCTTTCGCGCCCCACCTTACCGGTGGTGCCGCCTCAATGCTCCCGACTCAATGCTCTAGGATCTGGCCCAGGAACTGGCGGGTGCGCTCGCTTTTCGGGTTCTCGAAGAATTGTGCCGGCGACCCGCTCTCGATGATCGAGCCTTCGGCCATGAACACAATAGAGTCGGCGACCTGCCGGGCGAAGCCCATTTCATGGGTGACGCACACCATGGTCATGCCCTCGCCCGCCAGCTCGGTCATCACGTCCAGCACCTCCTTGACCATTTCGGGGTCCAGCGCGGAGGTCGGCTCGTCGAACAGCATGATTTCGGGGCGCATGCACAGTGCGCGGGCGATGGCGACGCGCTGCTGCTGGCCGCCCGACAGCTGGCCGGGGAACTTGTGCGCCTGGTCGGGGATGCGCACCCGCTTCAGGTACATCATGGCGATTTCCTCGATCTCGGACTTCGCCATGCCGCGGACCCAGATGGGGGCCAGCGTCAGGTTCTGCAGAACGGTCAGGTGCGGGAACAGGTTGAAGTTCTGGAACACCATGCCGACCTTGCGGCGGATCTTCTCCACCGCCTTCACGTCGTCGGTCAGCTCGATGCCGTCGACGATGATGTGGCCGGTCTGGTGCGCCTCGAGCCGGTTGATGCAGCGGATCATCGTCGACTTGCCCGAGCCCGACGGGCCGCAGACGACGACCTTCTCGCCCTTCTTGATGCTGATGCTGACGTCGCGCAGCGCGTGGTAGCTGTTGTACCACTTGCCGACCTTGCGGAGTTCGATGATGGCGTTCTCGGTCATTGCTCGGTCTCCAGAAGACGGTCAGCGGCGGTTGTAGCGATTGGCCAGACGCTCCAGCCACTGGCTGTAGCGCGACATGCTGAAGCAGAAGATCCAGAACATCAGCCCGGCGAAGACATAGACCTCGGCGAAGTAGGGACGCCATTCGGGGTCGGTCGTCGCCACGGTGGCGGCGGTCAGCAGGTCGTACAGGCCGACGATGGTGACCAGCGAGGTGTCCTTGAAGGCGCTGATGAACTGGTTGACGATGGGCGGGATGACGATGCGCAGCGCCTGCGGCAGGACGATCAGCACCGTCTTCTGCCAGTAGGACAGGCCCAGCGCGTCGGCGGCCTCGTACTGGCCCTTGGGGATCGCCTGCAACCCGCCGCGCACGGCTTCGGCAAGGTAGGCGGCGGTGAAGAGCGTCATGCCGGCGAGCGCCCGCAGCAGCTTGTCCACCGTGACGCCTTCGGGCAGGAACAGCGGGAACATCACCGACGCCATGAACAGCACGCTGACCAGCGGCACGCCGCGCATCGTCTCGATGAAGCCGACGCAGAAGGTGCGGATCGCCGGCAGCGACGACTGGCGGCCCAGCGCCAGCAGGATCGACAGCGGGAAGGCGATGGCGATGGAGAAGACCGACAGCATCAGCGTGATCGGCAGACCGCCCCAGCGGTCGTTCGGCACATAGCTGAGGCCGGCGACGCCGCCCCACATCAGCACGCCCATGCCGACCAGGGTCAGCGCCCAGGCGCCGGCCAGCCAGGGCCGCCAGAAGGCGCGCACGCCGCTGGCGCCCAGCATCGCCACGAACAGGGCGCAGGCCAGGAAGGGGCGCCACTGCTCGTCATAGGGATAGGTGCCGAAGAAGATCAGCCGGTGCTTGACCACGATCACCGACCAGCAGGCGCCGGCCGCCTCGCGGCAGGCCTCCGACGAGCCGGACCAGCTGGCCTTCAGCAGCAGCCAGTTCGCCATCGGCGGCAGGATCTGCCACAGCAGGAACAGGCAGGCGACGGTCAGCGCCGTGTTCAGCGGCGTGTTGAACAGGTTGTCCCTGGCCCAGCCGAAGGGCTTCAGCGCCGTCATGCCGTTCGGCTGGGGCGGGGCGGAGGCCTGAGACGGCTCCTCCTCGTAGGAGGCGGCCCAATGGGCGGGGGGAACGGGACCGGTGGGAATGGGGGCCTGATCGGCCGGGGAGTGATTGCTCATCGGGTCACCAGAGCCACGCGGCGGTTGTACCAGTTCATGAAGCCGGAGATGCTGAGGCTGATGATGAGATAGACGAGCATCATCATCGCCACCGCCTCCACCACCTGTCCGGTCTGGTTGGCCGAGGTGTTGGAGACGCTGACCAGATCCGGATAGCCGATGGCGACGGCCAGCGAGCTGTTCTTGGTCAGGTTCAGATATTGGCTGGTCAGCGGCGGCACGATGACGCGCAGCGCCTGCGGCAGGATGACGAGACGCAGGATCTTGCCCGGCGACAGGCCCAGCGCCAATCCGGCCTCCGTCTGGCCATGCGGCACGGCGAGGATGCCGGAGCGCACGATCTCGGCGATGAAGCCGGCGGTGTAGACCGACAGGCCGATCAGCAGCGCGGTGAATTCCGGGGTGACCGACCCGCCGCCCTCGAAGTTGAAGCCGGACAGCACCGGCACGTCGAAGGCCAGCGGCGCGCCGGTGGCGAGGAACACCAGCGCCGGCGGCAGCAGCACCGCGGCGATGGCGGCCGGCAGGGTCGGGAAGGGCTTGCCCGTGGTCTCGCGGTGGCGGCGGCCGTAGCGGACGATGGCGATGGCGGCGGCGATGCCGGCGATCAGGGCCAGCAGTGCCCAGCCATGGCCGGCATGCTCCACCAGCACCGGGAACTTCATGCCGCGGTTGCTGAGGAAGATGCCCGGCAGCACCTCCAGCGCCTCGCGCGGGCTGGGGAGCCGGTTCATGATCGTGTACCAGACCACCAGCTGCAGCAGCAGCGGCACGTTGCGGATCGTCTCGACATACAGGGTGGCGAAGCGGTTCACCATCCAGTTGGAGGACAGCCGCGCGATGCCGATCAGCACGCCGAGAATGGTCGCCAGCACCACGCCCGCGGCCGATACCGCCAGCGTGTTCAGCAGGCCGACCACCAGCGCCTTCAGATAGGTGTCGGACGCGGAATAGGTGAGCAGGCTCTCGCCGATCTCGAAGCCGGCCTCGCGGTGCAGGAAGCCGAAGCCGGTGGCGACGCCGCGGGTGGCGAGGTTGGTCAGCGTGTTGGAAATGAGATACCAGGCGACGGCGAGGGCGCAGGCCAGGAACAATGCCTGATACAGCCACCCCCGCACGCGCGCGGAATTCAGCGCCTGGACCGGGTTTGTCATGGTGTTGCTCCGTGCGGGGGGTAAAAGCCCTCTCTTCCCCGGCAGGGGAAGAGAGGGGAGCGCCCTTACTTCATCGGCGGGGCGTACATCATGCCGCCTTCGGTGTAGAGGGCGTTCTGGCCGCGCGGCATCTTCAGCTTGGAGCCGGCGCCGACGTTGCGCTCGAAGCTCTGGCCGTAGTTGCCGACCTGCTTGATGATGTTGAAGGCCCAGTTCTCCTCGACGCCCAGCGCCTTGCCGTTGCCGGCGGTGACGCCCAGCAGGCGCTTCACGTCCGGATCGGGGGAGGTCATGGCGGCGTCGACGGTCTCCGACGTCAGGCCCTTCTCCTCGGCCTGGACCATGGCGTAGAAGGCCCAGGTGACCAGGTTCATCCACTCCTCGTCGCCCTGGCGGACGGCCGGGGACAGCGGCTCCTTCGAGATCAGCTCGGGCAGGATGACGTAGTCGTTGGGGTTCTGCACCTCGGCGGCGCGGATGGCGGCCAGCTGCGAGGCGTCGGAGGTCAGGGCGTCGCAACGGCCGGCGAAGAAGGCCTTGTTCAGCTCCTCGTTCTTCTCGATGACGACCGGCTTGAAGGTCATCTTGTTGGCGCGGAAGTAATCCGACACGTTCTGTTCGGTGGTGGTGCCGGGCAGGACGCAGACGGTGGCGCCGTTCAGCTGCTTGGCGCTCTTCAGGCCCAGCTTGGCCGAGACCATGAAGCCCTGGCCGTCGAAATAGTTGGTCGGGCCGAAGTTCAGGCCGTTGGCGGTGTCGCGGGTCAGGGTGCGGGTGGTGTTGCGGGCGAGGATGTCGACCTCGCCGGACTGGAGCGCCGGCAGGCGCTGCTGCGCCGACAGCGGGGTGTACTTCACCTTTTCGGCATCGCCGAACATGGCGGCGGCGACGGCGCGGCACATGTCGACGTCAAGGCCCGACCACTTGCCCTTGTCGTCGGGCGAGGAGAAGCCGTACAGGCCCAGGTTGACGCCGCACTGGACATAGCCCTTCTGCTTTACGCCGTCGAAGGTGGCGCCGGCCTGGGCCGTACCGGACAGGGCAAGGGCGGAGACGGACAGGGTGGCCGCGATGGCGAGCGCGCTCAGACGGGTCTTCACAGGGCGGGGCTCCTTAGCCTTGGTGGTTCATGGGGCGCCGGGGCGGAAGGCTCCGGCCGCCGCGCAACGTCACAATCGCTCCGTTGATTGAACAAAGTGCCCGCCCGGCATGAACGGATGTGGTGGAGTTGTGAACAGCTTTGGACAAATCAGGCGCGTGAGCGGCGAAGGCAGCCGCCGGGCTTCGCCCGACGATGGTCACGGGGGGCGGACGTTATTTCGCGTGCACGGACTTCACCCTGACCTTACAAGCGACGGGTGCCGGTCATATGTCTGTGCGTGGAAATTTCGGGGATGCTGGGGAGATGGGGTCCGGTCGGTCGGTCTGGCAGTGGTTCGCGCGTTTTCCGCTGCTGCGGCACGGTCGGGTGCCGCGCTATGGCGTGGCGCTGCTGACGGTTGCCGCCGCGCTGCTGCTGCGCCTTGCCGCCGACGACGCCCTGCCCACGGGCTTTCCCTATCTGACCTTCTTTCCGGCGGTGATGCTGACCACCTTCCTGGCCGGCTTGTGGCCGGGAGTGGTCGCGGCGGTGCTGTCGGGGCTGGCAGCCTGGTACTTTTTCATCCCGCCCTACGACACCCTGACGCTGAATCCGTCGGTCGGGCTGGCGCTGGCCTTCTATGCGGCGGTGGTCGGGGTGGACATCGCGCTGATCCACGGCATGCGGACGGCGCTGGCCCGCCTGCAGGAGGAGCGCCGCCGAACCGCCTCCCTGCTTGAGGCGCAGACCACCATGTTCCACGAGCTTCAGCACCGCGTCGCCAACAACATGCAGTTCGTCTCCTCCGTGCTGGATTTGCAGAGGCGGTCGGTCGCCCGCTCGCCGGAGGGGGCGATGGCGGCGCTGGAGGAGGCGGGGCGGCGGCTCGACACCATGGCGCGGGTGCACCGGCGGCTGCACGACCCGCGCTCCGGCGACGATTTCGGCAGTCATGTCGAGGCGCTGTGCCGGGACATGCTGGCGGCGGCCGGCGTCCCCGGCGTGGCCTGCCGCGTGACGGTGCGGGCGGCGCCGCAGTCGCCCGAACGGCTGCTGGCGCTGGCGATGCTGATCGTCGAGGCGCTGACCAACAGCCTGAAGCACGCCTTCGCCGGCCGCGGCGGCGGCACCGTCACCATCGAACTGAACCCGGTGCGGGGCCGGCCGGGCCATCTGCATTTGCTGGTGATGGACGACGGCATCGGCCTGCCGGACGGCTTCGACGTGCAGCGCCTGCCCAGCCTGGGCTGGAAGATCATCCAGAGCCTGGCCGCCCAGCTGTCCGGCGAGTTGAGCCACGGCCCCGCCGGCGGCAGCGGCACGCGGATCGACCTGCGCTTTCCGGCCTGACCGCCATGCTTGCCCCGACATCCCCCCGACAACCATGGTGGCTTTTCCATCGCCAGACGGCGAACTATCTGTGATCCTGCCGGTTGCTGCGGGGACCGGCAGGAGACGGGCCGACGACAGCGGGAGGGGGACTTATGGCGACGCTGAAGGAATTCGAGGACGCGCTGAAGGCGGCGGGCAACACGGCCGCGCTGGAGATCCTTGAGTCCCTGCGGGCGCGCGACCGCTCCCAGCGCTCCGTCCGGCCGGCCCGGCGCCTGACCGGGCGCAAGATGACGCCGGAACTGGCCGCCGAGATCCTGCACCTGCACGAGACCACCAACATGACCCAGCAGGAGATCGCCTTCCAGCTGGGCGTGAATCAGGGCCGGGTGAACGAGGTCATCAAGCGCCGCAAATGGCTGGCCGACAATCCCGAGGCCCCGGAGGCCCAAGCCCGCGACAAGGCCAAGCAGCGCGCCAAGGAAGGCGTCGGCGTCGCCCCGCGCCGTCCGCCCCGGAAGAAGAAGGAAAAGGTGGAGGCCGCCCCCGAGGCCGCACAGCCCGTGGAGCCGCCGGCCGAGGTGGCAGCCGAGTCGGTGACCGCGCCGGAGCCGGTTGCTCAGGAACCGGCCGCGCAGCCGGCGCCGGCGCCGGAGCCGACGGCCGAACCGCCGATGCCGATGGCCGCGCCGGAATTGCCGGTGGAGCAGCCCGAAGCGGCAGCCGAAGTGCCGGCCGAACCGGCATCCGAACTGCCACCCGACGTGGCGAAGGAAAAGCCGAAGAAGGCGCGCAAGCGGGGCAAGGACAAGGAACCGCCGGCGCAGCTGCTGTTCAAGGATCTGCTATAGCCCGATGAAGGGCTGCATCAGCCGGCCCATCAGACCGGTGAAGCGCAGCGGCGCGTCTGTCGCGATCAGGCAGACGCAGTCGCGGTGGCTGTCGGCGATGGGCTGGTGGTTGGTGTCGCCGTCGACCTCCGCCAGATCGCCGGGGCCGTAGCGGCCGAGTTCGTCGGCGAAATGGCCGCTCAGCACCACGGTCAGCTCCAGCCCGCCATGGCCGTGGTGGGGCAGGGCGGTGCCGGGGGCGATGCGCAGAAGCTGGGCCGCGCCGCCCGACGCCGTGCGCGGCAGCAGCTCCACCCGCCGCACGCCGGGAGCCAGCCGCTGCCAGGACAGATCCTCGAGCGATGGCACATAGGCGCGCAGCGGGCTCGGAAGAGTCGGGGACGCGGCGGCTGGAGCGGCCGGGCGGCTGCATCGCGGCCGCATCCGCATGGCCTTGCAGGGGTTGGCCGGCGCCTCCTCCCGCTCCAGGCGGTCGAGGGTGGCGGCCAGCGACAGGCTTTCCAGCGGGGCCGGCGGCAGATCCTCCAGCAGGGCGCCGCCCAGTGCCTCCACCTCCGCCAGGGTGGCGCGGCAGTCCGGGCAATGGGCGAGGTGGACGGCGACGGCCAGCGACAGCCCTTCTTTCAGGCTGCCCGCGCCATAGGCCACCAGCAGGGCGTCGCTGGGGTGGTGGTTCGGCAGGAAAAGTTGGCGGGCGGCGGGTTGGCGGGCGGTCATCGGTCGTCGTCTCCCAGCGCCTTGCGGATCTTGGCCATGGCCAGACGCAGGCGCGATTTCACGGTGCCCAGGGGAACGTCCAGCCGTTCGGCGATGGCCGGATGGGCGAGGTCGGCGAAGAAGGACAGCTGCACCACCTCCGCCTGTTCCGGCGTCAGCGAGGCCAGCGCGCCGCGCAGGCGGCGGGCGCGGCGGTCGCCGTCCAGCACCTCGTCGGCGCGCGGGCGGTCGTCCTCATGCTCCAGCAGCTCGTCGTCGGACACCTCCGGATGGCGCTCGCGGCGCAGCATGTCGATGCGCAGGTTGCGCGCGATGGTGAAGACCCAGGTCGCCGCCTCCGCCTTCGCCGGGTCGTAGAGGGAGGCCTTGCGCCACACCGACAGCATGGTGTCCTGCGCCAGATCCTCCGCCCGCTGCGCCGGCATCCCCAGCTTCAGCATGTAGGCCTTCACCCGTGGGGCGAAATGGGCGAACAGCCGGGCGAAGGCCGCCCGGTCGCCCGCCGCCACCGCGACCAGATCGGCCGATTGGTCCGCCGCCGGCCTTGCGGCTGTGGGATCGGCCGCCGCCGGATTGGCCGACGCGCGGGCGGCCTGTCCGATCCTTTTGGGATCCGGCGTCCGGTCGGCTCCGGCGGCATGCGTCAGAAGGGAGGCCAATTGGGCGATCATGGCCAGGATACGCCGCAGCCTGCGCTTCGGATCACCGCCGATCCTGTCTTTTCGACGCTGGCGGGAAAGCGTGGGCGTGGCGATGATCCGACGGCGATTTGCCGCCGTATTCCGATCACAAGCCGGACCTACCCAATTCGGGTTAGGCTCTGGGGCCACACACCGCCAAGACTTCTGACACGATCCCGCCCAAGGACCGCTCCATGCCGCATTCCCAGCCCGACCACACCTCACCGGCCCCGCTCGACATCGCGGTGGTCGGGTCCGGCATCGCCGGGCTGTCGGCGGCCTGGCTGCTGTCCAAGGCGCACCGCGTCACCCTCTACGAGAAGGAGGACCGGGCGGGCGGCCATGCCAACACGGTTGAGGCCGACGGTGCCGGCCCGGTCGATACCGGCTTCATCGTCTACAACGAGCCCTGCTATCCCAATCTGGTCGCCCTGTTCGACCATCTGGGCGTGCCAACGCGGGCGACGGACATGAGCTTTGCCGCCTCGCTGGACGGCGGGCGGGTGGAGTATGCCGGCACCCCCGCCGCCCTGTTCGCGCAGAAGCGCAACCTGCTGCGCCCGCGCTTCTGGCGGATGATCGCCGGCATCATGCGCTTCTACCGCGAGGCGCCGGGGCTGTTGGCGGATCCGGAGGCGGAGACGCTGACGCTGGGCGACGTGCTGGACCGCGGCGGCTATTCCGACGCCTTCATCCGCGACCATCTGCTGCCGATGGCCGCCGCCATCTGGTCCAGCC
Organism: uncultured Azospirillum sp.; assembly: GCF_946480385.1. The sequence continues at coordinate 46,700 of NZ_CAMLJP010000037.1, forward strand.
CGGCGGAGTCGATGCGCGGCCATCCCGCCGCCGCCTTCATCCGCTTCTGCGACAACCACGGCCTGCTGAAGCTCAAGGGCCGGCCAGTCTGGCGCACGGTGGAGGGCGGCAGCCGCAGCTATGTCGGCCGCATCCTGGCCGACATGCCCGGCGCCCTGCGCCTGAACTGCGCGGTGGAGGGCATCGTCCGCGAGGAGGGCCGCGTGCTGCTGCGCGATCGCCGCGGCGACGTGCGCGCCCACGACCATGTCGTGCTCGCCACCCATGCCGATCAGGCGCTGGCCCTGCTGGAGGATGCCGGCGGGGAGGAGCGCCGGCTGCTCGGCGCCTTCGGCTACGAGCGCAACCTTGCCATCCTGCACGGCGACCGCGCCCTGATGCCGAAGCGCCGGGCGGTGTGGTCGAGCTGGAACTATCTGTCGGAACGGGGGGACGGCGGGCACGACGCCCTGTGCGTGACCTATTGGATGAACCGGCTGCAGGGCTTCCTGCCGCGCGAGCGCGACCTGTTCGTCACCTTGAACCCCATCCGCCCGCCGCGCGAGGGCAGCATCCTGCGCAGCGTGCTCTACGACCACCCGATCTTCGGGATGGAGGCGCTGGCGGCGCAGCGGCAGCTGTGGAGCCTGCAGGGCCGGCGGCGGACCTGGTTCGCCGGATCCTATTTCGGCGCCGGCTTCCACGAGGACGGGGCGCAGTCCGGGCTGGCGGTGGCGGAGGCGCTGGGCGGCATGCGCCGGCCCTGGAATGTGCCGAACCAATCCGGCCGCATCCATGTCGGGCCGGCGCCGGCAATCCGTAGCGCAGAGCTGGAGACCGTGTGATGGAGGCGCCCCGCTTCACCTCCGGCCTCTATGTCGGCACGGTGATGCACAACCGGGTGAAGCCGGTGCGGCACCGCCTGTCCTACCGGGTGTTCAGCCTGCTGGCCGATCTGGACGAGCTTCCCCGGCTGGATCGCGAACTGCGGCTGTTTGCCCACAACCGATTCGGACTGATCGGGTTCCAGGACCGCGACTTCGGGCCGTTGGGAGAGTCCCCTCTCCCCGGGGGGGAGAGGGGGATAGGGGGCTTGAAACAGTGGGCCGAACGCCAACTCGCAGCCGCCGGAATCGAGGGGGGCGGGCCGATCCGCCTGCTGTGCTTTCCGCGGGTGCTGGGCTTCGTCTTCAACCCGCTCTGCGTCTGGTTCTGCCACCGCCGGGACGGGGCGCTCGCCGCCGTCATCCATGAGGTGTCCAACACCTTCGGCCAGCGCCACGCCTATCTGATCCCGGCGGCGCCCGGACCGGACGGGCTGGTGCGCCAGAGCTGCGACAAGCGCTTCTACGTCTCGCCCTTCATGGACATGGAGACCGCCTATCACTTCCGCATCCGCCCGCCCATGGGCGAAGCGGGGGAGCCGCTGGCGGTGTCCATCCGCCAGACCGACGCCGGGGGGCCGGTGCTGCATGCGTCGCTGACATTGAGGCGGGTGGAGCTGACCGACGGCGCCATCCTGCGCGCCTGGGCCCGCCACCCGCTGATGACTGCCAAGGTGGTCGCCGGCATCCATTGGGAGGCGCTGCAGCTGTGGCGCAAGGGGCTGGCGATCCGGCCACGCCCGCCGGCCCCCGACTATCCCGTCACCGTCGTGAAGAACATCGTCGTTCCCGACCGTTTCCGAGAAGGCCATTCATGACCGACATCGCTGCGACCGCGCCTCGGCGTCACCCCCGGTGGCTGCGGCTGGTGACCGGACGCGACCTGTGGACCGGCGCCCTGGTGAGGATGGCCGGCGGCATCCGCCGGGGCGAACTGACCCTGCGCCTGCCCGACGGGCGGACGATGTGCGTCGGCGACCCGGCCGAGGGGCCGCGGGCCGACCTGACTCTGCTCGACGATGCAGCGGCGCGGCGGCTGACGCTGGGCGGCGCGGTCGGCATGGCGGAGGCCTATGGCGACGGGCTGTGGCGCAGCGGCGACCTGCCGGCGCTGATCGAACTGGCGATCCGCAACGAGGCGGCGATCGGTGGAGGGGCGAAGGGCGGAGGTTTCAGGGGTACGGTCGTTGCGGCGGCTGCCAACCGGCTGTTCCACCGCAGCCGCGCCAATTCCTACCGTGGCAGCCGCCGCAACATCGCCTTCCACTATGACCTGGGCAACGGCTTCTACCGGCTGTGGCTCGATCCCGGCATGACCTATTCCTCCGCCTTGTACGAGCGGGAGGGGCAGGGCCTGGAGGAGGCGCAGGAGGCCAAGATCGTCCGCGTCGCCGACCTGCTGCAACTCCGCCCCGGCGACCGGGTGCTGGAGATCGGCTGCGGCTGGGGCGGGATGGCTGAACATCTGGCCGGCCGGTGCGGCGCGTCGGTGGTCGGGCTGACCCTGTCGGCGGAGCAGCTGGCCTTCGCCCGCGCGCGGCTGGAGCGGGCCGGGCTGGCCGGGCTGGCCGACCTGCGGCTGATGGACTACCGCGATGCTGATGGCAGCTTCGACCGCATCGTCTCCATCGAGATGATCGAGGCGGTGGGGGAGGAGCATTGGCCGCGCTACTTCGCCGCCCTGCGCGACCGGCTGGTGCCCGGCGGGGCGGCGGTGGTCCAGGCGATCACCATCGACGACGCGCGGTTCCCGCGCTACCGCCGCGGCTGCGACTTCATCCAGCGCCACATCTTCCCCGGCGGGATGCTGCCCTGCCCGTCGGCCCTGCGCGCCGAGGCGGAGCGGGCCGGGCTGGTGGTGGAGCATGTCGAGACGTTCGGCGACTCCTATGCCCGGACCTGCGCGGAGTGGCGGCGGCGCTTCCTGGAGGCCGGGCCGCAGGTGGCGGCGATGGGCTTCGACGACCGGTTCCGCCGGCTGTGGGACTATTACCTCGCCTATTGCGAGGCCGGGTTCCGCGCCGGGACCATCGATGTCGGGCTCTGGCGCTTTCGCAAGCCGTAAGCGGAGGCACCTTAGCGATGAAGATCGGGGATTTCGCCGGCAACAGGCCCGAATTGCGGATCGAGCATTATTTCGCCGGTCGCACCCATGCCTGGGGCGTGTTCGAGGACCGGTTCGGCACGCTGCGCCGCAGCTTCACCGTCGCCATCGACGGGCAGTGGGACGGGCGGGAGCTGGTGCTGGACGAGCACTTCCTCTATGCCGACGGCGAGACCGACCGCCGGGTCTGGCGCATCGTCAGGACGGCCGAGGCGGCCGACGGGGGAACTTATGAGGGGCGGGCCGACGATGTGATCGGTACGGCGGTTGGGCGGTCGGCCGGCAACGCGCTGAACTGGACCTATGAGATGGCGCTGAAGGTGGGCGGAGACCGCTGGCGCGTGCGCTTCGACGACTGGATGTGGCTGCAGCCGGGCGATGCGCTGATCAACCGTGCCAACGTCTATCGCTGGGGCCTGTGGATCGGCACGGTCAGCCTGTTCTTCCTGCCCGAAGGCCGGCTGGTCCAGCCCGGCGGCGCCGTCAACGCGGCTGTGCAGCCCCCAGCCGCCGCTGAATGAGGCGCAGGGGGGCGCCCAGCAGCGGCAGGCGCAGATAGACATGCTCGCCGGAATCCCAATGGTCGATGTGCTCGGCCACCCGGCCGTCGGCAACCTGCCGCACCTCGCTGGTGCCGATCACGTCCATCCGGCCGATGCCGGTCACCGTCGCCTCGAACCGCCAGCGCAGGATCGCCAGATCGGCGGCGAACAGCCGGTGGGTGACGGTGAAGCGCAGGTCGCGGCAGCCGTTCAGCGTGTGGACCAGCGCCGCGCGCACCGCATCGCGACCGCGGGCGTCGTTGAAAGGATCGCGGAAACGCACCTCCGGCACGGTCAGCGCCGGCAGCCGGTCGAGCGTCTCGACGCTGAGCGTCTCGAAGAAATCGACCCAGGCGTCCAGCCCCTGGATTTTGGGCCCACCGCTTCTAAGATCGTCCGTCATGTTCCGGTCGCCTTGCGCACCAGCGGGAAGTAAAGCCGATAGGGCAGGCAGCGCGCCAGCTTCAGCTTGCGGGTGAAGCGTTTGGGGAAGGTGATCTCGAAGCGGTCGCTCTCCATCTCGTCGGCCAATTGGCGGGCGGCGTCCTCCACCGGCATCAGGTCGGGCATGGGGAAGGGGTTGCGGGCGGTCAGCGGCGTGTCGACGAAGCCGGGGCAGACCAGTTGCAGCCTGATCCCGGCGCGGTCGCAGTCGGGCTTCAGCGATTCGCACAGGTTGATGAGCGCCGCCTTGGTCGGGCCGTAGGCCGCCGCCGTCGGCAGGCCGCGGTATCCGGCGACGGAGGCGACCACCGCCACCTGTCCATGCCCGCGCGCCCGCATCCGCGGCAGCAGAGCCTCCAGCCCATGGACGACGCCCATATAGTTGACCTCCATCAGCCGGCGGGCGGTGTCGGCGGAGAAATCCTCCAAGGACATCGGGACGTGGGTGCCGGCGTTCAGAACCGCCCGGTCGATCGGGCCGAACCAGCGTTCGATGGCGGCGACGGTGGCGGTGGTGGCGACGCGGTCGGTGACGTCCAGCGGGAACAGGCGCATGCGGTCCGGGCTGTGTTGGACCGTTGACGTCAGGTCGTCGACGGAGCGGGCGGAGAGCGCCACCCGCGCACCGCCGTCGGCAAGGTGGATCGCCAGCGCCCGGCCGATGCCGCTGCTGGCGCCGGTGATCCAGGTGATGCCGGGCGCCTTGCCGTCCGGCTCGCTATCCGCTTCGCCGCCAGTTCCATCCATGACGCGCTCCGCACAAGGTCCCGGCTACAGTACGCGGCCGGGGTTCCGGCGGATCACCAGATGCGGCGGGCCAGCCGGTCGCCACGCTCCGACAGGTCGCGCATCAGGGCGCGGGCCTCGTCCTCGCCGGTCCAGCGGGCGACGGTCGCGATGCCGTCGGGGCTGTCCGAGGCGCCGTCGCGGCCACCGTCCGCGTCGTCCGGCATGCCGAACACCTGTCCCGCCCGCGCCTCCACCACGGCGAAACGGCCGTCGCAGGCCACCAGCCGGAAACTGCCCTTTTCCTCCACAACCGAAACCTGGGTCATCGGCACTCTCCTTGGCGCTGTCTCGACGGCCAGTTCAACCGGCGGGAGCGCCGGAAGGTTGCACCGCGTCGAGATTCTCCACGACAGCGGGGAGCAATGATGGTATTGAGACTTATTCGCACTCGGGCGTCGACGACCCCGCCGATGCCCGTGACTGTTCGCGGCGCCAACAAAATCATCGCCCTAG
>NZ_CAMLJP010000038.1 GCF_946480385.1 uncultured Azospirillum sp.
GCCGCGAGGGCGTCGGCGTGAACCCGCTGCGCGGCCAGAACAACGTGCAGGGCTCCTGCGACATGGGTTCCTTCCCGCACGAGCTGCCGGGCTACCGCCACGTGTCGGACGACCTCGTCCGTCAGGAGTTCGAAGCCGCCTGGGGCGTCACGCTGGATCCGGAACCGGGCCTGCGCATCCCCAACATGTTCGACAGCGCCCATGACGGCAGCTTCCGCGGCCTGTTCGTGCAGGGCGAGGACATCGTCCAGTCCGATCCCAACACCACCCACGTCACCTCGGCGCTGGAATCGTTGGACATCGTCATCGTCCAGGACCTGTTCCTGAACGAGACCGCGGCCTTCGCCCACGTCTTCTTCCCCGGCACCTCCTTCCTGGAAAAGGACGGCACCTTCACCAACGCCGAGCGCCGCATCAACCGCGTCCGTAAGGCGATGCCGTCCAAGGTGGGCAAGGACGAGCATTGGGTGGCCTGCGCGCTGGCGACGGCCATGGGCTACCCGATGCACTACGAGACCACGTCGGAGATCATGGACGAGATCGCCCGGCTGACCCCGACCTTCCGCGGCGTCAGCTTCGAGAAGCTCGACCGCGTCGGCAGCGTCCAGTGGCCCTGCACCGGCTTCGAGGACGACGACACCGGCATGGCGATCATGCATGGCGAAACCTTCGCCCGCGGTCTCGGCCGCTTCATGATCACCGAATATGTGCCGACCGACGAGCGGACCACGCGGATGTACCCGCTGGTGCTGACCACCGGCCGCATCCTCGCCCACTACAATGTCGGCGCCCAGACCCGCCGCACCGCCAACGTGGCCTGGCATCCGGAGGACGTGTTGGAGATCAACGCGGTGGATGCCGAGATCCGCGGCGTCAAGGACGGCGACATGGTCTCTCTCGCCAGCCGCATGGGCGCCACCACGCTGCGTGCCGTGATTTCCGACCGCATGCCGGCCGGCGTCGTCTACACCACCTTCCACCACCCGGTGACCGGCGCCAACGTCATCACCACGGAAAATTCGGACTGGGCGACCAACTGCCCCGAATACAAGGTGACGGCGGTGCAGGTCGCCCGCAGCAACCAGCCGTCGGACTGGCAGGTCGACTACGCGAAGAACGACGTCGAGCGCAAGCGCATCGCCGCCGCCAACGTGATCGCCGCAGAGTAATGCGCCGCCGAATGACGGCCTGAGGAGTGGGAAGCATGACCGCGATGACCTCTGGTTCCATCCGTCCCGACGATATGTCCATGTGCTCCATCGCCGTCACCGGCACTGGCTTCGCCGCCGGTGTCGGGGTGGAGGAGGGCGCCGACGTCGAATGGCAGGTGCCGGAGGAAACCGCGGTCGCTTTCGAATATAACGGCCGGTCCCATGCCGTGATGATGGCGACCCCCGCCGATCTGGAAGACTTCGCGCTTGGCTTCAGCCTTGCCGAGGAGATCGTCGGGACCGCCGCCGATATCGAGAAAATCTCCGTGCGGGAAACGCCGCTGGGCTTCGTCGTCAACCTGACGGTCGATCCCTTGCGCCTCCTGCGCGGAAGCCTGCGCAGCCGCTCCATGGAGGGGCGGAGCGGCTGTGGCCTGTGCGGCGTGGACAGTCTTGTCCACGCCGTTCGGGAGCCCCGCAAGATCGAAACCGCGCTGGAGGTCGACCCGGCCGCCGTGGCCGCCGCCTTCCGCGCCCTGCCGGATCACCAGCCGATGAACCGGGCCAACCGCTCGGTCCACGCCGCGGCGTGGTGCGCGCCGGACGGAAGCATCCGGCTGGCCCGCGAGGATGTCGGCCGCCACAACGCGCTGGACAAGCTGATCGGCGCCATTGCCGGTTCGGGTGCCGACCCGGCCGGCGGCTTCGTGGTGATGACCAGCCGCTGCAGCTTCGAACTGGTGCAGAAGACCGCCGCTGTCGGCATCCCGCTGCTGGCGACCATCTCGGCGCCGACGGCGCTGGCGCTGGAACTGGCGCGCAACGCCAACCTGACCCTGGGTGCCCTGTCGCGCCGCGACACCGTCATCCTGTTCCGCTGAACAACCCCTCACCGCTTCGTCAATGGAGACACCGATGAGCCACACGAACCATGCCAAGGATCTGGTCCGGATGGCGAACCAGATCGCCGTCCATTTCGCCTCCTACCCGCGGGAAGAGGCGGTGACCGAGACGGCGACCCACATCCGAAAATTCTGGGATCCGCGCATGCGCGCCGGCCTGTTCGCCCACGTCCAGTCCGGCGGCGAAGCCGACCTGCACGAGGTCGCACGCGGCGCGGTCGGGATGCTGCAGGCGCGTTGAGGCGAAGCGGTCGCCGCCGGGATCCGTCAGACCTTGCGAAAGGCGAACATGCCGGTTTCGTAGGGAAAGGCGATCTCGGCGCGGTCCGCCAGTTCAGGCGTTCGGGCGATCAAGGCGCGGGTTTCCCGTTCGACCTCCGCCTGCTGCTCGGCAGGCAGTGCTGCAATGAAGCTGACCGAGAGTGTGCGCTTGACGATGACGTCTTCCGGGCTTCCGACATGAGCATGCCGAACATGGCGCTCGTCGATGGGCTCGAAGCCCGGTGCGGGGAGGACCCGGCGCCAGTTGCCGGTCCGATAGCGCGGGGTGTCGCCCTCCCAGGGGTCGGTGATGGCGGTCAGTTCCGCCATCCACGGCACGCTTTCGTCGCGGACGTTCCAGATCAGTCCCAACGTCCCGCCCGGCGCAAGGACACGCCGCATTTCCTGCAAGGCTGCCGGGGTGGCGAACCAGTGAAAGGCCTGCGCACAGACCACGGCATCGACGGAGCCGTCCGGCAGCGGAATGGATTCCGCGTTGCCTGCCAGAACGGTGATGTCGGGAAAACCCTGGACCAACTGCTGGCGCATGCCGGCGACCGGCTCGACGGCGGTGATCTCGCCGCCGCATTCCTTCAGCACCGCGATGAATTTGCCGGTGCCGGCGCCGACCTCCAGAACCTTCCGCCCGGGACCGACACCCAGAACGTCGCGCAGCCAAGCGGCCGCTTCAGGCGGGTAGCCGGGACGGCCTTTGACATAGGTCGCGGCTCCCGTCTCGTAGCCTCTGGAAGAGTGATGCACCGACATGTGGATCTCCATCCTTCCAGTGTGCCTCGAAGCGGACCTTCAGACGGTATTGGCGATCTCGACCAGATTGTCGTCGGGGTCGCGGAAATAGACGGAACGGATCGGTCCGGTGGCGCCGGTGCGGCTCACCGGGCCTTCTTCTATGGCGATGCCTTTGGTCTGGAGATGGGCGATCACCTCCTCCAGCGGCGTGTCGGCGATCAGGCAGAAATCGCCGCTGCCGGCGGTGGGCCGGGCGGCCTTCGGTTCGAACTCCCGCCCGACCTCGTGCAGGTTGATCTTCTGCGCGCCAAAGGACAGGGCGCGGCGGCCGCCGGCGAAGGTGACGACCTCCATCCCCAGCACGTCGCGGTAGAAGGCGCAGGTCGCCTCGATGGAAGCGACCGTCAGCACGAAATGGTCGATCCGGGCGATCCGCATCCCGGCCTCACATGCCCGTCGCCGTCGGCAGCGGCTTGGCCGGAGCGGGGGTGGAGGCGGAGGACAGCGGCGTCGGCGCATGGGCGGCCGGGACCGGCAGCGGCGCCGGCTTCGACAGCGGGCGCGGCGTCGAGACCGGCGTCACCGGATTGGCTGTTGCCGGATTTGCCGACATGGCCGGAGCCGCCGAGCCCGACTGGCCGGACGGCGTCGCCAGCGTGGGCGGATCCTCGTAGATGTCGGGGTGGACACGCACCACGCCGGCGGTGTCGACCGACGCGTTCCAGTAGACGAAACGCACGGGGATGGCGTTCGGCAGCCGGATCGTCTTGGTTTCTCCGGTGTCGAGCTGCTGGCTGATGACGGCCGGCGTCACCTTGGCCGCGCTGAGCAGCGTTTCCGCCATCATCCGGGCATCCTCCAGCCGCACGCAGCCGGAGCTGGCGGCGCGCAGGTCGCGGCTGAACAGCTTGGGATCGTTGGTGCCGTGCAGGAAGATGCCGTCGCCGTTGGTCAGGTTGAAGCGGAAGCGGCCCAGCGCGTTGTCGTCGCCCGGCTTCTGGACGATGCGCACGCGTCCGGGATCGACCGACCACCAGTTGACCGACTGGGTGTTGACCACCTCCGAGCCGTCCAGATAGACGGCGGCGTTCTTGATGCCGGTGGTGCCCTTCTTGCGCAGGGCCGGCAGCTTGTCCTCGCTCAGCACCGTCGGCGGGACGGTCCAGGTCGGGTTGATGGTGACGCTGGTGATCTTGTCCTGCAGCAGCGGCGTCTTGCGCGACGGCCGGCCGACCACTGCCCGCATAGTGAAGGCGGGGCGGCCATGCTCGATGAGGGTGACGGACTGGCCGGGCAGATTGACCAGAACCGTGGTGTCGGGGATTGAGGCCTGCTGCGCCCGCATTGCCGCAGCGGCGCGGCGCAGAAGCGCCACGGTCTGCGCCGGGGTGCGGTCCAGCGCCTGACGCGTCACTTCTCCCACCTTGCCGTCGGGCTGCAGCCCCTCGGCAAGCTGGAAGGCGCGCACGGCGGTCTCGACATCGTCGTTGAAGCTGTCGGTCCATTTGTCGGCGGGCAGATAGCCCAACTCGATCAGGCGGCGGGCGATCCGGCCGACGCGGTCGGCCAGCGGCGAGCGCACGGAGATCACCACCGGCGGCGCCGGCTCGACCGGGGCAAGGCCGGGTAGGGTGGGGGCCTGCGCCTGCACATCGGCGGGGGGCACGTCCATCGCCGGGGCGATGCCCTCGACCATGCCACCATCGCCCAGCTTCACGACCGCGCCGTAGCCGACGCGGGTGGCCGGCGCCTTGGGCGCGTTCTGGATGTCCTGCGCGCGCTGTTCCAGCGCCGCGGCCCAGCCCGCGACCAGAGAAGGCTTGGCGGCGTGCGCCGCCTCCTTCGCCGCTGCGGCCAGCGCCGGACCGCTCAGGACGACGCCGACCAGCCCGCCGACCAGGCAGAGGGCGGCGGAGCGGCGGGACATCGGGCGGCGGAGATCATGCATGGCGATGGGACCGGAACGTGAACGGAAAGGATCGAGCGCTGTATCCTTCGATGAGCCTTCCGCAATCCGCAAGCGACATTTGGTGTCGGCAGCTCTGCTGTTCACACTGTTGCTCCCGTGCATCGCCCTGTCACTCGGGGGCGGCCATGGCCGTTACACGGCCTGATTACGACTGTTGGACGCCGCGGCAACGGTTTTATTCCGAACCTCCGACCGATAGAGGGCCGGAAAGGCCGGGGCGTGGCCGTATGTGTCATTTGACGTAGATACCGCCTTTCGCATGCGCGGTAGCTTTTCCCCCGACGATGTGGCGAAGCCCCGGAGCAACCGGGGCGCCAAAGGAAGGGGGCAACTTCATGCGGACCAAGCAACTGACGTCCAGCTTCGGGATCAGCGCGTTGGCCGGTCTGGCCATGGGCGCGATGGCGTCCTTCGCGATGCCGGCCCAGGCGGCCGACGACACCATCAAGGTGGGCATCCTGCATTCCCTGTCCGGCACGATGGCGATCAGCGAGACGACGCTGAAGGACGTCATGCTGATGCTGATCGACGACCAGAACAAGAAGGGCGGCCTGCTGGGCAAGAAGCTGGAGCCGGTGGTGGTCGATCCGGCCTCCAACTGGCCGCTGTTCGCTGAGAAGGCGCGCGAGCTGATCAGCAAGGACAAGGTGTCGGCTGTGTTCGGCTGCTGGACCTCGGTCAGCCGCAAGTCGGTGCTGCCGGTGTTCGAGGAGCTGAACAACATCCTCTTCTACCCGGTCCAGTATGAGGGCGAGGAGTCCTCGCGCAACGTCTTCTACACCGGCGCTGCGCCGAACCAGCAGGCGATCCCGGCCGTCGATTACCTGATGCAAAAGGAAAAGGTCCAGCGCTGGGTGCTGGCCGGCACCGACTACGTCTATCCGCGCACGACCAACAAGATCCTCGAAGCCTACCTGAAGGGCAAGGGCGTCAAGCCCGAGGACATCATGATCAACTACACGCCGTTCGGTCATTCCGACTGGCAGTCGATCGTGGCGGACATCAAGAAGTTCGGGTCGGCCGGCAAGAAGACCGCCGTCGTCTCCACCATCAACGGCGACGCCAACGTTCCCTTCTACAAGGAACTGGGCAACCAGGGCGTGAAGGCGCAGGATATTCCGGTCGTCGCCTTCTCCGTCGGCGAGGAAGAGCTGGCCGGCATCGACACCAAGCCGCTGCTCGGCCATCTGGCCGCCTGGAACTACTTCCAGTCGGTCGAGACCCCGGCCAACAGCGACTTCATCAAGTCGTGGAAGGCCTACACCAAGAACGATAAGCGCGTCACCAACGACCCGATGGAAGCCCATTACATCGGCTTCAACATGTGGGTGAAGGCGGTCGAGGCGGCCGGCACCACCGAGCCGGACAAGGTCATCGACGCCATGGTCGGCGTGTCGGTCCCCAACCTGACCGGCGGCTATTCGGCGATGCTGCCGAACCATCACATCACCAAGCCGGTGCTGATCGGCGAAGTGCAGGAGAACGGCCAGTTCGACGTCGTCTCCAAGACCTCGGGCCTCGTCCCGGGCGACGAGTGGTCGGACTACCTGCCGGACAGCAAGGACCTGATCGCCGATTGGCGCAAGCCGATGTCCTGCGGCAACTTCAACGTGAAGACCGGCAAGTGCGGCGGCAAGGGGTCGTGAGGGTAGCGTCCGCTCCCTGAGCATTGAGTGATTGCGACGCCTGCCCTTTCCCCAATCCCGCTGGGCGGGGAAGGAGAGAGGGCAGGCGTTTCGCATTGTCAGACACCCCCGCACCGAAGGACCCGCGATGCGACGCGCTCTCCGCTGGCTGATGGCGCTCTGTGTGGTGGTCGCCACATCGACCGCCGCCCATGCCGCCGATCTCCGCCCGCTTGTCCAGGCCCTGGGCAGCGGCGGCTATTCCGGAACCGAAAAGGCCCTGGCGCAATTGTCGGAGGCCGGCGACCCCGCCGCCGTGCCGGTGATCGAGGCGCTCCAGGCCGGTGATCTCTATGTGCGCAAGGCAGACGGCACCGTCGTCATCGCCCGCAAGGCCAGCGACGCCTTCACCCTGACCGATCCGCTGACCCGCGCCGCGCTCGGCGATGCGCCGGCCGCCGCGGTCGAGAAGATCCGCATCAACAATTCGCTCCGTCGCGCCATCAGCGCCTCGCTGGGGGCCCTCACCCTGATGAGCCCCGATGCCGGCGTCCGCCGCTCCGCCGCCGATGCGGTGTTCAAGAGCCGCGACGCCGCTGCGCTGGATACGCTGAACGCCGCCATCGCCAAGGAGCAGGACAAGGGCGTCCGCGCCGCCATGGAGCAGGCACGGGCCGCCATCCTGCTGACCGGCGACGCCGCGTCGAAGATGAGCGATGCCGAAATCCAGTCGGCGACCGACACGCTGGCCGCCCGCGGCGACCGCGACGCGCTGGTCCTGCTGAACATGGTCGCCGGTTCCGGCGCCTCCGACGTCACCAAGCGCTCGGCCGCCGCCGCCGTCTCCACCCTGGAGCAGAAGCTGGCCTTTTGGGCCGCGCTGCAAAATCTCTGGTACGGGCTGTCGCTGGGCTCGGTGCTGCTGCTGGCCGCCATCGGGCTGGCCGTCACCTTCGGCGTGATGGGCGTCATCAACATGGCCCATGGCGAGATGGTGATGATCGGCGCCTACACCACCTTCTTGGTGCAGGAGTTCTTCCGCGCCCATGCGCCCGGCCTGTTCGACCTGTCGATCCTGGTGGCGCTGCCCGCCGCCTTCATCGTGTCGGGCGGCGTCGGTATCGTCATCGAGCGCAGCGTGATTCGCTGGCTCTACGGCCGTCCGCTGGAAACCCTGCTCGCCACCTGGGGCCTGTCGCTGGCGCTCCAGCAGGCGGTGCGCTCCATCTTCGGCCCGACCAACCGCGAGGTCGGCGCGCCGAGCTGGATGTCCGGCGCCTTCGAACTGGGTGGCCTGACCATCACCTACGGCCGGCTGTGGATCGTCATCTTCGCCTTCGCCGTCTTCGCGGCGCTGCTGGTGGCGCTGAAGCGGACCTGGTTTGGCCTGTCGATCCGCGCGGTGACGCAGAACCGGCCGATGGCCAACGCCATGGGCATCCGCACCGCGCGGGTGGACGCGCTGACCTTCGGCCTCGGCTCCGGCATCGCCGGTCTGGCCGGGGTGGCGCTGAGCCAGATCGACAATGTCAGCCCGAATCTCGGCCAGGGCTACATCATCGACAGCTTCATGGTGGTGGTGTTCGGCGGAGTGGGCAACCTGTGGGGCACGCTGGTCGGCGCGCTGACGCTGGGCTCCATCAACAAGTTCCTGGAGCCCTACGCCGGCGCGGTGCTGGGCAAGATCCTGGTGCTGATCTTCATCATCCTGTTCATCCAACGGCGTCCGCGCGGCCTGTTCGCGCTGAAGGGCCGCGCGGTGGAGGCCTGATCCGATGCTGCTGCGCTTTTTCCTGATGGGGCTGGACCGCAAGGCCGGGATCGTGCTGACGATCCTCGCCATTCTCGCGGTGGCGGTCCCGGTGATGACGCTGTGGGTACCGGCGGACTCGCCCTTCCACCTGTCGGTCTTCACCGTCTCGCTGCTGGGCAAATACCTGTGCTTTGCGCTGCTGGCGCTGGCGCTGGATCTCGTCTGGGGTTATTGCGGCATCCTGTCGCTCGGCCATGCCGCCTTCTTCGCGCTCGGCGGCTACGCCATGGGCATGTACCTGATGCGGCAGATCGGCCCGCGCGGCGTCTACGGCAACCCGGTGCTGCCCGACTTCATGGTCTTCTTGAACTGGAAGGAGCTGCCCTGGTACTGGCTGGGCTTCGACCAGTTCTGGTTCGCCGCCTTGATGGTGCTGGTGGTGCCGGGGGCGCTGGCCTTCGCCTTCGGCTGGTTCGCCTTCCGCAGCCGCGTCACCGGCGTCTACCTGTCGATCATCACCCAGGCGCTGACCTTCGCCCTGCTGCTGGCCTTTTTCCGCAACGACATGGGCTTTGGCGGCAACAACGGCCTGACCGATTTCAAGGACATTCTCGGCTACGACATCCAGGCCGACACCACCCGCGTCGCCCTGTTCGTGGCGACGGTCGCCGCCCTGGCGCTCTCCTACATGATCGCGTCCGGCGTCATCGCCTCCAAGCTTGGCAAGGTGCTGGTGGCGCTGCGCGACGCCGAGAGCCGCGTCCGCTTCATGGGCTACGACACCGAAAGCTACAAGCTGTTCGCCTGGACCCTGTCGGCCTGCATGGCCGGCGTTGCCGGCGCCCTCTACGTCCCGCAGGTCGGCATCATCAACCCGTCGGAGTTCGCCCCGGCCAGTTCGATCGAGGCGGTGATCTGGGTCGCGGTCGGCGGGCGCGGCACGCTGGCCGGCGGCATCCTGGGCGCGGTTCTGGTCAACATGGGCAAGAGCTACTTCACCGGCGCGCTGCCGGAGCTGTGGCTGTTCGCTCTCGGCGGCCTGTTCGTGGCGGTCACCCTGTTCCTGCCCAAGGGCCTGCTGGGGCTTGGCGCGCAGCTGAAGGCCAAGCTGCCCGGATGCAACAAGACCTCGCCCCTTCCCAATGCCAAAACAGCCGACCAGAAGGGAGCCTGACCCATGAGCGCGGAATCGACCCTTCTCTATCTCGACGGCGTGTCGGTCAGCTTCGACGGCTTCAAGGCGCTGAACAGCCTGTCACTGGTGATGATGCCCGGCGAGATGCGGGCCATCATCGGCCCCAACGGCGCCGGCAAGACGACGATGATGGACGTCATCACCGGCAAGACCCGTCCCGATACCGGCACCATCCTGTTCGAGGGCGACACCGACCTGACCCGCCTGCGCGAGGCCGCCATCGCCAACCTCGGCATCGGCCGCAAGTTCCAGCGCCCGACCGTCTTCGAACCGCACACGGTGTGGGACAACCTCGAACTGGCGCTGAAGGCGCCGCGGCGGCCGCTGAAGACGCTGACCTACGCCATCAGCCGCGACGACCGCTCGCGGATCGAGGAAATCCTCGACATCACCCGCCTGTCGGCCCTGCGCAACCGTCAGGCCGGCAGCCTGTCGCACGGCCAGAAGCAGTGGCTGGAGATCGGCATGCTGCTGGCCCAGGACCCCAAGCTCCTGCTGGTCGACGAGCCGGTCGCCGGCATGACCGACGCCGAGACCGAACAGACCGCCGAACTGCTGTGCAGCATCGCCGGCAAGCATTCGGTGATCGTGGTGGAGCATGACATGAGCTTCGTCCGCGCGCTCGGCGTCAAGGTGACGGTGCTGGCCGAAGGCTCCGTCCTGGCCGAAGGCTCGCTGGACGCGGTGAGTTCGAATCAACAGGTCATCGACACCTATCTCGGCCGCTGACCGGAGATCCTAAGATGCTGGACGTTCGCTCTCTCGATCTGCATTACGGCGCCGCCCAGGCCCTGCGCAGCGTTTCCATGAAGGCCGAAATCGGCAAGGTCACGTGCTTGGTCGGCCGCAACGGCGTCGGCAAATCCAGCCTGCTGCGCGCCATCGTCGGGCTGAAGCCGGTGTCCGGCGGCTCCATCGGTTGGGACGGCGCCGACGTGACCAGGATGGCGCCGGCCGACCGGGCGCGGCGCGGCATCGCCTATGTCCCGCAGGGGCGCGAGATCTTCCCGCTGCTGACGGTGCGGGAAAATCTGCTGACCGGCTACGCCCCGCTGCCGCGTGCCCAGCGCTCAATCCCCGACGAGGTGTTCGAGCTGTTCCCGGTGCTGAAATCCATGCTGGACCGCCGTGGCGGCGACCTGTCGGGCGGACAGCAGCAGCAGCTCGCCATCGGCCGCGCCCTGGTGACCCGCCCGCGCCTGCTGGTGTTGGACGAGCCGACCGAGGGCATCCAGCCCTCCATCATCAAGGACATCGGCCGCGCCATCTCCTATCTACGCGACAAGGGCACCATGGCGATCCTGCTGGTGGAGCAGTATTTCGACTTCGCCCGCGACCTCGCCGACGACTGGGTGGTGATGGAGCGCGGCGAGGTCATGCTGTCCGGCCCCCGCAGCGGTCTCGACGAGCAGGAGGTGCGCAAATACCTGACGGTGTGATGCCAGCGGAATGATGCCGGCGGAATAACCGCGCCTCCGGCTGCGTCCTTCATCCATCAGGTCCGTCGTCCGGCGGGCCGGTTTTGGGGAGGAACCGTAGAATGACGTCAGCACTCCGTGTCACCGCCGCCGCCATCGGCCTGGGAGCCGTCCTGTTCGGCGCGCCGGCCTTCGCTCAGGACAAGGAACCGGCCATGATGGGGAAGACCGCAATGGGTCCCGTCCTGACCGACGCGAAGGGCATGACGCTCTACGTCTTCGACAAGGACAGCGCCGGCAAGTCGGCCTGCAACGGGCCTTGCGCAACCAACTGGCCGCCGCTGATGGCTCCGGCTTCCGCCAAGCCGATGGGCAAATACACCGTGGTCACCCGCGACGACGGCAGCCATCAGTGGGCTTATGACGGCAAGCCGCTCTATACCTGGGCCAAGGACATGAAGCCCGGCGACGCCACAGGTGACGGCGTGAACAACGTCTGGCACGTCGCGAAGCCGTAAGTCCCTGTCCCGCGGTGCCGTAGTGGTCATTCCGCCCAACGCCGCCGCGCTCTTTCGGAGTATTCTTCTCCTGTCGAGGTAATTCACAAACTTCGGCTTCGCAGGTGGCGCTCTTTAATGGTCGTTAAGGATCGAAACCACAAGATGTCCTCACCGTCATCTTGCTCATGGAGCAGCAGGCCATGTCGATCTACAACGCCGCCTCGTTCGAAGCCCCCCCCTCCGCCGAGCCGAAGGTCCGCAAAATGAGCGGTCTGCCGCGGCTGGCGGTGTGGGCGGTGATGATCGGCACGCCTTGGGTGGTGATCGTGGAAGCGGTGCGCCTGATCTTTTAAATCTGGCGCACCCCCGTCATAGCCTTATTGAGCCTGCGGCACCCACGGCTCCAGCGCGCCGATCTTTTTGGCCCGCTTCTCGTCCGCCGACAGTTTGAAATTGTGCCCATAGGGCGCGCTCTCGAACGAGCCGTATCCGGGATTGGCCAGCATCAGCCAGTCGCGCCCGAAATGCTCCTTCACCGTCTCATAGGCCTTCATCCGCTCCGCCTCGCTGCCGTTGGCGGCGTCGGTGAAGTCGCCGAAATTGTCGCCGAACAGCAGGACGATCCGGTAATCCTTGGCGATGTAGGCGCGGCGTGCGCTCTTCGCCGAACCCCATTCCGGCTTTTCCTTCGACATCAGGAAGGTATCGACGTTGCCGCCCATCGGGAAGCCCAGCGCCTGCGCGTTGTGGCGGGTCGGCTCCTCCTGGTCGGCGCTGCGGTTGGTGACGTAGAAGACCTTGACGCCCTTCGACTCGGCATACTGGGTGAACTCCACCGCGCCCGGCACCGCCGTCGCCTTCTCCGCCTTCACCCAGGCGTCCCAGGTCTTGGGCGAGAAGTCGGTGCCGCTGGTCACCAGACCGGTCTGGTAGGCGGAGTTGTCCATCGCCGTCTCGTCCAGGTCCAGCACCACGGCCGGCGGCAGATCCTGGTAATTGCCGGTCTGCTCGGTCGCCGCGGTCCAGTTCTTGTCGGCCAGCGCCTTGTCCAGCTGGATCCTGCCCAGCGCATAGACCGCCAGCGCGTTGGCCTTGTATTCGACCGACCGCTGCATCCACAGCTCGGCGTTCAGCAGGTCGTTCTGGGGAGCCGGGCCCTGGGGCGCCGGATCGGCCGCCAGGGCGGGGCCGGCGAGAAGGGAGAGGACAACCGCACCGGACAGCAGCGACCAGCGCCCGGAACAGGCGGAATTGCGCATCGACACACCCATCCATCAAGTGTCATGGAACCGTCATCGAAGCACAGATCCGGACGCTTGGCGACGGTCGCGTGACCCATGCGTCACGGTACCACGATACGCTCTCCCGGTTCGTTATCAGGCTCCTTCCAGCGCAACGGGATTGCCGCCTTCCGCCGCCATCCGCGCTCCACATGCAGGCTCCAGCTTCGCTGGGCATTGGGCAGGGCAGGATCGGGTTCCCAATCGACGGTGACCGCCCCGGTCAGGTGCAGCACGTCGCCGCCGGCGACATCGACCAGCAGCAGCCCGGCGCGCGGGTTCAGCAGCATGTTGCCCAGCGTGTTGAAATAGCGGTTGCCGGCGTAATCCGGCACGATCAGCCGGTCGCCGTCGATCCTGATGAATCCCGCCGGCCCGCCCCGGTGCGACACATCCAGCCGGCCGTCACGCCCCGGCGACGAGGCCGACGCGACGAAGGCGGTGTCGGCCGGGCCGATCAGCCGCCGGGCCTCGCCGTCCAGCCCGGCCAGCACCTCCAAGGCACCGGCGGGGGAGGGGGCCTCGTCCTCCGCCCGACGGACATGGATGTATTGCGGGCAGTTGCCGAAGCTCTCCTCCACCGCCATGGCGAAGGCCAGCCCGTCTCGCGCCGCCACCCGGCCGTTCACCCGGTTGCGCCGCCGGGTGGCGGGATCGATGCCCAGCGCCGCCACCGGCTCCCCCACCGCCGGCCCCTCCGGCCAGGGCTGCCATGCGCCATGGTCGGGCCGCACCCACAGCGTCTGCGGGTCGGCGGCGGAGACGAAGCCGGGTGCGCCGGTCAGCACCCCGGCCGCCGGGTCGCCGGCCTCGTCACGCGCGGCGACCAGCAGCCAGGGCAGCAGCGGAAAGAACTGCTGATGCTGGGGGATCAGCCGGTCGCGGATCGGCGCCGACGGCACGCGGAACCCGGCCCGCGCCTGCGCCTCCCGTTCGCCGGGATGGAAGGGTTCGGGGATGCGGTCCTGGTCCATGGCCGTGCTCCTGCCATCAAGAGGGAAAGCGTTCAGGCGGGTTGCGGAATCTCGCTCTGCGGCATCGGGATCAGCGCCGGGATCGCCTCCACCCGCTCCAGCCAGCGGCGGACCGCCGGATAGGGATCGAGCGGGATGTGGCCTTCCGGCGCGCGGGCGACATAGGCGTAGCAGGCAATGTCGGCGATGGTCGGCCGCTCCGCCGCCAGCCAGTCGCGGCTTGCCAGATGACCGTCCATGAAGCGCAGGACGCGCCCGGCGACCGCCTGCGCGTCGGTCAGCGACGCGGCTCCGCCCCACAGCGTCAGGATGCGCGCCAGCGCCGGCCCGAAGCGCAGGTCGCCCGCCGCGACCGACAGCCAGCGCTGCACCCGCGCCGCGTCCTCCGGCGTCTTCGGGTTCCACAGGCCGGAGGCGTCATAGCGGTCGGCGAGGTAGACCAGGATGGCGACCGAGTCCGGCAGCACGAGGTCGCCGTCGACCAGCACCGGAATCTGCCCGAAGGGGTTCAGAGCGAGGAAGCTCTCCGACCGCCGCAACTCGGCGCCGGCCTCGACGAAGCGGTAAGGCAGGCCGAGGATGTTCAGAAAGGCTTCCACCCGATGGGTGTGCCCCGACAGCGGCGTGCCGTAGAGCGTGATGGCGGGCTCGGTGGTGGCGCTCATCGGACAAGTCCCTTCGATGTCTGTTTCGCGGATGCCCACAGCCAACCACTTGCGCGCGTCGGCAGGAATGCGCTTTCGTCAAAAGGGACTCTTTCAGAAAACGGAAGAATTGTGGACCGGCTGGACGAACTGGCGATCTTCGTGGCGATCCTGGAGGCCGGCAGCCTTGCCGGCGCGGCGAAGCGGCTGCGGCGGTCGGCGCCCGCGGTCACCCGCGCGCTGTCCGGGCTGGAGGAGCGGCTGGGCCTGCGGCTGATCGAGCGGACCACCCGCAACCTCGCGCCCACCGACGCCGGCCGGCGGCTGGCCGAGCAGGCGCGCCGGCTTCTCGCCGACTATGACGAGGCGCTGGCCGCCACCGGCACCGACCGGCCGCTGCGCGGGCGGCTGCGCGTCACCGCGCCGGTGATGTTCGGGGGCAAGCATGTGACGCCGCTGGTCCTCGACTTCATGCGGGCCTTCCCGGACATCCGGGTCGAGCTGGTGCTGTCCGACGGCAACCTCGACCTGATCGAGGAGGAGCTGGACGTGGCGATCCGCATCGGCCCCTTACCCGATTCCGGTCTCGTCGCCCGGCGGGTGGGGCAGGTCGGGCGCTATCTGGTCGCCAGTCCCGCTTACCTGGCGCGGCGCGGCACGCCCTCGGTGCCGGAGGATCTGGCCGGACACGACATCATCCTGTCGCTCGCCCGTCCCCGGCCGCCCGACTGGCGCTTTCTGGTCGACGGGCGGGAGCGGGTGGTCAGGGTCACGCCGTGCCTGTCGGTCAGCCACATCGAGCCGGCGCTGCTGGCCGCCCGCGACGGCTACGGCATCGCCCGGTCGCTGTCCTATCAGGCGGCCGACGATCTCGCCGCCGGCACCCTGGTGCGCCTGATGCCGCACACCGAGCCGGCGCCGCTGCCCGTCCATGTCGTGGTGCCGACGGCACGGCTGATGCCCGGCCGGGTGCGCGTCTTCCTCGACCATGCGGTGCAGGGGTTGATGGCGCTGGAGGTGCTGCGCGCCTGATCTATGGAGTGGACAAGGGGAGCGGACAGGGCGCGGGAAAATCGGGCGCGGGAAAAATCATTCGCCGTACTGCCCGGCCGCGCAACGATCTGCCGCGGAACCCGGTTCGATCGGCATTTTCCGACCGTACATTCGCCTCCTCCGGCGGCATACTGGTGCATTCCCGATGTGGAGTGCCGGCCGTCAGGCCGGCCGCGGCGAAGAATGATAGAAAACAACCAACGACAGGGGTTCAGGATGAGGGCATATTTGATGGCCGCCGCGATGCTCGCCACGACTGCCACCGCTACCATCGCTGCGGTTCCGATGGCCTGGGCTGCCGACGGCGTGCTTCAGACGATCAAACAGGCCGGCGTCGTCCGGGTCGGGACGACCGGTGATTACAAGCCCTTCAGCTACAAGGGCGCCGATGGCGCGCTGGTGGGTGCCGACATCGAGATGGCGAAGGAACTGGCCTCGACGCTGGGCGTCCGTGTGGAGTTCGTGCAGACCAGCTGGAAGACGCTGATGGACGACTTCAAGGCCGAGAAATTCGACATCGCGCTGGGCGGCATCACCGTCAATCCCGACCGCGCCGCCGTCGGCGACTTCTCCGTTCCCAACGTCAGCGACGGCAAGCGTCCGATCGCGCGCTGCGCCGACAAGGAGAAGTTCACGACCGTCGAGAAGATCGACCAGCCGACCACCCGCGTCGTCGTCAACCCCGGTGGGACCAACGAGAAATTCGCCCGCGCCACCTTCACCAAGGCGCCGATCGAGGTGTGGCCCGACAACAAGACCATCTTCGCGCAGATCGCCGCCGACAAGGCCGACGTCATGGTCACTGACGGCATCGAAGCCGACATGCAGGCGAAGCTGAACCCCGGCGTTCTCTGTGCCGTTCCGGTCGCCGCTCCCTTCACCCATTTCGAGAACGCCTATCTGCTGCGCAAGGATCCGGCGCTGAAGCAGGCGGTCGACGCCTGGATGACCAAGGCGCTGTCCAGCGGTCTGTGGAAGGCCAAGCTCGACGCCGCCATGCAGTAAGCGGCTCACGGGTCGCGGGCGACGCGGAGCCCGTAGGCGGCATAGCCGCTCTCCGCCGCGTCCGCCCGCCGCACCGCCGAACGCACATAGCGCGGGTTGCTGTGCCACGACCCGCCGCGCATCGTCCGGCGGGAGCAGCGCCCGCCGGACATTTCCCCGGCCGGACTGTCCTCCGCGCAGTCCTCCACCCACTGCCAGACATTGCCGAGCATGTCGTAGAGGCCGAAGCCGTTTGGCCGGTAGCTGCCGACCGGCGCGGTGAACAGGGCGCCGTCGCGGCAGTTCGCAACCTCCCAGTCGGTGAAGCGATCCTTGGCGCTCAGGTCGGCACCGTTCGCCGCGTCGCAGCCCTTGGCCGGATCATCACCCCACCAGCGGGCGGTCCGGGTGCCGGCGCGGGCCGCATATTCCCACTCCGCCTCCGTCGGCAGGCGATAGGGCTTGCCGGTTCGCCGGCTGAGCCAGTCCACATAGGCCTTGGCGTCGTACCAACTGACGCAAACTGCAGGGTCCTGGTTCGTCTGGTCGAAGCCCGGCCGGCGCCAGGAGAAATGCCAGCGCGGCAGCAGGTCCGTCTCGCCGGCATAGCCCCGGCAGATCGTCCGCGGTTTGTAACCGCTGTCCTGGATGAACCGCGCGTACTCGCCGCGGGTCACAGGATACTTGCCGATGGCGATGGGGTGCCGGATCGACACCGGCCGTTGCAGCGGTTCGTCGGGAAAGCGCTCCCGTTCCGATTCGGGTGAGCCCTGGAGAAAGCTGCCGGCGGGGAGCGCCACCAGGACCGGGGCGTCGGGATGGTCCCAGATCTCGCGGGCTGGGCCGCCCGCCTGCCAGACCTGGAAGGTCGACAGGCGTTCGGCGCGCCAGCCGCTCAGGTCCTCCGGCTCCGCCCGACGCCAGCCGGCGAGAGCCGCCAACACGAGGATGAGGACGACCACCGCGCCCACGGATCCGGGCAGGGTGACTGGCATGGCGGGGATGCGGATCATGCCCACCATTTCCCTGCGATATCGCGCCTCCGGCAACCGCGCGTCCGTGTCCCGGTCGTGGCACTTCCCCGCCGGTGCCGGACGCCGGCGGCCGAAGCCCTGCCCCTTCGGGCTATGCTGAAAGCGGTAAGCATCGAAGACGGTGTGCCGCTGTTGGTGCGGGCAGACGTTCAACGGAGCGTTGATACCACAGGAGCACACACATGGCCGCCTATCCCGCGGATCTCACGCGCGCGCTGTTCGTCACTGGCCTGCGCAACGCCCATGCGGTGGAACAGCAGGCGCTGGCTCTGATGGACCGCCAGCTCGACCGCCTCGTGAATTATCCGGAAGTCTCCGACCATCTGCGCATGCACCGTGGCGAGACCGAATCCCAGATCACCCGCATCGAGCAGATCCTGGACCAACTGCAGGAAAGCCATTCCGGCCTGAAGGACACCGCCCTGTCGATCATGGGCAATCTGGCCGCGCTCGGCCATACCTTCGCCGAGGACGAGATCCTCAAGAACTCCTTCGCCAACTATGCCTTCGAGAATTTCGAGGTGGCGAGCTACCGGTCACTGCTGACCGTGGCGGACGCCGGCAACTTCGCCTTCGCCACGCCGCTGCTGCAGACCTCGTTGCGCGAGGAGGAGGCGATGGCCTCCTGGGTGATCGAGAGTGTGCCGAAGCTGACGCTGAAATACCTGTCGCTGAAGGCGAGCGACCAGACCGCCGGCCGCTGACGCCGGATTTGAGGGCACGGAAAAGGCCGGGGAGGACAGGCTCTTCCCCGGCCTTTTCCATGCGGCACCGTCCCCGGCGCCCGTCACACGTCGTAGATCGGGCCGGGGGTCTTCTTGTTGGTGCCGCCGGCCTTTTCCTCCGACTTTTCGGTCAGGGTCTTGTCGCGGTCCTGATCGGTACCCACGGTCGACGCCTTGCCGCCCTTGGCCTTGTCGGTCTGCGGCTTCCCCTGCTTGGACGCATCGGTCATCTTGGTTGCTCCGGCTTGTGGCGATGCCTTTCCAACAGTGCAAGGCCGCCGCCGTTGCCCTCAATCGCCGACAACGCGCCGCCGGCCATCGCTGCACTGCAACGCAGCCTTCCGGCCGTGTCCGGATTTTGCCCGGTGACGAGCCGGGGGGCTTTGCCGTAAGAAACTGGGCGGGTTTCAAAACGAATGGCTCCCCCGTGTTCCGATCGGTCTCCTTCTGCCTGTTCATCGCCGCGGCCAGCGGTCTTGCGGGCTGCACCTCCGACTATTCCCCCAACACCTACGCCTCCAACGCGGTCCAGCAGGCCAACAAGGTGGAGCCGGGCGTCGTCGTCGGATTCCGCCAGGTGGCGATCAGCGCCAACGGCACGGTCGGTGCGGTCAGCGGCGGCGCGGCCGGCGGCATCCTGGGCGCGCAGGTGGGGACAGGCGGCATGAACGCCGCATTGGGCACCGTCGGCGGCACGGCGATCGGCGGCCTGCTGGGCACGGCGATGGAGCACATCGCCGGCGACACCACCGGCTGGGAATACATCGTCCGCAAATCGAACGGCGATCTGCTGTCGCTGACCCAGAAGGAGCCGCAGCCGCTGCCGATCGGCCAGAAGGTTCTGGTCATCACCGGCAGCCAGGCCCGCATCGTCCCCGACTATTCCACCCCGGCCGATCCCGCGCCTGCCAAGGCCGAGTCGCCCAAGGCGGACGCGCCAAAGTCGGAGACTCCGAAATCGGACATCAAGGCGGTCCCGCTCGCCCCGCCCGCCGAACCGGCTGCGCCGGCGGCACCCGCTCCGGCGGAGCAGTCCGCCACCGAACCGGCATCGCCCGCCAGCGGCGGCGGCCCGATCCGCCTGACCGCCCCCACCGACTCCGCTCCCGCGCCCGCGGCGACCCCGGAGCCGGCAAGCCCGCCCCCCGCCGAGCCGAAGCCGGCCGAATAGCAGCACCATACTTGTCCGAATGGCCGGGATGGCGCACAGTCCGGTGGTCAAACAGAGATCACCGGCCGAGGGTCCATGTCCGCCGTCGATACCGCACAGAACGCCGCCCCCGTCTCCGCTC
The DNA here is from genome assembly GCF_946480385.1 of uncultured Azospirillum sp. The sequence continues at coordinate 19,511 of NZ_CAMLJP010000038.1, forward strand.
CCGCCATGACGAAGGAAGAGCTGGAGGACCTGATCCGCGAGGGGGTCCCCCTGGTCGGGAATTTCGGGATCGTCGTGGAAAGCCTGGGCGCCGGGACGATTCGCCTGCGCCTGCCCTACAAGGACGATTTCGTTCGGCCCGGCGGCACCGTCACCGGCCCGGCGATGTTCGGGCTGGCCGACGTGGCGCTCTATGGCGCGGTGCTGAGCCTGATCGGCCGGGTCGAGTTGGCGGTGACCACCAGCATGACCATCAACTTCCTGCGCCGCCCGCCGCCCGTCGCCATCATCGCCGAGGCGCGCGTCCTGAAGCTGGGCAAGCGGCTGGCCTATGGCGAGATCCTGCTGTTCTCCGAAGGCGATCCGGAACCGGTCGCGCACGTCACCGGAACCTACTCCATCCCGCCGCACGCCCCCGTCACCGTTGCGGTATCTCACTACCGCATGGATGAGGCTCCATAAAAAATCCTTTCGTATCAATGGGTTTGCTTGGACGGTATCTAATTACCGCGCTTGCAAGCCACTGAAAATAAACGGAAATTTTTCCGTTGACAGAGGCCTGTCCTGGCCCGTAGAAAGCCGTCCGCTTCGGCGCCCCGGTATCGGCGGCTTGCCGATCCGTATTCGAAGAAACGAGTGTGGCGATGAAGACCTTCAATCTGAAGCCGACCGAAATCGAGAAGAAGTGGTACGTCGTTGACGCCGACGGCCTCGTTCTCGGGCGGCTTGCCAGCATCCTGGCGAACATCCTGCGTGGCAAGAACAAGCCGACCTACACCCCCCACATGGATTGCGGCGACAACATCGTCGTGATCAATGCGGAGAAGGTGAAGCTGACCGGCAACAAGCGCGACGCCGACATCTTCTACTGGCACACCGGCTATCCGGGTGGGATCAAGGGCCGTTCCAAGGGCCAGATCCTGGACGGCAAGTATCCGGAGCGCGTGATCGAGAAGGCCGTGGAGCGCATGGTTCCGCGCGGTCCGCTCGGCCGCCAGCAGATGACCCACCTCAAGGTCTACAAGGGTGCCACGCATCCGCACGATGCGCAGCAGCCGGTCGCCCTCGACATCGGCGCCCTGAACCCGAAGAATAAGCGGAGCGCGTAAGCATGGCCCAGGTCACCACCACCCTCTCCAGCCTCAAGGAACTGACGGGCGCCGCCGCCACCGCGACCGTCACCGAGGAGCTCGCCGCTCCGAAGCTGGACGCCCAGGGCCGCGCCTATGCCACCGGCAAGCGCAAGGACGCCGTCGCCCGCGTGTGGATCAAGCCGGGTTCCGGCAAGGTCACCGTGAACGGCCGCGACCAGTCGGTCTACTTCGCCCGTCCGGTTCTGCGCATGATGATCGCCCAGCCGTTCGGCGTGACCGAGCGTTCGGAGCAGTTCGACGTGGTCGCCACCGTCGCCGGCGGCGGTCTGTCGGGCCAGGCCGGTGCCGTCCGTCACGGCATCTCCAAGGCGCTGACCTACTTCGAGCCGGCCCTGCGCCCGCCGTTGAAGGCCGCTGGCTTCCTGACCCGCGACGCCCGTACGGTCGAGCGTAAGAAGTACGGCCGCGCCAAGGCCCGCCGCAGCTTCCAGTTCTCGAAGCGCTAATCCCTACACGGGCCTGCTGCTTTACGGTACAAGCGAGGGGCGTCCCGAAAGGGGCGCCCCTTTCTTTTTGCCCTCACCCCCACGCCTACCCAAACTTCAACGTTCCTCCCGTCAAGCGAAGGACATCGGTTCCATGGCCTCCATCAGCATTCCGGGCACCACTCCCGGCGGTTCGAAAATCCGCGTCGGCATCCTGGGCGCTTCCGGTTACACCGGCGCCGAACTGGTGCGCATGCTGCTGCGCCACCCGAACGTGGAGATCGCCGCGCTGACCGCCGAACGACAGGCCGGCAAGCCGATGGCGGAGGTGTTCCCGCATCTGGGCGGCTATGACCTGCCCGATCTGGTGAAGATCGAAGAGCTGAAGTGGGACAACCTGGACTTCATCTTCTGCGCCCTGCCGCACGGCACGACGCAGGAGGTGATCGCCGGCCTGCCGAGCGGCCTGAAGGTGGTCGACCTGTCCGCCGATTTCCGCCTGAGCGATCCGGCCGAATACGCCACCTGGTACGGGCATGAGCATCGCGCCGTCGACCTGCAGAAGGAGGTCGCCTACGGCCTGACCGAGTTCAACCGCCAGGGCGTGCGCAAGGCGCGGGTGGTGGCGAATCCGGGTTGCTACCCGACCTCCTCGCTGCTGCCGCTGCTGCCGCTGCTGATGGAAAACCAGATCGAGCCGGGCGGCATCATCATCGACGCCAAGTCCGGCGTGTCGGGCGCCGGCCGCGACGCCAAGCAGGCCAACCTGTTCACCGAGGTGTCGGAGGGCTTCAACGCCTATGGCGTCGGCCACCACCGCCACATGCCGGAGATCGAGCAGGAGCTGCGGCTGGCCGCTGGCCGTCCGGTCACCGTCTCCTTCACCCCGCATCTGGTGCCGATGAACCGCGGCATGATGGCGACCATCTATGTCCGCTTGGCCGACGGCGTCACCGCCGACGACCTGCGCGCGACGCTGGCCGCCCGCTATGCCGACGAACCTTTCGTCCGCGTGACCCCGGCCGGCGTGGTGCCGGCAACGCGCCATGTCCGCGCCTCCAACCACTGCCTGATGGGCGTGGTCGCCGACCGCGCGCCGCGCAGCGCCATCATCGTGTCGGTGATCGACAATCTGGTGAAGGGCGCCTCGGGCCAGGCCATCCAGAACATGAATGTCATGATGGGTCTGGGCGAGACCACCGGCATCGATCAGGCGCCGCTTTTCCCGTGATCGGGTACCGCGGCAGGATGGGGCGGGGGCTGTGACAGCGTTGTGGCCCCCTGTCCGCACTGTTGCACAGAGGCACCAATCGGGATTTGCTTTGGTCTGTCAATGCGAAATCAGGTGGTGCCTTAAGCCTTACGGTGCTTCAATCCCGCCCGTCATGCACGACTTCGGTACGACCTGATGACCGGCCTTGTCCGCGCCTTCAACGGCATCCTGCCCACCGTCGACCCGACCGCGTTCATCGCGGAAACGGCGGCGGTGATCGGTGATGTCGTGATCGGGGCGAACAGCAGCATCTGGTACGGCTGCACCGTGCGTGGAGACGTCAACGAGGTCCGAATCGGCGCTCGCACCAACATTCAGGACGGCACCGTGATCCACGTGGCCTCCGAAGGGCAGGGCACCTACATCGGCGACGACATCACCGTCGGCCACATGGCGTTGCTGCACGCCTGCACGCTGGAAGACGGCTGCTTCATCGGCATGAAGGCCTGCATCCTGGATGGGGCCTATGTCGAGTCGCGGGCGATGGTCGCAGCCGGTGCTCTGGTGACGCCCGGAAAGCGGGTGACGTCCGGATTCTTGTGGGCCGGCAGCCCTGCTAGACCGGTTCGCGAACTGACGGAAAAAGATCTCGCGGTTTTTCCGGTGCTCAGCCACCGTTATACGGATTTGGCGGAATCCTACCGGAAAAGCTGCTATGGAAGTGGAGCATAGGTCCAAGTACAGGTACGGTTCGGCCAATCGGCTGGGGTGCCGGAACACCACCGCGCACCACATGTTGGGAAGGTCGCTGCCGCGCTTGAACACGGGCGGATGCTTCGATTGATAGGTTCATCCCCCGCAGGCACTCTGATGGGGAAGGGTTCTGGAAGGGAGTGAAGACAATGAAGACTATTGTTCGCGCGGGTCTGGCTGCCATCCCGGCCGCCATCGTCGCTTTCGGCCTGTCGGCGGCCGCCAATGCCCAGGACGCCAGCAAGGTCGGCACCGGCGTCGAGTGGTGCAACCCGGTCATCGGCTGGGGCAATGTCGCCGCCCGCACTGCTGGCGGTGGCTACGTCATCCATCAGGGCAGCTATCCGTGCCCGCCGGCCGCCGCTGCTCCGGCTCCGGCCGCCGTCGCCGCGGTCCAGAGCGAATATCTGGTGTTCTTCGACTGGGATAAGTCGAACATCACCCCGGCCGCCGATCGCGTGATCGGTGACGCGGTGTCGGCCATCCTGAAGAACGGTGGCGCCAAGATCAACGTCGTCGGCCACACCGACACCTCGGGGTCGCCGGCCTACAACCAGAAGCTGTCGGTGCGTCGTGCCGACGCGGTCAAGAAGGCCCTGGTCGCCAAGGGCATCCCGGCCGCCAACATCACGACCCAGGGCAAGGGCGAGAGCCAGCTGCTGGTTCAGACCGGTCCGAACGTCCGCGAGCCGTCCAACCGTCGTGCGCAGATCCTGCCGCGCCTGCTGAACGCTCCGTCGTCCTAAGGACGGTTGGCAGGGGGCCGTTCCGGGGGTATCGGATCGGCCATCCCGCCAGCGCGAGAAACCGCAAGAAAAAGGCCGCGCCGGGCTTCCCGGTCGCGGCCTTTTTCCGTTTCGGACTGCTATCAGCCCCCAACCTGCGCCGGGTCCTGTTCCGGCTCGCCGGCGGTCAGCCGCAGGGGCACCACACCCGCCCACACCGGGTGGTCCATATCCTCCGGATCGTCGCCGGGCGGGCCGGACCGCCGCTTGACCGACGCCTCGGCGATGGGGAAGGCCAGCACGGATGTGGCCTTCAGTTCCTGCGTATTGGGCGCCCGCACCTTGGCGCTGCGGCCGGGTTCGATCTTCTCCATCAGCGCGTCGAGCGCCGCGCGCTTCTCCGCCTCCTCCGATACCAGCCGCGGCCGGCCGAACAGCATGACCGAGCGGTAGTTGACGGAGTGATGGAAGGCCGAGCGCGCCAGCACCCACCCATCGATCAGCGACAGGGTGATGCAGGCCTCGCCCCCCTCCTGCAGCCGCCGGATCATCCGGCTGGAGGAGGCGCCGTGGATCATCAGCTCATCCCCCACTCGCCAGGGAACCGTCGGGATCACCATGGGGGAGGGGGCGCCATGGCCCTTGATGGCATCGTCGACGAAGCCGACGTGGCAGATCGGCGCCTCGTCGATGATGGAATGGATTAGGGCGACGTCATGGCTGCCGCGGTCGCCCAGCCGCACCGGACGGGTGCGCGGGGTCTGGGCCAAGGCGGCAGGGGACTCGGCAGTGGGGGACTCGGTGAGAAGGCTGGTCATGGTCGTGCTCAAGGCCGGAACTGTTGCGATGGCCCAGAATGGCCGGCAGAATGGCTCCTTCAAAAGGTCCGGAATGTCGATTCCATAGGGACCAATTTGCCAACCCTCCGGGAGGTTCGCCATGGCCCGCTCGGCGCGTCCGGTTCTGTCCAGCCTCGGGCCGGTGGCACTCGACCGAGATGGGGCGGAGCCGTTGCACCGCCAGCTCTACCGCGCGCTGCGTCAGGCGGTGCTGGACGGCCGGCTGCGGCCGGGCGAGCGGCTGCCGCCCAGCCGGGCGCTTGCCACCGAGTGGGGGCTGTCGCGCAACACGGTGGTCACCGCCTACGACACGCTGCTGGCGGAAGGTTACGTCAGCGGCCGGGTGGGGGCCGGCACCTTCGTCGCTCCCTCGCTTCCCGATGCGGCGCCCGGCGGCGTTCCGGCCCGCGACGAGGCCAGGCGCGGCGTCGGCCTGTCCGCCCGTGGCCGGACGCTGGCCGAGGCGCCGGCCATCGCCCGTGACCGGGCCGGACGGCCCTTCGCGCTCGGCACGCCGGACCTCGGCGCCTTTCCCGTCGAGTTGTGGGCACAGCTGCTCGGCCGCTGCTGGCGCCATGGCGGACGGACGCTGGCGACGGATCCGGACCCGCTCGGCTACGCTCCGCTGCGGGCGGAGATCGCCGCCTATCTGCGTGCCGTCCGCGCGGTGCGCTGCGAGGCGGAGCAGGTCGTCATCGTCTCCGGCGCGCAGCAGGGCTTGGCGCTGATGGCGCAACTGCTTCTCGACCCCGGTGACGAGGCCTGGGTGGAGGAACCCGGCTGGCCCGGCAACCGCGCCGCCCTGCTGGGCGCCGGGGCCCGGCTGGTCCCGGTGCCGGTGGATGGCGAGGGCATCGACGTCGCTGCCGGCATGGCCCATGGGGCCGGCGCCCGGCTGGCTCTGGTCACCCCCTCCCACCAGTTCCCGCTGGGCGTGACCATGAGCCTTGCCCGCCGCCTGCACCTTCTGGACTGGGCGGCGGCGCGCGACGCCTGGATCGTTGAGGACGATTACGACAGCGAGTTCCGCTACGCCGGCCCGCCGCTGGCCGCCCTCCAGGGGTTGGACGGCGCCGGCCGCGTCATCTATGTCGGCAGCTTCAGCAAGGTGATGTTCCCGGCGCTGCGGCTCGGCTATGTCGTGGTGCCGCCCGATCTGGTCGATCCGGTGCGCGCCGCGCGCCGCCATTTCGACGGCGGGACCAGCGTGGTGCCGCAGGCGGCGCTGCACCGCTTTCTGGCCGACGGCCATTTCGCCTCGCACCTGCGGGCCATGCGCTCCCTCTACGCCGCCAAGCGCACCGCCATCCTGGAGTCGATTACCGACGCCTTCGCCGGCTTCGCCAGCGCCGAGGCGGGGGAGGCCGGCATGCATGTCCTGCTCCGCCTGCCTCCCGACTGCCCCGACCATCTCCTGGCCGAGCGCGCCGCCCGCATCGGCCTGACCACGCCATGCCTGTCGAGCTACCACCGCTCCGCAGACGCTGCCACCGGTAACGGTGTCCTCCTCGGCTTCGCCGCCCACGACCCGGCGACGCTGGACCGCGCGGTGCGGGATCTGGCACGGCTGGCGTTGCCGAACCGCTAAACCTCCTCCGCCACCCGCTCCACCGCCGGCACTTCCCAAGCCGGGTAGCGCAGGCTCAGCTGATGCGTGCGGTCCCGCATGTCCAGCACCGGGCGCAGCACCGACGGGTCGGCGCGCATGGCGTCCTCGCCGGCCATGTGGACGATGCCCAGGCGCCGGTTGGGCAGGTAATACTCGACCAACTCCCGCCGCTCAGGGTCGAAGCGCCAGGGGCCGATGTAGTTGCACCATTCCGGCAGAAGCTCGACCGGCAGCCCGTCCAGATAGATGGCGCCGGCCATCGCCAACTGGTCCGACGTGAACAGCCGGCCCTTGCGCAGCACGCGCTTCTGCCAGCGCTGGAACGCCTCCCAATGCGGCGCGTCGGACTTCAGCGCATAGGCGCCGGCATTCAGCGTCGGGCGGGTCGCCAGCGCCCGGCATTCCGCCGTGGTCAGCCCGGCGCGGCTGGAGTTCTTGTAGAGGATCGACCGCACCCGGGCGAAGCGGCCGAACAGCCAGTCCAGCCGCAGCTCCGTCTCCGAAAAGCGGCCGAACTGGGCGACGATGGCGAAGCGGTTCAGCGCCGCCCCCCGCCGCAGCATCTCCACCGCCTCCCAATCCTGCACCCAGGCGTCGGCGTCGATCCAGATCACCGTGTCGTAGCCGGGGAAGTAGGTCGGCAGGTGCAGCTTGGCGAGGTTGGCCTTCAGATGGATGCGGTTGCGCAGCTTGTGCGCGGGGATGCTGACCGGCCAGGGCGGCGTCACCACCGCGGCCCCCTGGGCCTTCAACTCCACGATCTGCCCATCCGTCAGGCCGGCGTCGATCACGCCGATGGGGCAGTCGGCCGCCGGCTTCAACGCCCGCAGCGACGCTATCAGCTCGCGGATCAGCGGATGGTAGCGGCTGTCGCCGCCGGTGACGACGATGAAGGAACCCAGCATGATTTATCCGATACGCCATAGGCGTAAAGTTGTGCCTGTGTTCACCCTGCCTGGATAACCCTTCGGCGTCAATCGATGTCAAGTTCGGATTGCTGTGCTTTCGAACGGTTGCCCGAAACCTCCGGCCGGCCCCTCTGAACGTGGTACGCCCTGGCTCTCGCCGTCCTGCCTATCCGGAAGTCAGGGGTTGCCTGAGGGCTGTTCGGGTGAAACCTTCGCTCCCGTGGCTTGTTTCCGTCCCGTGTTCCCGCGACACGTGTTCCGTCAAACGCTTCTCGAAAGTGCTCGACCCATGATCGATCGGCAGGACCGGCTTTGGTACAAGGACGCCGTCATTTACCAACTGCACATCAAGGCGTTCTTCGACGCCGACAATGATGGCATCGGCGATTTCGCCGGCCTGACCCAGAAGCTGGATTACATCCAGGAACTGGGGGTGACGGCGGTGTGGCTTCTGCCCTTCTATCCATCGCCGCTGCGCGACGACGGCTATGACATCGCCGACTACACCTCGGTCAACCCGACCTACGGGAACCTGGATGACTTCCGGCGATTCATGGAGGAATGCCACAACCGCGGCCTGCGGGTGATCACGGAACTGGTCATCAACCACACCTCCGACCAGCATCCCTGGTTCCAGCGCGCGCGGGAGGCGCCTCCCGGCTCCAACCACCGCGACTATTATGTCTGGTCCGACAGCGACCAGAAATACCAGGGCACGCGCATCATCTTCTGCGACACGGAAAAGTCCAACTGGACCTGGGATCCGGTCGCCAACGCCTATTACTGGCACCGTTTCTATTCGCACCAGCCCGACCTGAACTTCGACAATCCCGAGGTTCTGGAGGAGGTGCTGAAGGTGATGCGCTTCTGGCTGGACATCGGGGTGGACGGGCTGCGGCTCGACGCCATCCCCTACCTGAAGGAGCGCGAGGGCACCAACAACGAGAACCTGCCGGAAACCCACGACGTCCTGAAGGCGATCCGCGCCGCGCTGGACGCCGAATACCCCGACCGCATGCTGCTGGCCGAAGCCAACCAGTGGCCGGAGGATGTGCTGCCCTATTTCGGCGATCCGGAGAAGGGCGGCGACGAATGCCACATGTCCTTCCACTTCCCGCTGATGCCGCGCATCTACATGGCGGTGGCGATGGAGGACCGGCATCCCATCGCCGACATCATGCGCCAGACCCCGGACATCCCGGCCGACTGCCAGTGGGCCATCTTCCTGCGCAACCACGATGAACTGACGCTGGAGATGGTCACCGACAGCGAGCGCGACTATCTCTGGAACTTCTACGCCGCCGACCGGCGCATGCGGATCAACCTCGGCATCCGCCGCCGCCTCGCCCCGCTGCTGGAGAACGACCGCCGCAAGATCGAGCTGCTGAACAGCCTGCTGATGTCGATGCCCGGCACGCCGGTGCTCTATTACGGCGACGAGATCGGCATGGGCGACAACATCTATCTCGGCGACCGTGACGGCGTGCGCACGCCGATGCAATGGTCGATCGACCGCAACGGCGGCTTCTCGCGCGCCGACCCGGCGCGGCTCTATCTGCCGGCGGTGCTCGACCCGATCTACGGCTTCATGGCCGTCAATGTCGAGGCGCAGGCCCGCAACCCCTCCTCGCTGCTGAACTGGATGAAGCGGCTGGTGGCGGTGCGCAAGCAGCGCCAGAGCTTCGGCCGCGGCAGCTTCTCGCTGCTCTATCCCGGCAACCGCAAGGTCCTGGCCTATGTCCGCTGCCTGGAAACGGAGGACGGGGCGGAGATCGCACTGTGCGTCGCCAACCTGTCGCGCTCGGCCCAGGCGGTTGAGCTGGACCTGAAGACCTGGAAGGGCCGCATCCCGGTCGAGCTGCTGGGCCGCACCGTCTTCCCGCCGATCGGCGACCTTCCCTATCTGCTGACCCTGCCGGCCTACGGCTTCTACTGGTTCGCCCTGACGGCGGAGGCGGAGCTGCCGACCTGGCACGAGACCCCGCCGGAGCCGGTGCCGGACCTGCTGACCATCGTCATGCGCGACGGCTGGCACAGCCTGACCACCGGCAAGGCGGCGGACGAGCTGGGTCGCGACATCCTGCAGGCCTTCCTGCCCCAGCAGCGCTGGTTCTCCGCCAAGGACCGCCGCATCACCCGCTCGCACGTCACCATGGCCGCCCAGCTTCCGGGACCGGGCGAAGGCTTCCTGCTCGTCAGGACGCAGGTCGGGCTGGATGGCGCCGCCGCCGACCAGAGCTATTTCCTGCCGCTGGCGATGAGTTGGGAGAGCGGGGCGGGCGGCACCGGCTGGCCGCTGCTGCCCTACACGCTGGGCAAGGTGCGGCGCGGTCCCAGGACCGGCGCCATCTATGACGCCGTGCAGGCCGACGGTTTCGCGCTCGCCCTGATCGAGGCGCTGCGCCGCGGCGACACGCTGAAGGCCAACGCCGGTGACGACGTCGTCCGCTTCACCGCGACCGAGGCGTTGAACGCCATCGAGCTTTCGGAAGAGGCCGAGGTGCGGCGCCTGGGCGTCGAGCAGAGCAACACCTCCGTTCTGGTCGACAGCCAGATCGTGCTGAAGGTGCTGCGCCGTCTGGTGGAGGGCGAGCATCCCGAGGTCGAGATGGGCCGCTTCCTGACCGAGGTCGGCTTCGCCAACACCCCCGCCCTGCTGGGCACGGTGGAGCAGGTCGCGGCCGACGGCACGCCGACCGCGCTGGCGGTGGCCCAGGCCTTCGTCCGCAACCAGGGCGACGGCTGGGCCAGCACGGTTGAGGAGCTGGAACGCCAGCTGGAGGACATCCGCCTTGGCGTCGCCGGCACCACCGAGGACGCCGCCGAAACGGGCGAGCCCTTCGGCATGCATCTGGTGATGATGACCACGCTGGGGCAGCGCACCGCCGAACTGCACCGGGCGCTGGCGCAAGGCCCCGGTAAGCAAGGCACCGCCAATCCGGCCTTCGATCCGGAACCGATCACCGCCGAGGATCTGGCGCGCTGGGCCGATGCCGCCCGCGTCCAGGCGGAGGCTGCCTTCGCCGCCCTGCCGGGCACGCTGGACCGCCTGCCATCCGACGTGCGCGCCGATGCCGAGCAGCTTCTGGCCCGCCGGGCGGAGGCGATGGACCGGCTGTCGGCGCTGGCGTCGATGCCGGCCGACGGCGTCAAGACCCGCATCCATGGCGACTATCACCTGGGGCAGGTCGTGCGGGCGCAGAACGACTGGTACATCCTCGACTTCGAAGGGGAGCCGGCCAAGACGCTGGAGGAACGCCGCGCCAAATCCAGCCCGTTGCGCGACGTGGCCGGCATGCTGCGCTCCTTCAACTATGCGGCCTGGGCGGCGCTGTTCCGGCTGGACAGCGCCGGCGAGGGTGCCAACAGCGGCGACAGCCCGGCGCTGGCAGCCGCCCGCGACTGGGAACGGCGCAGCGTCGAATCTTTCCTTGATGGCTACCGCACGGTGATCGAGGGCTGCCCGGCCTGGCCGTCCGCAGCCGGCACCGCGCGCGGCCTGCTGACCCTGTTCCTGCTGGAAAAGGCCTTCTACGAGATCGTCTACGAGGCGGCGAACCGGCCCAACTGGATCGGCATCCCGGTCAAGGGCGTGCTGGGCCTGCTGGACGACGCGCAGGAGGCGGGCGCGAAGGAGTAACCGGGCAAATCCGCGGCGGGAATGGTGTGACGAAACCGCCGCGGGTATGTTCACCTCCGGAGAAGGCGTTCCCTGCGTCCAGTCATTCCCGCGAAGGCGGACTGTGCCAAACCGGTCCCCTCCCTAACCCTCCCCCGCCTATGGCGGTGGAGGGAACTGCCGCCGCTTCGCAGAAGGCACCCTCTCCCTCGAAGAGGGGGAGGGTTGGGGAGGGGGCAACGCCTCTGACGCGTTCCGGCTGGACGGTGAACGATCAACGGTCCACAAGACGTTGGGGCCTCCACGAAGAAGGGCACTTGGCCAATGGCGAGCGACATGACGACGGACACCCGCAAGGATCAGGCGCAGACCGGCGTCCCCGAAGACCGTGACGGCGATCGGCGTCCCACCAATCACCGGGCCACCGATCATCGGATGGAGGCGCTGCGCGCGGCGGCCGACGCCATCGCGCGGGCCGACCATGGCGATCCCTTCGCCGTGCTCGGCATGCAGCAGGAGGCCGCCGGCCGGCCGGTGGAGGTTCGCGCCTTCGTGCCCGGCGCCGAGCGGTTGTGGGTGATCGACAGCGCCACCGGCGAACCGGCGGGCGAGGCCGAGCGCATCCATCAGGACGGCTTCTTCCTGGCCGTGATGCCCGACCGGACGGAGCGCTTCGGCTATCGCCTGCGCGCCCAATACCCACTGGCGACCCAGGAGTTCGAGGACGCCTATCGCTTCGGCAACATGCTGGGCGAGTTGGACGTCCATCTGCTGGGCGAGGGCACCCACCTGCGCAATTACGAGAAGCTCGGCGCCCACCCGCGCGAGGTCGATGGCGTCGCCGGTGTCTCCTTCGCCGTCTGGGCCCCCAGCGCCCGCAGCGTCAGCGTCGTCGGCGACTTCAACAACTGGGACGGCCGCCGCCTGCCGATGCGCCGCCGCGTCGAGGTCGGGGTGTGGGAAATCTTCGTTCCCGGCGCCCGTTCCGGCCAGCGCTATAAGTTCGAGATCCGCGGCCCCAACGGCAACCTGATGCCGGCCAAGGCCGACCCCTACGCCTTCCAGGCGGAGATGCGCCCGGCCACCGCCTCGGTGGTCCACGGCCTGCCGCCCTACGAGTGGCGCGACCAGGACTGGCAGAGCCGCAAGGTCGCCACCTCCGACCGCACCGCGCCGATCTCGATCTACGAGGTCCATCTCGGCTCCTGGGCGCGGGTGCCGGAGGAGGACAACCGCTTCCTGACCTATCAGGAGCTGGCGGAGCGGCTGATCCCCTATGCCAAGGACATGGGCTTCACCCATATCGAGCTTCTGCCGATCACCGAGCATCCGTTCGACGGCTCCTGGGGCTACCAGCCCATCGGCCTCTATGCGCCGACCGCCCGCCATGGTTCGCCGGAGGATTTCAAGGACTTCGTCAACGCCTGCCACCGCGCCGGGCTGGGCGTTCTGCTCGACTGGGTGCCGGGCCATTTCCCCACCGACCCGCATGGGCTGGGCGATTTCGACGGCACGCATCTCTACGAGCACGCCGACCCGCGCCAGGGCTTCCACCAGGACTGGAACACCCTGATCTACAATTTCGGCCGGACGGAGGTGCAGAACTTCCTGCTGGGCAACGCGCTGTTCTGGCTCGACCAGTACAAGCTGGACGGCCTGCGCGTCGACGCCGTCGCCTCCATGCTCTATCTCGACTACAGCCGCAAGGAAGGGGAGTGGGTTCCCAACAAGTTCGGCGGGCGCGAGAACCTGGAATCCATCGCCTTCCTGAAGCGGATGAACGAGCTGGTCTATGGCCAGCAGCCGGGTGCCATGACGGTGGCGGAGGAATCGACCTCCTGGCCGATGGTGTCGAAGCCGACATATCTCGGCGGTCTCGGCTTCGGCTACAAATGGAACATGGGGTGGATGCACGACACGCTGCATTACATGCAGAACGACCCGATCCACCGCCGCTATCATCACCACCAGATGACCTTCGGGCTGATCTATCAGTTCTCGGAGAACTTCGTGCTGCCGCTCAGCCATGACGAGGTGGTCCACGGCAAGGGCTCGCTCATCAACAAGATGCCGGGCGACGACTGGCAGAAATTCGCCAACCTGCGCGCCTATTACGGCTTCATGTTCGCCCATCCCGGCAAGAAGCTGCTGTTCATGGGCGGCGAGTTCGCCCAGTGGAACGAGTGGAGCGAGGCGCGGAGCCTGGACTGGCACCTGCTGGACCAGCCGATGCACCGCGGCATGCGTGACCTCGTGCGCGACCTGAACGGCGTCTACCGCGAGCTGGAGCCGCTGCACAAGACCGACTGCGACCCGTCCGGCTTCGAGTGGATCGAATCGAACGACAACGAGAACTCGGTCTACACCTTCCTGCGCAAGGCCGACGATCCCGAGCACATCGCGATCGCCGTCTGCAACTTCACCCCGGTTCCGCGCCAGGGCTACCGCGTCGGCGTTCCGCTGCCCGGCCGCTATGTCGAGCGGATCAACACCGACGACGGCAAATACGGCGGCAGCGGCGTCGGCAATCCCGGCGGCGGCATCTATGCCGAGGAAATCCCCTGGCACGGCCGCACCCACTCACTGGACCTTACCATCCCGCCGCTGTCGACGCTGATTCTGGAGCGGAAGGCGGAATAAGAAGAGTCCCCTCTCCCCCCCGGGGAGAGGGTTAGGGTGAGGGGGACGCATTGCGGCTCTCTACCGAGAATCAATTCCGCGAGTCTCCCCTTACCCTTCCCTCTCCGGGGGCGGGAGAGGGAGACGCACGCGACAACCCGCTCCACTTTCCCAACCTCCCTTGACGCCGCCGGAGGGAGGCTTTCTTATTGGATCCCTTGTGTCTTTTCGGGGAACCGGTGAAGCGTGCGCTGGCTGATGGTCGATAGGAACCCCGTTCCCTTCATTGATGACGCGATGCGAACCCGGCGGATAAACCGCAAGGCGTCGTGCCGCCGGCCGAATCCGCATGCGGCCACGGCGGTGGGGCAAGGGCATGGAACAATGGAACAGGCCCCGAAAACTGTTTCATCCTGTTCCAAACGTTCCATCCGCCGGCCTCCCAACCGGCGGCCTGTCGGATCAGCGGCCCTGACGATCACCTCAAGCAATTCCACCACACAGGCCGCCCGCTGATGCCCTCAACCCCCGCCCGCACCCCGGTCTGGCCCGGCAAGCCCCATCCGCTCGGCGCCACGTGGGACGGGTTCGGCGTCAATTTCGCGCTCTTCTCTGCCAACGCTGAGCGGGTGGAGCTTTGCCTGTTCGACAAGACCGGCCAGCGCGAGGTCGAGCGGGTCACCCTGCCGGAGCACACCGACGAGGTCTGGCACGGCTACCTGCCCGACGCGCGGCCCGGCCTGCTCTACGGCTACCGCGTCCACGGCCCGTACGAGCCGGAGGAGGGGCACCGCTTTAACCCGAACAAGCTGCTGATCGACCCTTACGCTCGGGCGCTGTTCGGCGGCTTCAAATGGTCGGATGCCCATTATGGCTACCGTGTCGGCTCGACGCGCGAGGACTTATCGTTCGACCGGCGCGACAACGCCCGCGGCATGCCGAAATGCCGGGTGGTGGACGGCGCCTTCACCTGGGGCCATGACCGCCACCGCCGGGTTCCCTGGACCGACACGGTCCTCTACGAGACCCATGTCCGCGGCTTCACCATGCGCCACCCGGAGGTGCCGGCCCACCTGCGCGGCACCTTCGCCGGCATGTCGACCCAGACCGTCATCGAGTATCTGCGGGCGCTCGGCATCACCTCGGTGGAGTTCCTGCCGGTCCAGGCCATCGCCGACGAACAGCATCTCGTCACCCGCGGCCTGACCAACTACTGGGGCTACAACACCATCGGCTTCTTCGCGCCGGAACCGCGCTACATGAACACCGGCGTCCTGTCGGAGTTCAAGACGATGGTCGCCCGCCTGCACGAGGCGGGGATCGAGGTCATCCTCGATGTCGTCTACAACCACACCGCCGAAGGCAACCATCTGGGGCCGACCCTGTCCTTCAAGGGCATCGACAATCTCAGCTATTACCGGCTGCTGCCGGACAGCCCGCGCTACTACATCAACGACACCGGCACCGGGAACACGCTGGATTTCAGCCACCCGCGCGTGGTCCAGATGGTGATGGACAGCCTGCGCTACTGGGTGACGGAGATGCATGTCGACGGCTTCCGCTTCGACCTCGCCACCGTGCTGGCGCGGGAGCCCTACGGCTACGACCCCGGCTCCGGCTTCCTCGACGCCGTGCGGCAGGACCCGGTGCTGGCCGACGTCAAGCTGATCGCGGAGCCGTGGGACGTCGGTCCCGGCGGCTATCAGGTCGGCAATTTCCCGCCGGGCTGGGCGGAGTGGAACGACCGCTACCGCGACACCGTGCGGCGCTACTGGCGCGGCGACGACGGCATGCTGCCGGAACTGGCCGGCCGCATCGCCGGCTCCGCCGACCTGTTCGAGAAGCGCGGGCGCCGTCCCTGGGCCAGCGTGAACTTTATCACCGCCCATGACGGCTTCACCCTGCAGGACCTCGTTTCCTACAACGACAAGCACAATTGGGCGAACGGCGAGGAGAACCGCGACGGCCATTCCTCCAACTGTTCCTGGAACCACGGTGTGGAGGGGCCGAGCGACGATCCGGCGGTGACCGAGCTGCGGGCGCGGCAGAAGCGCAACATGCTGGCGACGCTGATGCTGTCGCAGGGCACGCCGATGATGCTGGCCGGCGACGAGCTGGACCACAGCCAGGACGGCAACAACAACGCCTACTGCCAGGACAACGACATCACCTGGCTCGACTGGTCGAAGCGCGACGGGTCGCTGGTGTCCTTCGTCCGCCGGCTGGTCGCATTGCGCCGCGCCCATCCGGTTCTGCGCCGCCACCTCTTCCTGCATGGGCGGGAGGTGGCGGCCAACGGGCTGAAGGACATCGTCTGGTACAATGCCCAGGGGGTGGAGAAGACTGCGGAACATTGGCGTAACACCCAGGCGCGCTGCATCGTCCTGCTGCTGAACGGCCGCGCCGGCACCCATGTCGGCCCGGACGGCCAGCCGCTGACCGACGGCGTCCTGCTGATCGTGCTGAACGCCCATGCCGACATCCTGACCGTAACCCTGCCCGACGTGCCGGGCGGCCGGGGCTGGCGCTGCGTTCTCGACACCCGCGTCGCCGACGGGGCGGGGGACGAGCGCATCCATCTCGCCGGGCGCTCGGCCCTGGTGGACGGGCGGACGGTGCTGGTCTTCACCTTGGTGGAGCAGCCGGGCATGTGAGGAGCGGGCATGAAACCGATGGTGCGTCGCCCTGCGATCCTTTGCCCACTGTCCATGCCCCCGGCGGAGATGCTACCGCGACGGGCGAAGACAAAGCGTGTTACGCTATGCCGCGCGTTCCCGTCACAGCGGCAGCGGAGCTTCGGGTAGGACGATGCCGGATTACGATTTCTCGCAGGTCGACGCCGCGATCATCGACAGCCAGCTCAACACCGCGCGCGTGTTCCGCGACGTGCTGATCCGGCTGGGCTTCCGCCGGGTGGAGCTGTTCGATTCGGTGAAGGCCGCCGCCGGGCTGTTGGCAGCGGCCATGCCCGATCTGGTGCTGGTCGATGCCGACGGCGAGGATTCGGAGGCCTTCCGCTTCATCCGCTCCCTGCGCAATGAACCGGCGGTGCCCAACCCCTTCGCCTGCGTCATCGTCACCACCTGGGCGCCGACCCCGGCGCTGCTGACCCGCGTCACCAATGCCGGCGGCGACGACCTGCTGATGAAGCCGGTGTCGCCCAAGCAGGTGCGCGAGCGCATCGTCAGCCTGATCGAGGCGCGCAAGGGCTTCGTCGTCACCGCCGACTACACCGGTCCCGACCGCCGCAAATCCCCGCGCGAGGGGGCGCAGGTGCCGGTGCTGGACGCCCCCAACACGCTGCGGCTGAAGGCGACCGGCCAATGGACCCAGTCCGGCGCCCGCATGCGGCTGAACGAGGCGATCGCCACCGTCACCACCCAGAAGCGGCTGCGCGCCAGCATCCAGGTCGCCTTCCTGATCGAATTCGCCCTGGCCGGTCTGGCGCGGCCGGTTCCGGACCGCATGTCCATCGACCATGTCGGCCGCATCGGCGGCTTCCTCGACGACCTGCTGCGCCGGCTGGGGGATGACGGCGACCATGCCCCGGTCGAGGCGGTCGCCCGCGCCATCAAATCCCTGGCCGACAAGGTGCGCGCCGCCGCCGAGACCGGCCCGGTTTCCATCGACGACCGCGACCAGCTGCAAGCCCTGTCCCGCGCCCTGATGCAGGCCGTCGATCCCGACCGCCCGCTCGAGGCGATGACGCGGGAGGTGGCCTCCGCCGTCGCCGGTTATCGCAGCCGGCTGGAGCAGATCGCCCAGGCCAAGGCCGCCGCTGCCGCATCGGCGCTGGCGGCCTCATCCGCCGATACGGCGGGTGAGGCCGCGAACGAATCCATCGCCTCCGCCGTCCCGCCGCCAACTGTGGCCGGGCCGGCGGCTGCCTCGCTTTCTGCCGGCTGATGGGGGAGTGCCGATGGCATAGGCCGCCGGGCGGCATTGACGCTGCGGACCGCGATCCCAATCCCTAAGCCCCACACCTCTTTCCGTACAAACCCGCGGGGACCCTGCATGAGTGATCTCGACCGGCTGGCCGATCTGCTTGGACTAGAACCCCACTATCACGACATCTGGGGCAACCGGCGGGAGACCTCCGCCGCCACCAAGCGGGCACTGATCGCCGCCATGGGATTGCCGGCTGCCACCGACGAGCAGGTCGCCGACAGCCTGCGCACGGTCGAACGCCGGTCCTGGAGCCGCCCGCTGCCGCCGGTGCTGGTGGCTGGGGAAGGGCAGGGGATCGATCTGGGCGTCGCCCTGCCGGCCGGTCTGGACGATGCCATGCTCGTTTGGGATCTGACTCCGGAGGGCGGGAGCGCCCAGGGTGGCCGCATCGTCATCAGCGACCTGCCCGTCACCGACCGCGCCAGCTTGGACGGCACGTCTTACGAGCGCCGCGCGCTGGGCGCCCTGCTGCCGGTGTCGCTGCCCATCGGCTATCACCGGCTGGACCTGCATGTGGAGACCGCCGGAGGAACAGCCGGGCCGTCGGGCTCCACCACCCTGATCGTGGCGCCGGACCGCTGCGTGACGGTGGAGGAGATGGTGTCGGCCGGCCGCAGTTGGGGCATCGGCCTGCAGGTCTATTCGCTGCGCTCGGATCATGACTGGGGCATGGGCGATTTCGCTGACCTCGCCGGCTTTGCCGAGGTTGCCGGGCGGCTGGGCGCCGGGCTGGTCGGCCTCAACCCGCTACATGCCCTGTTCCCGGCCGATCCCAACCACATCGGCCCCTACTCGCCGTCCAGCCGCCAGTTCCTGAACATCCTCTACATCGACCCGGCCTCCGTACCCGAATTCGCCGGTGCCGACGACCTGCGCGCCCGCATCCAGGACCCTGCCTTTCAAACGGCGCTGGCCGTTGCCCGTCAGGCTGAGCTGGTCGACTACCCCGCGGTCGCCGCGCTGAAGCTGCCGCTGCTGGAGGCTCTGCACGCCCGCTTCCGCGCCTTGCCCGACGACCACTCGCGCAAGGCCGCCTATGCGGCCTTCCGGCAGGAGATGGGGGCGGCGCTGGACCGCCACGCCCTGTTCGATGCCCTGCACGAACATTTCTTCCGCGAGGACTCTGCGCAGTGGATGTGGCGGAGCTGGCCGGCTGCCTTCCAGGACCCGCAGAGCGCCGAGGTTGCCGCCTTCGCCCGCGAGCATGCCGATCGCGTCGATTTCTTCGCCTGGGCGCAGTTCGAGGCCGACCGCCAGTTGGGCGAGGCCGCGGCGCGCGGGCGGTCTGCCGGGCTTGCCATGGGATTCTACCGCGACCTTGCCGTCGCCGCCCATCCCGGCGGTGGGTCCGCCTGGGCCGATCCGTCGATGCTGGTGAAGGGCGCCAACGTTGGGGCGCCGCCCGACCAGTTCAACATGAACGGCCAGAACTGGGGCCTTGCCCCATTGTCACCGCTGGGTCTGCGCGAGGCGGCATACCGCCCCTTCGTCGAGCTTCTGCGCGCCAACATGCGCCATGCCGCGGCACTCCGCATCGACCATGTGATGGCGCTGCAGCACCTGTTCTGGATTCCGGAGGACGGCAGCCCCGGCGCCTATGTCGCCTATCCCTTCCACGACCTGCTGCGCATCGTTGCGCTGGAGAGCCGCCGCAACCGCTGCGTCGTGATCGGCGAGGATCTGGGCACCGTGCCGGAGGGTTTCCGCCCGGCGTTGGAGCAGGCCGGGATCCTCAGCTATCGCGTGCTCTACTTCGAGCGCACCGCCGACGGTGGTTTCAAGCCGCCTGCTGACTATCCCGCCGGGTCGATGGCGACGGTCAGCACCCATGATCTGGCGCCTTTCAAAGGCTTCTGGACCGGCCGCGACCTTGACTGGCGCCAGCGTCTCAGCCTGTATCCGGACGACGCCAGCCGCGACAAGGACCGCTGGGACCGTGGCGTCGACCGCTGGCGCCTGCTGCAAGCCCTGTCGAGCGAGGGGCTGCGCCCGGACAGCTATCCGACCGAGGACGGCGACCAGCCCTTCCGCGTGGAACTGTCCGCCGCTGTCCACGCCTATCTGGCGCGCACCCCATCGCGCATCGTGATGATGCAGATCGAGGATGCTCTGGCCGACGACGAGCAGCCCAACCTGCCTGGCACCGTCGACCAGCACCCCAACTGGCGCCGCCGACTTCCCCGCAAGCTGGAAGAGTTGGAGTCCGACGACGACCTCCGCCGTATCGTCGCCCCGATGACGAACATCGCTCCGCACTGACCGACCGGTGCCGCCGGCCTGGGGATGGAAACCGGGTCGGTGGCGGCCGTTGGAAAAAAATGCATCCGGAACGAAAAAAGCTCTTCACAGCCCGGCATGTGGTCGCTATAAACCCGCCCACACCACGGGGCACGGCGAACGAGCCGCCCCGGTGACGGTCTGGGGGATCGTCTAGCGGTAGGACAGCGGACTCTGACTCCGCCAGCCTAGGTTCGAATCCTAGTCCCCCAACCAACCTTTCCCGAGCAAAATCAACACGTTAGGCCCGCCCTACGGTGGGCCTTTTGCATTTGAGCGTGTCGCAGCGTGTCGCAACGCTATCCCGTTGATCTGCAACGATTTCCAAGCGCTACAAGGCGTTTCGGCGCAACACGGATGCAACACGGTTGGGGTGGTTCCGTTCTCTCCTTGTTCTGAGCGTTCCGCAGATCATGGCGGCCCTCCCAAGAGCCGAGCCTGAAGCTGTGCCATCGCTTCCCGGTCGTCGTCCGGGGATGGGAACAGGTGACCGTAGATGTCGTAGGTCACGGTGATGCTGGAGTGGCCCATCAACGCCTGGACCTTCTTCGGCCCCCAGCCTGCTTCAATGAACAGGGAGGCGGCGGCATGCCGCAGGGAGTGGAAGGGATAGGGCGGATCGGTGGCTTCCTTCGCCATCAGCCCGCAGGCGCGTAGCAACGGATAGTAGCCCTGACGCAGCAGGTTGGTGTGCAGGATCACTGAACCTTGTTCGGAGGGAAACACAAGGTCCAACTCCGTGTTCGGGCAGACCAGCCGCCACTCCTTCAAGGTGTTCACCACCAGCGGCGCGAGCGGGATGTCTCGGCGGCCGGCCTTGGACTTTGGTGGCCCGAGCTTCTGATATCGGTCAGCTCGTTCTCGGACGCGGATCAGCCCAGCCTTGAGATCGACATTCGACCAGCGCAGGGCCCGCAGTTCGGATGCCCGCATGCCGGTAAAGATCGCGGTCACGATCAGGGGGCGCCAGGGGATCGGTAAAATGCGCTGTGGTCGCCCTTGCCCGGCGACCCATCGGCCGAGCGTCACGCGGCTCAGAGGGTACGTTTCCGCCGCTTTGGCCAGCAGGGCGCGGATGTCCTCCTTCGGCGGGATCGGCGCGTCCTCTTCATCCTCGATCCGCCGCTTATCGACGCTGACCGCCTCGGCCGGGTTCTGAGCGATCAGCCCCTTGCGGCGAGCGACCTTTAGAATTCCCTTTAGGCTGGTCAGTACCGCCCGTGCCATCTGCCGAGAGCGGGTGCGGACCAGTTCGTCCTTGAACGCCTCCACCTTGGGCGTGGTGAGTTGCGACAGCTTCGTCTCGCCTATCAGCGGGACGATGTGCAGGCGCATGTGCTGGTCACGCTGGGTGATTGTGCTGGCTTCCAGTCCATCGGCTTGGCCAGCCTTGATCCATAACTCAGCCGCCGCAGCCACCGTCACCGACACTGAGTCAGGCGTGTGGATACCGGCCGCCACCTCGGCGCGGGCTTTCGTTTCGAAAGCGTCAGCCTCCTTCTTTGTCCTGAATTGTCGAGACCGCCGGTGCCCGGCCTGATCCTTGTAGTCGACCTGCCAGACGGCCTTCCCGCTGGGCAGAGTGCGCTTGCGTACAGATGCCATTTCACACTCTATCTATTGACTATCCGTTCTATCGGCTACAAGATGCTACCCGACATCCGCTTTTGCGTCAAAAGCAATTGACGGGGTTAGCTGCAAAGCCCTATATATCCATCCGTTAGCAGGCGTTCCAATGGCTAAGTTTTCTGAACTTATGGACAAACTGGCAGATGCAATCGACTGGACGCCAGGGCAAGTCCGGCAATTTGGGAGGCACGCCAGGGAGGGTGGATATATAACGACCACTGGAGCACGCGGAAACGCTGCACCCGATGCCAATTCAACTGATGCGGCAAACCTACTCATTGCAATGCTTGGCAGTGAGCATGCAAAGGAGGCGGCGGAGACTATCAAAAAGTGTCGCAAGCTTGATAGTGATAGCGCTCCAGGAACGATGGATTGGATCTCTTTAACTGAGGAGCAGAAAAAATCGATAAAGTGTCCCTTCATTGACGATCAAGGTTTTCTCTCTCGAACTCCCAGGCTTCCACCAGAGTTTGTTTGGATGGTTGGGGGATGCGAGTTTGGCTACGCACTTGAAAAACTAATTGATATGGCTGTGAAGGGAGAGCTTCAGGAGGTATCGAAAAGAAAGTGTGAAATATATGCTTTTCCAAGAGTTGTGATATCCGTCAAATCACCGAATGCACAAGCATGCATACGAATAAATGATCAGTGGATGTTTACAAAAAAGATGGATGAGATGGTGGAGCAGTATGGCGATGATCTTGATGTCATCGCTAAGATGGCACCGTCACCCATCATCGAGCAGTATTTTGTTGCTGGTCGGGAACGGGTTGCGGAGGATTTTACCGCGAAGAAATCGGCAACGATTGGCTCTCTGCAAAAGAAGCCCCGCTTTGATATTGTGAGGGAAATCAACCAGAGTGTTATTGAGCGTATTGGTGAGATCATCCGAAACTAGCAAGGGGTCCGAAAGATGAATAGGCGCGCCACGTCAACTGCTTTTGACGCAAAAGCACAAGCCGAGACGTTGGAAGATGTTGGAACTGAGTCGATTGCCCATGATCTTCTCCAAGGAGCAGAGGCCATCGGAGCATTCATGGGGCTTGATCCCCGGCAGGTATATTATCAGAGCAAAAGACTGCCAATATTTAAGATCGGTGCGCTGATTTGCGCTAGAAAATCAACTCTAATAAGGTGGATTGAAGAGCAAGAAAGCAGAACAAGGAATTCTGCAGCATGAATATCATCTCAGAAATATTTGGTCAGCGGGGCGCTCTCGCGCCAACGATCAGCCCCGCTGCCCGCGTTGTCCGGTCCTTTAAGTAAGTCCCGAAACCCACTAATCGCTTAGGAGAGCGACCAATGAGTGAGCCATTTATGGCCGCAAGGCCTTCGTGCGTCCAGAACTCATACGGGGCACAAACGGGCAACACCCCGAATATCATCGCCTTCAACGGTGTTCCGGTGATGACCACGGAACGGCTGGCGCATGCATATGGGACCGATCCACAGCGCATCATCCAGAATTACAATCGAAACAAGGCTCGGTTCGTTCAAGGAACGCATGTTATCCGCGTGACTGGTGCTGCACTTCGTCAACTCAAAGCTTCATATCCAAATGACATCGACCCCTGCGCCCCTTCTGTCCTGTTGTGGACGGAACGCGGTGCGCTGGCTCACGCCAAGATCCTCGAAACGGACGAGGCATGGCAGGTCTACGACCGGCTGGTCGACACCTACTTTGCCGTGAAGGAAGGGGTGATCGAGCCGCCGACCAAGAAGGTTGGAACCCCGCGGCTCAGCGGCGCGCTCCTGCGCGAACTGACGTCCTTCCCCGACAAGCTGCGCGCTGCCTTCCCCTCGCTGTCCGAGAACTCGCTCCAGGCAGCCTTCAGCCGGCTGAGCGGTCAGGTTCTCGGCGAACCGCTGATCCCGCTCCCGCGCCTGGAGGGGCGGTTCTACACGGCGGGCGACATTGCGACGGAGCACGAAATCTCCATCAACCGCGTGGGCCGGATCGCCAACGAGGCCGGCATTCCCCGCGACGACTCGACCGGAGAGATGCGGCTCGGCCAATCCGAACACAGCAGTCGGCAGGTGGAGCACTGGCGGTGGAATGCTCACGGCAAGTCGCTGGTCGACGCCGCGATCAGAGAATGGAAGACGCAGGGTGTCTCGGCCGACGTGAAGCGCTGATTGGGGGCCGGCATGACGACGTTCAACGCCGACCGCTTCGCGAAGGTTCTCGCGCTGGCGAGCAGTGATCACGATGGGGAGGCGTTGGCGGCGCTGCGCAAGGCGCGGGACATGCTGAAGGCGGCGGGCAAGACCTTCTCCGATGTGATCGCGGAGGAGGCTCCCTTAGCCGTGTACGCCCAACCAACTGGCCCGACCTTCACCGACATCTTCACCGGCTTCGAAGATCGCATGGAGGAGAAGGAGCCGGGTTGGAAGGCGAAGCGGGCAGCCGAACAGGCGGAGCGCACCCGCAAGCGGGCAGCCTACCGGAAGTCCGTGATCGAGAAGTACGGATCTGAGGAGGCTGCCGTCGCTCCCTGCTGGCGGGAACAGAAGGTACGCGCTGCGCTCGGCTCCTTGATCACCCCTTGTGAACAGCCGTGGGCGCGCTGGACCCATCACATCGAGAACATCGGGCACTGCGGCGACTTCTTCGGCTTCAAGGAGGTGTCGCCACAGGTCCGGGCGGCCATCGAGACGGCCTATCCGCTTCCGACCACCATCCAGGATGCCCACGCCGAATATGAGGCGTGGCGGGAGCGGGAGCGTGAGATCGAGGCGGCCGAGAACTGGCAGACCGGCGATACGGCCCTTGACCTTGCCGCCTACGGTCGGATGGAGCGGGTGCGGATGCTGCTGGAGACGGAGCTGCCTGCGCGCGATCTGTTCGACCTGCTGTTCCGCTCCCGCTACTACCGCGCTTTGGAGACGCAGTGCGACCGGATCGAGGCAGCCATTCACCGTGACCTTGAGGCGTTGGTGATGCACGCCCCGCATGCGACATCCGTCGGAGCGTCACCGAGTCGCCGACCACGCAAGACGAAACCTAAGGCCGCCCCAGTGCCGGCCGATCCGAGACAGCGGGACTTGTTCCCTGAAAATGGAGCGACCCCATGACCATCACCGAGACAGGGGCGCAGTGGCACGCAGCCCGCGCCACATTCATCGAGCGTATCGACGCGCTGGACGCGCATGGCGAAGCGGTTGGGGATCAAATCCCCTGGCCGTTCGTCTCGCATGGCAAGCGCGGCACGGTCTACATGTCCGCGGTAGAGATCGACCGGGACAAGCGGCTTTCGCCCAAGGTGAAGGAGCGGCTGAAGGGCCGGTTGGAGCGTACCATCGTTGCGCACAACGAAGCCCGTCAGCGGCTCGGCCTTGCCGAGATGGAAGCCGCCGTCAACGCGGCCAGTGAGGACGTCGGACGACTCGGCCATGCCCTTGCCGACGACAGGTCCGGCACCGTCCAGGCCATCGTCACCAAGCTGCGGGTACTGACCGTCGAGGTGGAGGACGGTGGCGACATGTCCGGCTATGCGTCCGGTCTGCTGGCGTCGGCGCTGGCGGATGCGGAAGCGTTGGTCTCCGGATCGGATGACCTGATCGACCTGCATCGGGAATGGTCGGCACTGATGGAGCAGGCCGACCAGCGCCACAACGGCCCGCCCGCCACCCGGCCGGACTACCCGGATTATGACCGGATGGCGGAGTTGGAGGAGTTGATCGCCCACCACCCCGACACCGGCATTCCCGACGCCGTGATGCGGCTGGACGTGGCGCTGGGCACGTTCGTCGGCTCAGTGATGTGCGGCGAGGTGGAGATGCTGGACGAAGGCGCCATCGTGGGCGCCACACGCGCGCTGGAGTCGCTGTCGGCTTCCGCCCCCAGCGTGACGCCCTGGACCGTTCAGGCGCGTCAGCGGGGCTTGGAGCGGCGATCTGCACGTCGGATGCGGGAGGCTGCGGAATGACTGAGAAAACCAACGTTACTCCGTTCCCTGTCCACCCCCGCCCTCGGATGATCCGGAACCACTCCGCTGCTGAGCGGGTCCGTGGCGCAGCTGCCGACATCCGGGACTTCATTGCTGAAAACACAATCGACTTGGACGGCCTGCGCGAGATCGCCCGCCGGCTTGATGCGGTTGCCGGTCAGATGGAGGGCCGCTGATATGGCGCGCATCCGCAGCGTGAAGCCTGAGTTCTGCACGTCCGACGACACGATGGCGCTGTCTCGGGATGCCCGGCTGACCTTCATCCTGTTGTGGCCGTTCTGTGATGACGGCGGCGTTCACCTTGCCTCGCTCCGCAAGATCAAGGCGGAAATCTACCCGTCTGACGAGGACGTGACGCTCGCCTTGCTCGGTAAGTGGCTCGACGAGGCCATCATCCAAGGGCTGATCGGCCGGTTCACCCACGAAGGGCAGCAGTACCTCTATGTGACCGGCTGGAAGCAGCATCAGCGCATCGACAAGCCGCAGCCGCTCCGTTATCCGCAGCCCGACAGTTCGGGAGCGATCCCCGACCATTCCCTTTTCTGCGGCGGAACGGTCCCGGTCCAATCCTCGACCATTCCCGCCCCTGTGCCGATGTCTTCCGAGAGCATTCCCGAAGCTGTCGGTGAACAGGACGGGACCGTTCCCGAACCACTCCCGGACCACTCCGGGAGTGTTCCCGGACCATTCCCGCCTGATAGGAAAGGAAGGGATAGGAAGGGAGAAGAGATCTCTGAACGGTCGGTCGGCGGTGCCGACGCGACCCGTGCGGATGATCGGTTCGAAGAATTCTGGTCCGTCTACCCGTCACGCGGTTCGGCATCCAACCCGAAGAAGCCGGCCAAGGACAAGTTCGCCCGGCTGGTCAAAGCGGGGGTGGACCCGGACGCCATGATCAGCGGCGCCAAGGCCTATGGCCGGAACATCCGGGCGCTGGGCAAGGATCGCACCGACGGCGTGGCGCAGGCGCTCACCTTCCTGAACCAAGAACGCTGGCGGGACCTGCTGGACCAGCGGCCGGGAGATGAGGCGCCTTGGCGGTCCGACCCGCGCGCCTGGACCGACCGCGACCGTCCGCCGCCGTGGGATGACGCTCCCGTGGGCACGATGTGCGGGCCGTGGCGCAAGACACCGACAAGCTGGGCGTATCTGCGATGACCGATCTGCTGAACGAGTTGGCCGGGCATGGCATCCGGCCCCAGCGTGGCGGAGCCTTTCGTCACGGCGACAACGCGACGACTTGCCCGCAGTGCTCTGCCCAGCGCCACGGGGCGAACAAGGGCAAGCCCTGTCTGTCGGTGAAGCTGGACGACGATGGCGGGGCGGTGTGGCGGTGTCATCACTGCGAGTGGACGGGCAACATCCCCGGTCGCCGCGCTGCTGGTGTCGGCACCTTCCGCCGTCCTGTCCCGAAGGCTCCCATCAGACGGCCCGATCCGCCGGCTGAGACGCCGCGGCCCGACGCCTTCCTGAGCTTCTTCGACGGGCGTGGGATTGCCCGCGACGTGGTGGAGGAAATGGGCGTCTATCGCGGGGTGAAGTTCTTCCCGCAGGTCGGAGAGGAGCGGCCCTGCGTGGTGTTCCCCTACCTGAAAGGCGGGGAACTGGTGAACAACAAGTACCGGGACCGTGAGAAGAACTTCGCGCAGGACAAGGACGCGGAGCGGGCACTGTACAACTTCGACCAGATTGCCGATGACGTGCTGATCTGGGTGGAAGGCGAGATGGACGTCCTCGCCTGCATGACGGGCGGCTATCGCTCCGTTACCACCCTTCCCGATGGTGCACCCGCGAAGCTGAAGGACGAGGACGATCCGAGCCGCGATACCGACAGGCGGTTCGAGGCGATGGTGAACGCGGCCGACCGGCTGGCGTCGGTGCGCAAGATCATCATCGCCACCGACGGTGACGGGCCGGGCGGCAATCTGGCGGAGGAGCTGGCCCGCCGGCTGGGGAAGGAACGCTGCTGGCGGGTCCGCTACCCCGAGGGCTGCAAGGACGCCAACGACGTCCTGCTGAAGCTGGGGCCGGACGCCCTGCGCCTGATGATCGAGTCGGCGCAGCCATACCCGATCCGGGGCGTTCACACAGCCGAAGATTTTTGGGACGACGTTCTGGCCCTCTACAACGGGGAGCGTGCTGTCGGTCTCACCACCGGCTTCGACAATCTGGACCCGCTCATGAAGCTGACGGGAACGGGTCTGCTGGTCGTCGTCACGGGCATCCCCAATCACGGGAAAAGCGAGTTTGTCGACCAGCTAATGGTCAACTATGCCCGGTCCTATGGATGGAAGGTCGGATATTGTTCCTTCGAGAATGCTCCGCCTCGGCATATCGCCAAATTTGCAGAAAAGATCATTGGAAAGCCGTTTTTCTGCTATAATGAGCACCGTCGGCTGAGGATGGATGAAATGGAACTGGAGGCGGCGCGAGAGTGGGTGAGGCATCATATCCATTTCATCCGGGCGGATGACGACGCCCCGACTGTGGATTGGATCATCGAGAAGTCGCGAGTTCTGGTCATGCGCCACGGGATCAAGGCGCTGATCATCGACCCGTACAATGAGATCGAGCATCGCCGCCAGCCGGGCAAGACGGAAACCGAGTACATCAGCGAGGTGCTGGGCAAGCTGCGGCGGTTCGGTGAGAACCACGGCGTCGATGTGTTCATCATCGCCCATCCGACCAAGCTCCAGACCAACGGCGAAGGCGCGGCCGAGCCTGTGCCCGGCCTCTACGACATCTCCGGCGGTGCCCACTGGAACAATAAGGCCGACATCGGCTTCACGGTCTGGCGCGACCGCTCGATCCTGCCCCGTGGCGCGAAAAGTTCCACGCTGGTGAAGGTTCACAAGGTCCGCTCCAAGGAACTCGGACGGCCCGGCGCCGCTGACTTCGAATACGACATTCCCACCGGCATCTACTCCCCGATCTACTGAGGAATTGCCATGAACCAAGAGATTTCGCAGATCGGCGGGGGCTGCCCGCCAAAGGGTACGGAACACGAACGGCTGACAGCCGAACTGATCAGGCTGACTCGCGCCGTAAGCGCGAACCGGGAGCGTTTCGAGGCATCGGGCCGTGGGAGCATCCACGACGACCCGACAGAAATCCGGCTCAAGGGCGAAATCCAGGCCATTGGCGAGCGACTGGACGGCATCGGCGGTTGGGGCGCGATGATCACCGCCTGTGACGAGGTGGAGGATACCGTCGGCTTCATGGGCGGAGTAGTGCTGAACTACGCCTGGGATGGGATTGGGAGGTGGGCGGCGTGAAGACGAACAGCATGATCAGCAACAAGCCCGCTGCGCCGGTCGCTTTCGTGCTTCCGGTGACGCTGACCGTCGACGCCATGGCCAAGCGCCGTACCGATCTGCCGGACTACTGGACGGCCGAACTCGGGTTGGCGGAGGGGAAGGTCATCCGCCGGCACTTCAGGAAGTCGGAGGATGACGGGGAGTTGGAGGACGTCACCGATCTGGTGACGGACCTCCTCTTGGACCGCGCCCGGTCGCTGAAGACGGCCGAGCGGTCGCGCCAAGCCGAACAGGTCGGCCGGGTGGGTGTCGTCACCCCCGAACGTCTCCGCCGCGACCGTGGGGAGATCGTGGAAGAGGGAACGATGCGGGCCGGGCAGACGCGCGCCCGCGCCGTCTCCAGCCTGGACACTCTGAACCAGCGGAAGCTGCTGACCATGCGCCAGCACGAAGGGGGCGACCGCCTGGCACAGGACATCAAGGTCATGTCCGGGGCGAAGGAGGCGCGGGACGATGCGGCTCCGCCCATTGGCTCTATCAGCCCGGACGCGGGGCGGTGCTGGGAAGACTTCGCAGTGTCCGCCTCTCGTCGCTTCCAAGCCGCCCGCGCCGCGGTCCAGCAGCTCCCCGCATTCGAGGGCGTCACCCCGTGGGCTGTCATCGACCATGTCGTGATCCAGGACCGGGCAATCACGGAGCTATCGGCAAGTCATGCCCGGTCGGTTATGCGCCGATACAAGGCCGCTCTGCGGATGGGGCTGGACCGCATCGCGGACACCTACGGTCTGAGCGACAACGTCCTGTTCGGCCGCGTCCTCCATGCCGGCATCCCGCGGGAACTCCTCTATCGAGAGGACCGCGACGGCCCGGACCAGAACGGAGAGGCGCGGATCATCGTCCGGTCGGTCACGCTGAATGGCGCCCCATGGGTTGCGGTGTTCGATACCTGGAATGAACTGTACGACGCGGCACGAAAGCACCTTCGCGCCTTGGATGCGCCGGGGGCTTGACCGAATACGACTTCCCGGTTACTGTGCGATGGTGCGTGTCACGCGCACACGATCATGACCCCGCCCCGTTCCAACGGCGCGGGGTTTTTTCGTGCCTTCCCTCGGGCAAGGTTGAGCAGCGCGGCGGGGCGGCTCCCTCACCGCTCCGCCGCGCTTCGGGACAATTACGGCTTTTGCAAGTGCGGCGCTTGCGACCTATAGGGGTACGCCACTCTCCCCGTAGCAGTCGACGGCTTCCCGCCCACCGAACCGGACCGGCGATTTCCCGGTTGTCAAGGCCGCAAGCTATTCGAGCTTACACCTCGCGGTCAGTTCCGACTGTCATCCATTGCCCGCCCGGTCCTGACGCGGCGTTTTTCTTTCTGAAGCACGGCGAACCCTGACGTGAAGACGGCACCCGGCGCAACCAAGTGCCGTCTACAGCGTTAATGCACCGGGGCGTTGTACGCCTGCTTCACAAGGCTGATACCGTGCTCGGCATCAGCCTTTGAAACGTAGCCTTCGCCAGAGTCCGCAATTTTCTTGTGGTTGGCTGCATAAAGCGTCCAGCGCCACTGTCTTGCAGTGTCTTGGTAGAGTTTGAAGTACAATGGAGTCTCCCATGAATGATGGATTTAGGGACTTCTTGTTCACCTACCGACATGACGGTGCGGAGTGGGGCATCCAAATACGAGCCACGAGCGCCGAAGACGCTATGGCTCGACTTCAATCGTTGGCTTGGGCCAAGTATAATGGTGAGGTAATAGCCACCATTCCGATTGTCCCGCGTGCGCTCCTCCATTGGATCGGAAGGATTGCATCATATTGCACTCTTAGGAGGTGAGATTCCATGGGTCGCGTCCGTTTTTTGATGCATTATCTAGCAAGACAATAGCAAAAAGAATTCTTTTGCAGTCTAACAAAACTGTTTTGGGAGTGCTTTGAGGCGTTGGCCGTTTTCTGCACCGCCTTTCCTGACCCACCCCCGGAACCACCCAAGAGCCAGAGCCAATCTCGCTCGACTAAGCGCAATCCATTTTCAGGACTGACCGCCCATGGACAGCCTCACCATCCCCGACATCGGGGACACCCTCCATTCCATCGCTGGCTTAAGCCCCGCCGCGCAGCTCGCGGCCATCTTCTGCCTTGGCGCCATCGTCGTGACATGGATTTGGTCCCGCCGGCCGCAGCCTGGACCTGATGCGCAGATCGTTGTCGAGGCATTGAAGAGCACGGCTCAAGCCCAGGTGGAGACGGCGGCCAGCATCGCCGCCATGGCCCAACAGAACGAGTTGATCGTTTCGGAGGTGCGCGGCGCCGTTGCAGAGATGCGTGTCATGGTCAATGCGGCCCTGGCCACTATCAAGCAGGCGGCCTGATCCCATGGACCTGCTGAGCATCCCGTCGGACGTACTGGCGCACATGGTGGCGCTGGTTGAGGCTATCAGGTCACGCTGCGATGCGGGTTCGGACCGTCGGCTGGAGCCGGCGCGTGAACCCGGAAGCGCTGAAGCGGCTGCAGGCCAATAAGCAGCGGATGCAGCAGATGCAGAACGTTAGCAACAGAATGAGCGGTTTGTTCGACGGCAAGCGGCTCAGGCTCGGCGGAGATGTCGCCATAGCGTTGCTGGATTTCCGATGGCTCAATAATCGAGCCATCGATGAGCGAGATCACGACGACGTTCCGAACACTCTCCGGAACGGCTTCCACGGCATAGCGAACAGCGTCATTGACACTCCGGAATTCCCTCTGCAGCAGGGTGCCGAAGTCATCGGGATGGGGCTCCCAGACAGTGGCAGCCATTTCGAACTCCGTCTCAGCGGTTCTCTGCAAATATTGCTGAAAATGCTTGCAAGAGTCCATGCGTCTTATTGAAGCGTGTTTCGTTGCAAGAATAGGAATGATGTCAACTCTGTCATCCAACTCTGTATAATGGGGAGCAATAGAATTTCTAAACACGTTTCAACCTGTTGCGAGTGCCATGATGCAATGCAGAATAAGCGCAGAGTCTAAACGATGCTCCACCTCCGCACCCTGAATTCTTCATTGTCCATCCTTGACACCCGTACCGGCAAGGCCATGGCGCCGGTGGTGTTGGCCCATCGATGAGCCGGTGAGGGCCTGAACCTATGCGCGCCGCTGTCACCATCACCGGCAGCCTGGAGGACGCCTTCAACGAGTGGACGGAGGGAACCGCCCGCCGGCTGACCGACGCCACGGAACACGCCGCGTCCACCATGCGGGACGAGATGCGGG
>NZ_CAMLJP010000039.1 GCF_946480385.1 uncultured Azospirillum sp.
TTCGACGACCAGTGCACCGGCGCCAACCCGCGCTATCCGCTGGTCGCCGAGATCAAACAGCTGCTGCTCGACAGCTACTATGGCCGCGCCTATGTCGAGGCGTCCGCCCAGGATGCGGTTAAGGATGCGGCACCGGTCGAAGCCAAGCCTGCCACGAAATCGGCCGCCCGCAAGGACGCGGTGCTGGCCAAGTAAACAACTCCTCATGCCAGGACAGAGACCATGAGCAAAGCGATCATGTGGGCCGAAACCGATGCCCGCGGCTTCGAAACCGAATGCCTGTTCAACGAGGACACCCGCAGCTACGAGGTGCTGGTCTGCGCCAAGGGGCTGGGTCTCGACCGGGCGGAGAGTTTCCCGGTGGTCGAGGACCCCGGCCTTGGCATGAGCCCGGCCGACCTGCAGCAGTCGATCCGCACGGCCGACCGGCTGGTGTCGGAGATGGACCGGTCGCTGGGCGACTTCTGACCGGCATGACGGCAGGGCCGGTCACGGCGGGACATGCTGAAACAGGGGCGGGGTGCCACGGCATCCCGCCCTTTTCGCATGCGCAGCCCGGCCACCACGGCGAAAGGCGAAGCCACAGTCCTCGCTATGGTCGATCAAGCATAGCGAGGACGTAAATTACTATCTAAAGCAATGAAATTTACTTACGCAAAAACGAAACGAATAGGATGCCCAAGCGCTCGCCGGTGATGTGCATTGTCGCACCCACACAAGATAATAGGAATCATTCGCAAAACTGCTTGCCCTGACCTGCCTTTCTTTCGTATGACCTTCGTTCAGATGCGAATAAGTCGCATTTTCGTGATGTCGAAAGGAAAGATCGGCTGATGAGGGGCATGTTGGGGGGCAAGCGGCAGATGGGTGCGCAGGGGCGGGAACGGGCGGTCCTGCTGCGCACGACAGCGGTGAAGGCGGCCACGATGGCCCTGGCGATGGCGGGGGTTGCGCTGGGGGGCGCCGTCGCCGCACAGGCCCAGCAGACCCAGGCCGCCACCCAGGCGCAGGATTCGGCCACCGTGCTGGGTCCGGTGACGGTGACCGGGGCGGAGCAGCGGGCGGAGCCGGTGCAGGGCTATGTCGCCAAGCGCAGCACGACGGCGACCAAGACCGACACACCGCTGCAGGACGTGCCGCAGTCGATCTCGGTCGTGCCGGAGGCGCTGATCAAGGATCAGGCGATGCAGAGCATGGCCGACGTCGTGCGCTACATGCCCGGCGTCAATGCCGGCCAGGGCGAAGGCAACCGCGACCAGCTGACCATCCGCGGCAACAGCACCACGGCCAGCTTCTTTCTGGACG
Source organism: uncultured Azospirillum sp. (assembly GCF_946480385.1). Next base: position 1,306 of record NZ_CAMLJP010000039.1, read on the forward strand.
GCGTGCGCGACGACGCGATGTATTTCCGCGATCTCTACAACATCGACCGGGTGGAGGCGCTGAAGGGCTCCAACGCCATGATCTTCGGCCGTGGCGGCGGGGGCGGCGTCATCAACCGCGTGCAGAAGGAGGCCGACGGCCAGCCGGTGCGCGAGTTCAGCCTGCGCGCCGGCTCCTACAACACCCGTCGCGTGACCGGCGACGTCGGTCAGGCGGTGACGCCGGACTTCGCCGTGCGCCTGAACGGCATGTACGAGAATTCGGACAGCTACCGCGACAGCGTCAATGTGGAGCGGATCGGCATCAACCCTACCGTCACCTTCACGCCCGGCGACAAGACCAAGATCAAGCTGAGCTACGAGTATTTCAAGGACGACCGCACCGCCGACCGCGGCATCCCGTCCTACCGCGGGGCGCCGCTGAACACCGGCACCTCCACCTTCTTCGGCAACCCGGACAACAGCTTCTCCACGGTCGAATCGAACGCGGTCGACGCCACGCTGGAGCATGAGCTGACCAGCAGCATCACCATCCGCGACCGCTTCCGCTACGCGCATTACGACAAGATCTACCAGAACGTCTTCGCCGGCGCGGTGAATGCGGCCGGGTCTGCGGTCAACCTGTCCGGCTACAACCACTCCATCGAGCGCGACAACCTGGTCAATCAGACCGACGCCATCTTCAAGCTGAACACCGGGCCGGTGAAGCACACGGTGGTGACCGGCGTCGAGGTCGGCCGGCAGAAGACCGACCAGTTCCGCAACACCGCCTTCTTCGGCAACGCCACCTCGGTGACGGTGCCGCTGTCCAACCCGATCTACCGCGGCCCGACCTTGTGGCGGCAGAGCGCCACCGACGCCAACAGCAGCGCCACGGTGACGACCGCCGCCGGCTATGTCCAGGATCAGGTCGAACTGACCGAGCAGTTGCAGGTCATCGGCGGCCTGCGGTTCGAGCGCTTCGACATCGACTACACCAACAACCGCAACGGCCAGAAGCTGAGCCGGCAGGACACCATGTGGTCGCCGCGCCTGGGCGTGGTGTTCAAGCCGGTGCAGCCGCTGTCGCTCTATGCCAGCTACAGCGTGTCGTACCTGCCGGGGTCCGGCGACCAGTTCACCACCCTGACCACCACCTCGGCCAATCTGGAGCCGGAGAAGTTCACCAACTGGGAAATCGGCGCCAAGTGGGAGGTTCTGGCGAACCTGTCGGTGACCGGCGCGCTGTTCCAGCTTGACCGCACCAACACCTCCGCGCCCGACCCGAACAACCCGGCCCTGACCGTGCAGACCGGCAGCCAGCGCACCCGCGGCTTCGAACTGGGCGTTAGCGGCAACATCACCGACAAGTGGCAGGTCGCCGGCGGCTATACGCTGCAGAATGCCGAGATCACCAGCTCGACCAGCAGCGCCGCCCGCGGCGCCAATGTCGCGCTGGTGCCGCGCCACAGCGTCTCGCTGTGGAACAAGTATCAGGTCACCGAGATGTTCGGCGCCGGCATCGGCATGATCCACCAGACCAAGGTCTATGCCGGGGCCGACAACACGGTGACCCTGCCGGGCTACACGCGCTTCGACGCGGCGGTCTATGCCAACGTCACCGAGACGGTGAAGGCCCAGCTGAACGTGCAGAACCTGTTCGACCGCAAATACTACAGCACCGCGAACAGCAACAACAACATCACCCCCGGTGCGCCGCGCACCTTCCTGGTCACGCTGACCAGCAACTTCTGACGGCAGGCAGATCGATTTGGAAAGCCCCCGTCCGGCCAGTCCGGCGGGGGCTTTTCCATTCCGCCATTCCGCCCGCTACCGCTTCACAGTCCGCAGGATCAGGGCCAGCGGCACGGCCGAGGCGGAAATCAGCATCAGCGCGAAGAACACGTCGATGTAGGCCCAATAAGCGGTCTGCATCTGCACCTGCTGCCCGATATAGGCGATGGCCCGTTCCCGCGCCCCCGCCTGCCCGCCGGCGTTGGAGAAATAGCTGGTCGCCTGCTCCAGCGTGTGCTGATAGGCCGGGTTGGAGGGGACGATGCTTTCGACCAGCCGGCTGTGGTGGAACTGCTCGCGCATCGCCAGCACATTCTGGGCGATGGACACGCCGATGGAGCCGCCGACATTGCGCGCGACGTTGATGAGGGCGGAGGCCTGATCGGTCTTGTCGTGCGGGATGCCGTCATAGGAGGCCGTGGTGATCGGAATGAAGATCAGCGGCAGCCCGATGCCAATATAGATGCGCGACCACGCGAAGAACCAGAAGGTCGAGTCCGGGTTCAGCCGCGTCAGGTCCCACATCGCCAGCGCGACGATGGTGGCGCCGGTGGCGATCAGGTATTTCGGCTGGATGCGCCCGGACAGCCGGCCGACGACGATCATCATCACCATGGTCACCATGCCGCCCGGCGACAGCGCGAGGCCGGCCCAGGTGGCGGTGAAGCCGTAATAGGCCTGCAGCAGCTCCGGCAGGAACTGGGTCGTCGCGATCAGGATGGCGCCGGTCGCCAGCATCACCAGAAAGCAGGATCCGAACTGCCGCGTCGCCACCATCCGCAGATCGAGCATCGGGTTCTCCCGCGTCATCTCCCACGGGATCATCAGGCAGAAGGCGGCGATGCAGATGATGGTGAAGATGATGATGAAGCCGGACGCGAACCAGTCGTCGGTCTGGCCGCGGTCGAGGATCACCTCCAGCGAGCCGAGGAAGGTCGCCACCAGCAGGAAGCCGACCACGTCCATGCGGATGCCCTGCCGCTTCATCCGCTGGCGCTCCTCGATGGCGGATTTCGGCTCCTGCACCAGGAAACTGACCAGCGCGAAGGCGAACAGCCCGACCGGCCCGTTGATGAGGAAGCACCAGTGCCAGGACAGATTGTCCGACAGCCAGCCGCCCAGCGTCGGCCCGACCACCGGCGCCACCACCACCGCGATGCCGAAGATGGCGAAGGCCTGCCCGCGCTTGGCCGGCGGGAAGCTGTCGGCCAGGATCGACTGCGAGATCGGCACCATGCCGCCGCCGGCGAAGCCCTGGAACACCCGGAACAGCAGCAGCGATTCCAGATTCCAGGCGAAGCCGCAGGCGATCGAGCTGGCGGTGAACAGACCCAGGCAGATCAGATAGAAGCGCTTGCGGCCATAGCGCTTGGCGATGAAGCTGCTGGCAGTCAGCACGATGGCATTCGCCACCAGATAGGAGGTGACGACCCACGACGCCTCGTCGGCGCTGACCGCCAGCGTGCCGGAGATGTAGCGCAGTGCGACGTTGGCGATGGTGGTGTCCAGCACCTCCATGAAGGTGGCGATGGAGACCACCACGGCGATCATCCAGGGATTGCGGCCGCCGGCGGCACTCTGCGACGCATCGAAGCCGCCGGCATTGGCGCCTTCCGCCGCGGCGCTCATCGCACCGTCACCCGCGGCACCACCGACATGCCGGGGCCGATGGACACGCCGTCCGGCCATTGGTCGACGACGATCTTCACCGGGATACGCTGCACCACCTTCACATAGTTGCCCGTCGCGTTCTGGGCCGGCAGCAGGGAGAAGGCGGTGCCGGAGCCGGGCTGCACGCTGTCGACATGGCCGGTGACCTTTTGGTCGGGATAGGCGTCGATTTGGATGTCCACCGGCTGGCCCGGCCGCATGTCGGTGATCTGGGTTTCCTTGAAGTTGGCGGTGACCCAGATGTCGTCGGGCACGAAGATGGCGAGGCTCTGTCCGGCCTGGGCGAACTGGCCGACCGCGCCGCTCAGCTGCACCACCCGGCCCGGCTGCGCCGCGGTGACGGTGGTGTAGGACAGGTTCAGCTTCGCCTGATCCAACTGCGCCCTGGCGCGCGCCAGATCGGCCACGGCGCTGCTGCGCTGGGCCTGGAGCGCACCGACCTGCCGTTCGGCGGCGATCACCGCGGCGTTGGCGCTGGTCAGCTTCGCCTGCTGTTCCTGCAGGTTGGCGGTCGACTGCTGCGCCTGCTGCACCGTTCCGGCGCCGCGGGACTGAAGGTCGCGGTAGCGCGCCGCATCCTCCTTGGCGAAGCCGACAGACGCCTCCGCCTGTGAAACCTCCGCCTTGGCCTGATCGATCTGGGCGCGCTGGGCGGCGATCTGGGCGTCATAGCCGGTGATCGCCGCCTGGGCGGAGTCGATCTGGGCCTGTGCCTGCTCCAGCGCGGTCTGATAGTCGCGCGGGTCGATGCGGAACAGCAGGTCGCCGGCCTTCACATGCTGGTTGTCGCCGACCGCCACCTCCGTCACATAGCCGGACACCTTGGGCGCGATCGGGAACTGGCGGGTGTCAATGAAGGCGTCGTCGGTCGATTCATAGGGATGGATGTTGCGCTGCCAATAGATGTAACCGGCCACCGCCAGCAGGGCGAGCACCACCAGCCCGACGATGATCGCCAGGGGATGGCGTCGGATGAATCCGGGTTTCTTGCCGCCGGTTTCTGCCGCCGGCTGTCCGCGTTCGCTGCGGCCGGCATCCTGGTCTGCAAGTGTGACGACGTCCCTCTGCTGCTGGTCGTCCGGCATGGTGTGACGCTCCTGACCGAAATGCCGGGCGATCGATGAAGGCCCGGTCGTTGTCGCGCGGGAGCGGTGCAGCTCCCCAGCGCGAAACACATCAGCCCCCCATTGCGTTGCACCGCAGCGGCAGAAAGCTGCCCGAAGCGTCCGCAGAACAGCCATGTCCCCGATGGGGCTTCGATCCGGCAAACATGCTGCACGGCGAGGCCGGAGATGGTGCAGCCCGACAATTACCTTGGGCCCCTAAATCCACTGTGAAAGTACAGAGAAGCCGGCTTCTGCGCTTATCAGAGGGTTCTGATGATGAGTTGTAAATAATTCTCAGAGAACGCCGCCATCCTCTTCGCCATCTCAGCGCTATTTTATAGCCTAACCGTCATGGTCGGTCATCGCCACCGCTCGCGCCATCTGTCGATAACACATGCGACATTTTGGCACCGAAGCGATTCCGTGCCAGTTCCCGTTTTGCCGGCCTCGCTTGATATATTAGTATAATTCCTCGACGGCTTCGGGAGCGGCCGCTCCGGGCAGCAGGCCCAAGGGGAGAGCCGCCCACACCGCCATCGGACGGCGGCACCGCGAATCAAGAACCGAGGAATCGACCATGAAGTCCATCGTCAAGCTCCTGGCCTCCACCGCCGTGGCGATCGTCGCCACCTTTGCGGTCGCGAACGCCCAGCAGGTCACGCTGCGTTCCGCCGAAATCCACCCCGACGGCTATCCGACGGTCGAGGCGGTGAAATACATGGGCGAGCTGATCGCCAAGGAGACCAACGGCCGCATCGCCATCAAGATCTTCCCCTCGGGCCAGCTGGGCGACGAGAAGGACACCATCCAGCAGACGCAGTTCGGCGTCATCGACATGAACCGCATCAGCATGGCGCCGCTGAACAACGTGGTGCCGGAAACCCGGATCGCCGGGCTGCCCTTCCTGTTCCGCTCGGTCGATCACATGCACAAGGTGATGGACGGCCCAATCGGCGACGAGATCCTGAAGGCCTTCGAAGCGCACGGCATGGTCGGTCTGGCCTTCTACGACTCCGGGGCCCGCAGCTTCTACAACAGCAAGCGCCCGATCAAGACGCTGGCCGACCTGAAGGGCCTGAAACTGCGCGTCCAGCAGTCCGACCTGTTCATCGATCTGGTCAAGGCGATGGGCGGCAACCCGACCCCGATGCCCTACGGCGAGGTCTACAGCGGCCTGCAGACCGGCGTGGTGGACGGCGCGGAGAACAACTGGCCGAGCTATCAGAGCAGCCACCACTATGAGGTCGCGAAATACATGTCGCTGACCGAGCACACCATCACGCCGGAGGCGCTGGTGATGTCCAAGCGCAGCTTCGACAAGCTGTCCAAGGAAGACCAGCAGGTCGTCCGCAAGGCGGCCAAGGCCTCGGTCATCAAGATGCGCGAGCTGTGGCAGGCCAAGGAGAAGGAATCGGAAGAGATCGTCCGCAAGGCCGGCGTCGAGGTCACGACCGTCGACAAGGCCGAATTCCAGAAGGCGGTCGAACCGGTCTATGCCAAGCACGTCGCCGATCCGAAGATGAAGGACCTCGTCGCCCGCATCCGCGCCGTCCAGTAACGCCTGACCCGCCGCGCCAGACCGGTTCCGGCGCGGCAATTTTCGTGCGGAGACCACCATGAAAACCGCGCTCCACGCCCTCTCCAGAGTTCTGGACGTCCTGGCCGGCATCGCCCTGTGGGTCGGCGGCACGGGGCTGGTCCTGATGACCGCCGCCGTCGGCTGGCAGGTCTGGGGCCGCTTCATCCTGAACGACAGCCCGTCATGGACCGAGCCGCTGTCGCTGCTGCTGATGCTCTGGTTCATCCTGCTGGTCGCCGCCGTGGGGGTTCGCGAGCGCTTCCACCTCGGGCTCGACCTGATCCGCGACATCGTGCCGGAGATCGTCCGCGTCGGCATGGACATCGCCAGCTTCGCCGTGGTCGGCTGCTTCGGCGCCGCCATGGCCTGGTACGGCTCTGATCTGGTGATCGGCACCTGGGGGGCGACCATCCCGGTGCTGGACCTGCCGGAAGGCGTCAATTACCTGCCGGTGATGCTGTCGGGTGGGCTGATCGTCCTGTTCTCCATCGAGCGCACGCTTCACCTGCTGGTCGAGCGCCGCTCCCAGGCCGGGGCCGAGGCGCTGGCCCAGGCGCATGCCCAACCCCATTCCCATCCGCAGGTCGCCGAGCCGGCCTGCGCCCTGGAACAGCCGGCCGACTAAGGCCGCCGGGCATCTGAACGCAATCGGGCGGGCGATCCCGCCTGTACAAGGATTTCGGCCATGGAACTCACCGTCCTTTTCGGCACCTTCGTGGTGCTGCTGTTCCTGGGCGTGCCGATCGCCTTCGTGCTCGGCATCTCGTCGCTGGCGACCATCGTCTACATGGGCATGCCGCCGCTGATCGTCTTCCAGCGCATGGCGTCGGGCATGAACGCCTTCGCCCTGATGGCGATCCCCTTCTTCATCTATGCCGGCGAGCTGATGGTGCGCGGCGCCATCGCCGAGAAGCTGGTGCGGCTGGCGGCCGCCATGGTCGGCCATTTCCGCGGCGGGCTGGGGCTGGTCAACGTCACCGCCTCCACCTTCTTCGGCGGCGTGTCGGGCTCGGCGGTGGCCGACGCCTCGGCGGTCGGCGGGTTGATGATCCCGCAGATGCAGAAGCGCGGCTATGGCGTCGACTACGCGGTGAACATCACCGTGACCTCGGCGATCATCGCGCTGATGATCCCGCCCAGCCACAACATGATCATCTATTCGATCTCGGCCGGCGGTTCGATCTCCATCGCCGACCTGTTCACCGCCGGCATCCTGCCGGGCCTGCTGCTCGCCGGCATGCTGATGATCGCGGCCTATTACGTCGCCCGCAAGCGCAACTACCCGGCGGAGGCCTTCCCCGGCTGGTCCGCTGTCCGCAACATCTTCATCAACGCCGTGCCGGGCCTCGCTCTGATCGGCATCATCGTCGGCGGCGTGCGGTCGGGCATCTTCACCGCCACCGAAAGCTCGATGATCGCGGTGGCCTACGCGCTGCTGATCACGCTGGTGATCTACCGCAGCATGAGCTGGTCGGACTTCGTCGCCGCCACCATGGGCGCGGTGCGCACCACGGCGATGGTGCTGCTGGTCATCGGCGCCGCCGCCTCCTTCGGCTGGCTGCTGGCCCTGCTGCAGGTGCCGACCGCGACCGTGAACCTGATGCGCAGCATCAGCGACAACCCCTATGTCATCTTCCTGCTGATCAACGTGGCGCTGCTGGTGCTCGGCTGCTTCATGGACATGTCGCCGCTGATCATCATCACCACGCCGATCTTCCTGCCGGTCATCACCGCTTTCGGCATGGACCCGGTGCATTTCGGCGTCGTGCTGGTGCTGAACCTCGGCATCGGCCTCTGCACGCCGCCGGTGGGGTCGGTGCTGTTCGTCGGCTGCGCCGTTGGCCGCATCCCGATCATGCAGGCCGTCCGGACGATCTGGCCCTTCTACGTCGCCTGCATCATCGCCCTGGTGCTTGTCACCTACATACCCTCGATCTCGCTGTTCCTGCCGCGTATGTTCGCGCAGTGAAATTTCCCACCTCCGCTTTCCACCCACTCTTCCCGACTGCCGGTTCCTGGATACCGGTTCCGGACGCCAAGTCCGGGCGAAATCCAGGCAAGGAGACAGAACAATGCTGAAAAAGATCTCCGCAACCCTGGCCGGGGTACTGGCCCTGCTGCCGTCGACCGCCGTCCTGGCCGATACCGGCCACGGTCACTTCGCCTATTCGACGGACGGCGGCGCCCAGATCGCCGTCGGGCTGCTGCTGGCGGCGCTGTTCGCCACGCTGATCGCCGAGACCTTCCACAAGACGCTGGCGGCCGGTGCCGTCGTCGCCGTGATGCTGATGATCTCAGCGGCGACCCCGCTGCACATCATGGATTTCGACACGGCGGTGCGCGCGGTCGACTGGAACGTCATCTTCCTGCTGGGCAGCATGATGGCGATCGTGTCGGTGCTGATCGGCACGCGGGTCTTCGACTGGCTGAACGCCCGCATGGTGGCCTGGGCGCGCGGCCGGTCAAAGCTGCTGGCGAACACGGTCATCGTGGCGACGGCGGTGTTGTCAGCCTTCGCCGACAACGTCACCACCGTGCTGTTCATGGCGCCGGTGGTGTCGAAGGCGGCGCGCAGCCTGCGGGTTTCGGTGTGGGCGCTGGCGATGCCAATGGTGATGGCCGCCAACATCGGCGGCACGGCGACGCTGATCGGCGACCCGCCCAACGTCATCGTCGGCGTGGCGGCCGGCCTGCCCTTCATGGATTTCCTCTATTTCCTGGCCGTGCCGGTGATCTTCATGATCGTCGCGCTCTGCGCCTTCAGCGCCTTCTGGTACCGCAAGGATCTGGCCGGCGCCCATGCCGAGACCGATGGCGAGGCCGAAACGGTGGAGCTGCAGGACCCGAAGGTGCTGTCCTGGACGCTCGGCGTGGTTGGACTGACCTTCCTCGGCTTCTTCACCCACAGCATCACCCATCTGCCGGTCGGCGTCGTCGCCTTCGCCGGGGCGGTGCTGACCATGGCCGGGCGGCACATCATCCTGCGCGGCCCGCTGGGGCCTAAGAAGGCGGAGCATCTGTTCACCCACGGCTTCGAACATGGAATCGAGTGGCTGACGCTGGGCTTCTTCATCTTCCTGTTCATGGCCATCAGCTCGGCCGAGCATACCGGGCTGATCGCCGGCGCCGCGGCCAAGCTGCAGGATCTGGTGCAGGCGGTCTCCGTCGGCTTCGGCATGGGGCTGCAGGCGAAGCTGCTGACCGCGGCCCTGCTGATCCTGGTGTTCAGCGCGGTGGTGTCGGCGGTGGTCGACAACATCCCCTACACCATCGCCGCCGCCGCCATCGTCCGGGTCTTGGTCGCCTCCTTCGCCACGGAGTTCACGGCGGCGGGCCTGGGCGGCGCGGACCTGCAGACGACCACCAACGTGCTGTGGTGGTCGCTGGCGCTGGGCGCCTGCCTTGGCGGCAACGGCACCCTGATCGGCGCCAGCGCCAACGTCACCACCGTCGGGCTTCTGGAAAAGGACGGGCACCACATGCCGTTCGTCTCGTTCCTGCGCTTCGGCGTCCCGGTCACCGCCATGACGATCGGCATCGCGGCGCTGTACCTCACCAGCTATGTCTATGGCGGGGCGATCCAGACCAATCTGGTGGGGGCGATGGCGCTGCTGGCGCTGGGCGTCGCCGCGGTTCTGCGCGGCATGAGCCGGCGGATGCCCAAGACGGCGGACGAAGCGGCCGATGGGGCGCTGTCCCCGCCGGCAGGGGAATAGCGCAGCCCGCCTGCAAGGATGGGCGGACACAGGGCCGGCCTCACGGGCCGGCCACATGGGCCAGCCGGATCCGACAAGGGTCCGGCCGGCTTTTCTTCGTCCGGTCACATGACGGCGCGGCAGCAAAAAGTTCCACATCCACAAATCCAAAGCTGCGCCCAAACGTAGAAGGAAGGCAGCCCAATCCATCGCACTGCGGAGCCCCAGCCCATGACATTTCTGACGGAGACCGGCGCGAGCGGCACCGCCCAGGAGGTTTCTCCAGGCAGCATCCAGCGCGGCGCGGTCCCCATCGACGACGAGACGGCAAGGCTGGAGGCGCTGCGGCGCACGGGACTGCTGGACAGCGAGCCGGAGCCGGCCTTCGACGATCTGGTCTCCTGGGCCTGCGACCATTTCCGCATGCCCATCGCGCTGGTGTCGCTGCTGGATGCCGACCGCCAGTGGTTCAAGGCGCGCCGCGGCCTGGAGGTCCAGGAAACCCCGCGCGACGTCGCCTTCTGCCGCTTCACCATCCGCCAGAGCCTGCCGATGGTGGTGGAGGATGCCGCCTGCGATCCGCGTTTCCAGAACAATCCGCTGGTGCTGGGCGAGCCGCACATCCGCTTCTATGCCGGCGCGCCGATCATCAACCGGGACGGGCTGGCGCTCGGCTCCGTCTGCCTGATCGACACGGTGCCGCGCAGCTTCAGCACGGTGGACCGCATGGTGCTGGCCCAGCTGACGGTGACGGCGCTGGCGGCCATCGAGCGACGCCGGGACGAAAAAACGCAGAGCGAGAGACAGCAGGGCTGAAGACGGCAGGTTGTTTTTATGCTGCGATGCACCATTCTCACTGACTCAATGACGATTTTGACGGCAGGATCGGCGCCGGATTTGGTTGAAGACGATAGTCCCCGGAACAGGATGACCATCCCCATGACGCCCGCGTCGGCCTTGCCGCCGATCCCGGCCCGCGAGGACGACCGCCTTGCGGCGTTGCAGCGGTTCGAACTGCTCGACACCCCGGCGGAACCGGCCTTCGACCAGATCACCCGGCTGGCGGCCAAGCTGCTGAAGGTGCCGGTCGCGCTGATCTCGCTGGTCGACCGCGACCGGCAGTGGTTCAAGTCGCGGATCGGACTGCCGGTGCAGGAGACGCCGCGCGAGCACGCCTTCTGCGCCCATGCGCTCGATTCCGACGGCCCCTTCGTGGTGGGCGACGCCCGGCAGGACGAGCGTTTCGCCAACAACCCGCTGGTCACCGGCGATCCCAACATCCGCTTCTATGCCGGGGCGCCGTTGCGGACGGCCGACGGGCTGGCGCTGGGCACCATCTGCGTGATCGACGACCAGCCGCGCGCCGCCCTGACGCCGGAGGAGGAAGAGGCGCTGCGAGACCTGTCGGCGATGACGATGGCGCATATCGAGGCGCGGCGCGCGGTCGGCTATCTGCATCCCGTCACCGCGCTGTCGAACCGCTTCCGCTTCCTGGCGGATGTAAATGCCATGCCGGCCGAACCGGCGGATTCCGCGGCAACGGCGGTGGTGATCGACACCGCAGCGTCCCAGCAATATGCCGAGCTGACCCGCGTGCTGGGGCAGGTCTGCGCCGATGCGTTCGAGGTCGATTGCGCCCGCCGCATCCTCGCCTGCCTGACGGAGCGGACGCGGCTCTACCATGTGTCGCCGGCCCGCTTCGCCTTCATTCTGGAGGGCCGTGACGCGGTGGACGGCGAGCTTGCGTCCACGCTCAACCGCGTCAGCACGGCCATCCGCAGCCCCTTCCAGTATCAGGGCGTGCCGATCGCCACCTCAACCGGCATCGGCTTCGTCCACCGGTCGGGCAGCCCGTCGGGAGGCGTCGAGCTGCTGCGCGCGGCCACCAGCGCCGCCCACCAGTCGCTGGAGGAGCAGAAGCCCTGGTGCGCTTATGACGAGGAGCAGGACCGCGCCGGCCACCGCGCCTTCCTGCTGCTGCGCAGCCTGACCGAGGCGATGGGCGCGCAGGACCAGCTGCACATCGCCTATCAGCCCAAGGTCGACCTGCGCACCGACCGCTGCATCGGCGCGGAAGCGCTGCTGCGCTGGACCCATCCGGAGCTGGGGCCGATCTCGCCGGCCGAATTCGTGCCACTGGCCGAACGCACGGCGCTGGTGCGGCCGCTGACCGAATGGGTGATCGCGGCGGTGCTGGGGCAGGTCGCACACTGGCGTCGGCGCGGCATCGACCTGCCGGTGTCGATCAACATCTCGATGCTGGATCTCGGCACCGGCGATTTCGCCGACCGGGTGGCGGCGATGCTGGACCGCCACGGGGTGCGGGCGGACTGGATCGATTTCGAGGTGACGGAAAGCGCCCTGATGACCGACCGGGCGGAGGTCGACCGCCAGCTCCACCGGCTGCGCCATCTGGGCATGGCCGTCGAGATCGACGATTTCGGCACGGGGCAGAGCGCCCTGTCCTACCTGAAGGACATTCCGGCGACCGCGGTGAAGATCGACCAGCGCTTCATCCGCTCCATCGCCGCCGAGCGCAGCGACCAGATCATGGTCCGCTCGACCATCGAGCTTGCCCATGACCTGGGCTATCTCGTCGTCGCCGAGGGGGTGGAGACGGCGGAGGCTTACGACTGGCTGCGCCTGCACGGCTGCGATTTCGGCCAGGGCTACCTGATTTCCCGGCCGCTGGCACCGACGGCGTTCGAGGACTGGCTGGCGGCGGGCGCCTTCCGACCCGCCGCCGTGCCTGCCTGACCTACTTCGCCACGACGCAGGCAGCGATGGAAGCCCGTTCGATTTCGGCATAGAGGTCGAACGGGTTCAGCACCGGGGCGCCGAGATCGGATTCGAAGCGCTGCTGGTTCGGGCTGGCGGTGAAGTCCTGCTGCGCATCGTCGCCCAGGTTGGACTGGAAGATGCCAGCGGCGCTGACGGGCAGGAAATCCTCGTACACCACCGGATCGAAGCGGACGAGGCCGGTTTCGATCAGCGTCTCCAGATCGCTGCCCGGCGCCGGCGGGTTGCTGCGCCCCGCTTCGGTCAGCGAATAGGCGAAGTAGCCGAGCCCCTCGCGGCGGATCTCGTCCCAGCTGTCGGGGAAGGGAGCGAAGACCTCCTGCAGGGCCGCCATGTACTGCGCGGCGTTGGAGCCGTCGGCGGCCGGAGCGACGAGGCGGCGGGAATCCTGCAGCAGCGTGTCGTACAGCGCCCGCCCCTTCGGCGTCAGGGCGATGCCGCGCTGTTCGATCTCACCGAAGCGGGCGGTGTGGACACCCGAGCGCCAGCCCTCACCGTCGCCGTCCCGGAAATCGACCGGCTCGCTCAGCGCCTTGAAGGAGGTCTGGCGCAGCAGGATCGGGCAGCGGCGGGTCGGCGGGCCTTCGACCACGGCCTTAGGCGCGATGCCCTTTTCCAGCATCTGGCGCTGGACCGCGTCGATGTCCAGCGTGCGCGGCGTCAGGTGGTTGATGTGCGGCCCCTTGAAGGACACCACGTCGGCGATCAGCCGGTGGGCGTCGTGCAGGCGGTTGTAGAGGTCCAGCGGCACGTTGGCCCGGCTGTGCCAGCGGAAGGTCTCCAGCGCCTCGGCGACGAAGCGGTCGGCATCCTCTTCATCCAGTCCGCCCTCGGCCTCAGCCTTTTCGATCAGGGCGAGGCAGCCGGGAGTGAAGATGCTGCGGCCAGCCAGCACCCGCTCCGCCTCGCGCCGCAGATCGGCATCGGCGATCAGGTCGAGCCGCAGCAGGGAGGTGAAGACGCGGAAGGGGTTGCGGCTCAGCGCCTCCTCGTCCACCGGGCGGAAGGCGGTGGAATGGACGGGGACGCCGGCCTCCGACAGGTCGTAATAGCCGACCGGCCGCATGCCCATCACCGCGAACAGCCGGCGCATGGTCGACAGCTCCTGCGCGGTGCCGAGACGGATGGCGCCGTGGCGCTCCTCGGTGATGCGGGCGAGGCCGCCGGCGGACTCCAGCCGGTGACGTTCGGCCGGGTCGGCGGCCAGCACCGCCGCGTTCACCTCCTCCACCAGCTCGACGAGCGTCTGATAGGCCGGAACCTCGGTCCGATACATCTCCGACATGGCGGTGGAGAACAGGGTGCGGATCGCATCGGGGCTGATGGCTTCGGCACTGGTGGCACCGGCACGGGTAATCGTCTGGACGCTCATTCCAAATCTCGCTCGCAATGGCTTGCCGGACCTGTGCGGTCCCTTCCAAGCGTCTGCTATAGCAACGATTTACCGCTCTGGATTGCGATTGTTTTTCCCGACTTCATGACCAAAGCTCATGACCCGGCGGCATCTCGGCAGTCCGCCGTATCCGCCAGGATCCAGTCGCGGAAGGCGGCCAGCGGCGGATAGCCCGCCCGTTCGGCCGGCCAGACGACGTAATAGGCGTTCTCGCTCTCCATCGGCAGGTCGAGCGCCGGCACCAGCTGTCCGGAGCGCAACTCCTCCTCGATCAGGAACAGCGGCAGCAGGGCGACGCCCAGCCCGGCGATGGCCGCCTGGGACGCCGTGGCGAACTGGTCGAACAGCATGCCGTGCACGCCGTCGGCGGGGGTGCCGTGCAGGGTCAGCCAGCGTTCCCACGCATCGGGGCGGCTGGTCAGGTGCAGCAGCGGGGCGAGCCGCAGGTCGGCCGGCTGGCGGAAGTCGAAACGGTCGCGCAAGCCCCGGCTGCAGGCGGGGATGACGGTCTCCCGGCGCAACAGCGCCATCTCCCCGCCCGGCCAGTCGGGACGGCCGAAATGGATCGCCGCATCCACCGGATCCAGCCGGAAATCGAAGGGCGCCATCCGCGTCACCAGATTGATAGTGATGCCGGGATTGTCGGCCAGGAAGTTCGGCAGGCGCGGCGCCAGCCAGCGCGTGCCAAAGGTCGGCAGGATGGCGATGCTGAGCGTGCCACCGAAGGGGTTGGCGCGCAGGTTCAGCGACGCGGTGCTGATCTTGCGCAGGGCGTCGCGGACCTCGCGCACGTAATACTCGCCGCCGGCGGTCAGGCGGATGGTCTGCCGTTCGCGGTGGAACAGCTCGACCTCCAGCGACTCCTCCAGTGCCTTGATCTGGCGGCTGACCGCGCTCTGGGTCAGGGACAGTTCCTTGGCCGCGGCGGTGATGCTGCCGGTGCGCGCCGCCGCCTCGAACGCCGAGAGCAGGGCCAGGGAGGGAAGGAAACGGCGTGGGCTCTGCATCTCATTCCTGGACAGAATGACTGAATGAGCAAACATCACTTGGCCGAAGGAGGTAGGCAAGTCAATCTTCCCAGCTGTCCGGGGCTGCGGCGGCCCGTTCCGCCCATGGATGCGGTGGGGACGGTGTTTCCCGCCGGGAATGACGGGCGTACAAAAGCAAGCGCAACAGACGCGAAAAGGACCACAGGGGATGCAGAACGATCCGCGGTCGCACGGGCTTTGGGAACGCACCGCACCGGCGGCACCGCCCACATCCCCGCTGGCCGGCAGCGTCCGGGCCGACGTGGTGATCGTCGGCGCCGGCTATACCGGCCTGTCGGCTGCGCTGCATCTGGCCGAAAGCGGCGTCGACGCCGTGGTGGTGGAGGCGGTGGAGATCGGCTTCGGCGGCGCCGGCCGCAATGTCGGGCTGGTCAATGCCGGCATGTGGGTGATGCCGGACCAACTGGTCAGCACCCTGGGCCCGATCCATGGCGAGCGGCTGATAGACCTGCTGGGCAATGCGCCGCGCACTGTCTTCGACCTCATCACCAAACACGGCATCGCCTGCGAGGACGAGCGCAGCGGTACGCTCCATTGCGGCGTCGGCGCGGCAGGCCTGCGCGAGTTGGAGCAGCGTGCGGCGATCTGGCAGAAGCGCGGCGCCCCCGTCCGCCTGCTCGACGCGAAGGAAACCGCGGAGAAGGTCGGCACCAGCGCCTACACCGGTTCGCTGCTGGATCTCCGCGCCGGCACCATCCAGCCGTTGGCCTATGCCCGCGGGCTGGCGACGGCGGCGATCGCCGCGGGTGCGCGCATCTTCACCGGCAGCCCCGTTCAATCCGCAAGCCAGTCCGGGGCCAAGTGGGAGGTGAAGACGCCGAACGGGTCGGTCAGCGCCGATTGGGTGCTGGTCGCCACCGACGCCTACAGCATTGGACCGTGGGTGCGGCTGCGCACCGAACAGATCCACCTGCCCTATTTCAATCTGGCGACGGAGCCGCTGTCCGAGGCCATGCAGCGGGCCATCCTGCCGGAACGCCAGGGGGTGTGGGACACCAAGTCGGTGCTGAGTTCCTACCGCTTCGACCGGCAGGGCCGGCTGGTGTTCGGCAGCGTCGGCGCGCTGCGCGGGACCGGGACGGCGGTGCACCGGGCCTGGGCGCAGCGGTCGCTGGCGGCCCTATTCCCGCAGCTCGGCCCCGTGCGGTTCGAGGCGGAATGGTACGGGCAGATCGGCATGACCAGCGACAACCTGCCCCGCTTCCATCGGCTGGACCGCAATGTCATCGCCTTCAGCGGCTACAATGGGCGCGGCATCGCCCCCGGCACGGTGCTCGGCCGCTGCCTGGCCCAGCATATCACCGGCAAGCTGCCGGAGGCGGAGATGCCGCTGCCCAGCACGCCCACCGAGACGGTGTCGGGCCGCGCCATGCGGGAAGCCGTCTATGAGTATGGCGCGCAGGCGACCCATCTGGTCGGGGCGAGGCTGCCGGGGCGGATTTGATCTTCGCCGCCCCGGCCTCCGAGGTCAGAGCCCCCAGGCGCCGCTTTCCGCCGCGTCAACGACCTGGATGTTGTTCTCCACCGCCTTGACGCCGGGGACGCCCTCTGCCGCGACGCGCACGGCGTCACGTTGGGATCCGCTGCTGGCGAAGCCCCAGAGCTGGACCACCCCGTTGCGGACGACAATGGCGTCGTGCGAGCGCGAATCCCAGGACAGCTCCTTGACGGCGGCGGCCACCCGCTCCCTCAGCGCGCGGTCATCGGCAGCGGCGGGCGGAGTGTCCGGCGCGACGCTGGCCAGCGCGCGCAGCAGGTTGGCGCGGCTGACGATGCCGACCAGCGCGCCCTGGCGCACCACCGGCACGCGCTTGATCCGCCGCGTCTCCATCAGACGCACGACGTCCTCCGGCGTGGCGTTCTCGTCCACCGTGGTGACGTGGCTGGTCATCACGTCGGCGACCTTGCGGGCGTGCGACTTGATGAAGTCCTCCGCCGGAAGGGTGCCGCCCGACACCATGCCGAGCCACCAGGAGCGATGACGCTCCGTCCCCAGCTCCACCCGGCGCAGCAGGTCGCCTTCGCTGATGATGCCCACCACCTTGCCGGCCGCATCGACCACGGGCATGCCGCTGATGTTGTTCTCCAGCATCTTGCGGGCGGCATCGGCGATGGTCGCATCCGGACCGATGGTGATGACGCGCGGCGTCATAAGATCGACTGCCTTCATCGTTTCTCTCCCCTTCGAACTCGTTGGCCGTGATGTCGTTTGACCCACATCGTCATTCGACAAGCACAGCCTAGGAGATCGACAGACGAGACCGATTGATCTGCAGCAATTCGCGATCCTGCTTTCCGCATGGTGGAAAATACCGCGGCCTTATCCGCAATTTCAGGCGGTTAGTAGATGCGCCACTATTGCGGAACCGGTAGCGCCTTACTCCGCATCGCCTCGCCCGCCGTCCCGAAACCCGACGCATCCCATTGGTTATTCGCTGATTTCCGCCACCAGCGTGGCGATCGGATCGGCGGGCGTGTTGGTGAGCGCATCGGCCGGCGGCGGCGGATAGCGGTAGAAGGCATGGCCGCCGATGGAGGTGGTGTGCAGCCGCGCCTCCGCCCAGTCCGGCTTCTGGCGGCGGAGCGCCGCCTGCGCCGGCGGGCTGTAGAACAGCGAGGCACGGGCGGTGGGATCGGGCAAATCGTCGTCGTTCAGCCTCCAGGCCAGCCCCCGCGCGATGTGCAGCGCCTCCTGGTCGGCGGCGAGGCGAGGCTTCGGCCAGGACGGCATGCCGCCGGCCCGGATGACGCGGGCCTGCCGGCGGATCTCCGCCAGGATGCGCCGCGCCTCGACACGCGGATCGGCGGCCAGTTTCGCCTGCTCGGCGGCCTTCTCCCGCTGCATGGTCCGCTGCTTCGCCGTTTTGCCGTGCTTCTCCCGCGTCTTCGGCTCGACCGGCGGCACCGCGAAGGGTTCGAACTGGCCGGCGGCGACGACGACGCGGCAAGGCAGCGACGGCTGATCGGCCGAGGCGGCGCGGTTGGCGACCACCCACATGACGGCCGCCATGGCGTCGGCCCCCTCCCCGCGCGCCTCGGCCCAGCCGGCCAGCGCCAAACAGCGGCGCTCCCGCTCGGCCTGCCAGGGGGTCAGCATGTAGACTGACGCGCCGATGACAACCGGCTGCTTGGCGCCACCCCGCTTCGGCATGCTGCCCTTCACGTCGCCGACGAACCGGGCGCAGCCGCTGTCGCCCGGCCGGCAGACGGCGTCGCTTGCATCGATGACCTGCGCGCCGGCCGAGGCGGGCAGCAGGACGGTCGCGAGCATCACGGCTGGAAGGAAATTGCGCATCCCGGTCACTCCGGCTTCGGAAGGGGACTTCCTTCGACAGGAGGGCGGATGGCAAGTTCCCTGATTCGTCCACCTCTCAGACAGCGTAAGCCTGAGGGCGGAGGACGTACGCCGTTCGGGTCCGGGAAGTGGCCGTCCCCCTGCCCTTCACGCCGGAGAGCGGCCGGAACCTTCCGGCTTTCCGCCGTCGCCGGTCCAATCGTCGGTCAGATACTCCTGCGAGCGGCTGATCTCCTCGACCTCCTCGCGGGAGGGCGGCTTCGGCACCTGGGCCTGACCGGACTTGCGGTCTTCGGTGCGGTCGTTGGTGGATCCGGGGCGGGGATCGGGGGTGCTGGGCATGGAGGACTCCTTGTCGGTCTGGGTAGAGCCCCAGCAAACAGGAGGTGGACCGCAAGATTGCGCTTTTCAGTAATGAGTCCGCTGTGAGGCTGCACCTTCCGCACCCGGCGCCACCTCGCATTGCCGGCCTGCGCGGAGCGGGAGCCACGGGCGCTGCAGGAAGTGGCGCCGAGGCACTCGGCATGATGTGTGCGCGGGATGAAAGTTAATTTTGCTCCAAGATCAAACGGATATGCTAAAATTTTGAACGAATTCTCCACCAAATTCACAGACAATATTAGCTATGGCTCATTGTTGTCTTCCTCATATTCGAAGTAATCATCCATAGGAGCATAGTACTCTGCTGCATCATAAGTCTGAGTTTTCTTATATCGCTCCCCAAGGCCGGCCACCACAAGCCGTGAAAGACCGGCGATTTTCAGACCACAAGCAATACATTCGAAGCGGTTCGGCAAATGCTCTTGCGTCTCAGTAATCAGGTCATCATTAAGCGCTTTTGCCGGCGACGTAACAGGCTCTCCCACGACCAGTGCTTGGCATGAACAGGCCGGGCACACTACCCGATGCCCGGCTTGACGGGTCGCCCAGATAGTGGACGATTGGGTCAATGTGATACGCTCTTCCTCAGCCTTTTCGAGCCAAAGTTTTTTGTATGCCTCGATATCACCCAGAACGGCCTTTGCACGGTCGTCATCAGCAGCAGCGATTAATTTATCGGCCACTTTTGTTTCGCTTTCTCCAATGTAATCGCTAAGTGACATCCTCATCGAGCGCAAGAGGACATTGCAGACTCGATAAAAGTTAGGTTGCCAAGTGGAGACATTTATGTCGTCAAAGGCTGCCTCACCTGTATGGAGTTCACTATTGCGACGGCCCGTATGCAAAATCCCAAAGTCTGCATGTTCGTTGGTGAATTCTGGGATGATTACCGCAAGCCGCCGAAAGACCTCACTGATTGCTATAGATTTGGGTGAAAATTTCGTTTCTTTAGGCTTGAAGCCAAGGGCGTAATATAAGTTATTCCAGTTCTCTTTGTTGTCAGCCAATAGCGTAGGACTAACGTTCGCAAGGGCCGCCCTAGCAAGAAACTCGAGCGACAGACTTGACCAAAGAGCGTATTCCCATTGGTCACTATGGACATTGAGCATATTCTCGATATAACGCTGTGCCTTTACAAATAGCGCCTCTGGATCCCAGATATCGGGCGTGTCTCCGGCTATTACTGTGCGCTTCAATATAATTCCTCCAAATAGACTCGTTGTATCAATCGATCTTCTCGACCTACCTGCACTGGCGTTCGCGCATGCAGCATGCGCCAATTATCGATAATAAGCATGTCACCCACCTCAATAAGAGCGGCGGATAGCGTGCTAGTATTGCATAAAACACTTCTAATTTGTTTGCTTGCTGCCTCCCCAATTCTGCTTGCTGGTCTAAGAAATTTTTCATCCCATCTAAGACGATAGCCGCTCTCAACCTGCTCACAGAGACGAAGAAGGTGAATTGCGTTATTCTGTGGCCTTCGGGGTTTCATGATTGCCCTAGTCATGACATCTAGTGTCACAGCACTCAGAATAACTCTACCATCTATTAGAAGAGTTTTAACATCTTCATATCCCCTAATACAGCGAAGTAACAAATATCGCGGCGGCCGACGCCAATGAGCTAGGTCAGTATGAAAAGGAAAATGGCCGAGACCATAAATGCCGCTATAGGTATTAGGCGTTGATTCAGCTCGCGGAGTTAGGTTTTGCACAAGCCCTCCAACCCACGGCACCATAGGCTTCCCAAGTATAGATGCCACTTCAGAAGTATTCAGATCCAAGTAAATTTTTCGTAGAAATGCGTATCCGCAATCGATAATACTGTTTTTGATTTCTGCGGTCATGCTCTTGACGTCATTTTTTATGAGAAATTCGAAAAATCGCGCAAGAATGCGCGAAATAATATACCGATATGAGCAAATTTTATCCTAATTGTCAACACCGCAAATCGGAAGATAACTTGAGACTCAATTTGTCGAAGCGAATTAAGTAATTTCCGCTCCGGGTCACAAGCCAACACATCCCGACACACCTCCGCTCACCCCCGCCGCGCCGCCTCAATCGCCGCCACGTCGATCTTCGTCATCCCCATCATCGCCTCGAACGCCCGCTTGGCCTCGTCCCCACCGGCCGCCAGCACGTCGGTCAGCACGCGGGGCGTGATCTGCCAGGAGATGCCCCAGCGGTCCTTGCACCAGCCGCAGGCGCTCTCCTGGCCGCCGTTGCCGACGATGGCGGTCCAATAGCGGTCGGTCTCTTCCTGGTCGTCGGTGGCGATCTGGAACGAGAAGGCCTCGTTGTGCTTGAAGGCCGGGCCGCCGTTCAGGCCGAGGCAGGGGATGCCGGCGACGGTGAACTCCACCGTCAGGACGTCGCCCGCCTTGCCGGACGGATAGTCGGCGGGGGCGCGGTGGACGGCGTGCACGGCGCTGTCGGGGAAGGTCTCGGCGTAGAAGCGGGCGGCGGACTCGGCGTCCTTGTCGTACCAGAGGCAGATCGTGGTCTTGGCGACGGCCATGGCTTGTCCTTTCGCGCTGAAACCTTCCCGGCCCGACACCATACCCGTGTTCAATAGGGCTTCACCACCACCAGCGTGACGATGGCGATGACCCCAACGATCACCGCCAGCGGGGAGAAGCGCAGCAGCGGGGAGACCGGGCGGACACCCGATGCGGGATCCTGTTCGGCCAGCCGGCGCAGTCCGGCGGCGAGCTTGCCGTGCAGGGCGGACAGGGCGATGACGATGGCGACCTTCGCCACCAGCCACGGCTCGAAGCCCCAGCCGCCGACCACCACCAGCGTCGGCCCGAGAATCCAGGCGAGCCCCATCGCCGGGGAGGTCACGCGGCGGTCCCAGCGGGAGGCTGCGCGCAGGACGCGGGCCGGTCCCGGCTCGGCGGCGGTCGCGGGGTCCAGGGCGCTGATCAGGATGGCGGCGACGGACAGTCCCGCGATCCACACCGTCACCACGGCGACGTGCAGACCGATCAGCCAGATATACACAACGACCGCCCCTTCAGATGCCTCTTGCGGGCGTCAGGCGCCCACTTGCAGGATGATCTTACCGCGGCCGTGGCCGGAATCGAGCCGTTCATGCGCCTTTCCGACCTGCTCCAGCGGCAGGACTTCGTCGACGATCACCCTGGCCTGCCCGCGTTCGAACAGCGGCGCCATCTCGCGCAGGCGGGCGCCCTCGCGGGTCAGGAAGGTGCCGTAGAGGGTCTGGTTCTTCACATAGAGCGCGTCGAGGTCGCCGGTCGGCGGCAGGATGGTGGCGATGCAGCCGAAGGGGCGGGTCACATGGGTGCTCATCGGCACATTGCCGCCGGCGGTGTCGAAGGCGGCATCCACACCCGCCCCGCCCGCCTCGCGCAGGATCTGGTCCATCACGTCGGTGTCGCGGTAGTCGAGCGTCACGTCGGCGCCGAGGTCGCGCATCGCCTCGTGGTTGGCCTTGCTGGCGGTGGCGAGCACGCGGGCGCCGGCCGCCTTGGCGAACTGGATGGCGAAGCTGCCGACGCCGCCGGCCCCGCCATGGATCAGCACCGTCTCGCCCGGCCGCACCGCCAGACGACGGACGATGGCCTCCCACGCCGTGCCGCCGGCCAGCGGGATGCCCGCCGCCTCGACATGGCTGAGGCCCGACGGCTTGTGCGCGACGATGGACGCGGCGGCGGCGGTGTAGTCGGCATAGCTGCCGTTGGGATTGCCGAAGATCTCCGGCGTGTAGAACACCTCGTCGCCGGCCTTGAAGCCGGTCACGCCGGGGCCGACCTCCTCCACCACGCCCGACACGTCGTAGCCCAGCACCGCCGGGAAGGGGATGCCGGCCCAGCTGCCGGCCTGGCGGATCTTGGCGTCCACCGGGTTGGTGCCCGACGCCACCACCCGCACCAGCAACTCGCCCGGCCCGGCGACCGGGCGCGGCCGGTCCTGGAGTTCGAACACGTCGGGGCCGCCGAACCGCGAAATCACCATCGCACGCATGCCGTCATCCTCCGTTCCGGGCTTTGCACTGGAGCAGCAGCAACGTGGGACGCCGGCCCCCGCCTGTCCAGCGGGGGAGAGGGGCAGCGGCACCCGCCGGGGTGCTCCGATGGAGTGTCAGCCGATGCGGAACTCCTCGCGGTGGATCGCCGTCATCGGCAGCCCCTCCGGCCCGATGGCGCCGCGGTACATGCCGGAGCAGTTGAAGGGCAGCGCCACCCGGCCATCGCGGTCGATGGCGATCAGGCCGCCGGAGCCGCCGATCACGCCCAGCTCGTCCACCACGTCGCCGGCGGCGCGCTCCAGGCTCTGGCCGGCCCAGCGCATGCGGGCGTCGATCTCGTGGGCGGTGCAGCGGCGGATGAAATGCTCGCCGTGGCCGGTGGCGGAGACGGCGCAGGTGATGTTGTCGGCGAAGGTGCCGGCGCCGATCACCGGGCTGTCGCCGACGCGGCCCTTGGCCTTGGCGGTCATGCCGCCGGTGGAGGTCGCGGCGGCGAGGTTGCCGTCGCGGTCGCGGGCGACGGCGCCGACGGTGCCGTGGCGGCGCTGCTCGTCGCCGTCGTCGGGCGCGCCGGAGCGGCGGCGCATCAGCTCGGCCTGCAGGGCGTCCCAGCGCGGCTGGGTGAAGAAATAGGGGGCTTCCTCCATCGCCAGACCCTGGCGGCGGCAGAGGTCCAGCGCGCCCTCGCCGATCAGCAGGACATGCTCCGTGTGCTCCATCACCGCGCGGGCGGCCAGGATGGGGTTACGCGGGCCGAACAGGCCGGCCACCGCACCGGCGGAGCGGTCGCGGCCGTCCATGATGGCGGCGTCCATCTCCTGCACGCCCTCGGCGGTGAAGACGGCGCCGCGGCCGGCGTTGAACAGCGGCTCGTCCTCCAGCGCCATGACGGCGGCTGTCACGGCATCCAGCGCGCTGCCGCCGTCGGCCAGCACCTCGTGCCCGGCGGCGAGCGCCCGGCGCAGGCCGGCGTGATAGCCCTCGGTCAGGGCCGGGGTCAGGGCGCTGCGCTTGATGGTGCCGGCGCCGCCGTGGATGGCAAGGGCGAAGGGCTGCGGGTGGGTGAAGGACATGGGTGCGGGTCTCAGCGCAGGGTGGCCGACATGGCCGACAGGGTGTTGATCCAGCCCAGTGCGGCAGCCATGCTGGCGGCCGGCAGGCGGATGGTGACGGGGTCGAGGCGGTCTGACACCGGGATCAGCGAGGCCAGATCGGCCAGCGCCGGGCTGTTCATCTCGATCTCCAACCGGTAGGGCGCGCCTTCGTTCTGGGGCGGAACGCGGAAGGGCGGGATGTCTGCTGCACGGCGGACGGCGCGGGTTGCCGCCGCGCGGATGCGGTCGCGGGCCACCGACGGCGCTACCGACCGGGCGGCACGCTGGCCGAGCGCCTGCTTGACCACCACGCGCTCGGAGTCCGGGAACAGCGGTTCCATCTCGGCGGCGAAGCGGTCGTCGCCGCTCAGCAGGATCACCGGCACGCCGATCTCCCCGGCATAGGCGCCGTAATTGCCGGCCTCCCCCAACTCCAGCCCGTTCACCCGGACGCGGCCGAAGGCGAAGCTGTTGGTGGTGTGGGCGAGGATGCCGTACTGGCGCGCCGAGGTGTGGAAGCCGACGCACATCACGCCCGCCGCGTCCGGCTCCAGCCCTGCGAACATGCCGATGGGCTTCGGGCGGCCGAGGATCAGCTCGGCGGCCGGGTGCAGCTCGTCGGGCAGCAGGTTGACCATCGGGCCGTGGCTGTCGTTGACCAGGATTTCGCTCGCCCCGGCTTCCAGCGCGCCTTCAATGGCGGCGTTGACCTCGGCGGTCATCAGGCGGCGGGCGCGCTCATACTCGGGGTTGCCCTGCGTCACCTGCTGCTGGGAGACGACGCCGGCCACCCCCTCGATGTCGGCGGAGATGTAGATCTTCACTCTGTGCTCCCGGAGGTCAGCAGATCGGGGGTGAGCGCGTCCGACAGGCAAGGCCGGGTGGCGCCGTCGCGGCCGACCACCGGCGTGGCGGCGGCCAGCGCGTCGAGAACGGCTTCCTGCGTCGCGTCGGCCATCGCCTCGAACAGGCTGTCGATGCGGCGTTCGGTCAGCATGCGCAGGGCCACGATGTCGGCCCGCTCGTCATGGTCGATGCGGTTGGCGGTGGTGAAGCCGAGCGCGATGTCGCCGCTGCCATGGCCCCAGAAGGATCCCACCCGCGCCAGCCCGACCCCGGCGCGGCGGATCACCCGGCGCAGCTGGCGGTGGTCGAGCGGCACGTCGGTGGCGGCGATGACGATGACGGAGCCCTTTTCCGGCGCGTCGTCCCTTTCCGGCACGGCGACCCGTCGGCCGTCTGGCAGGCGCAGTTCCCCCGGCCGGCCGAAATTCGCCAGGACCAGCACGCCCAGGTGATGGCGCGTGCCGTCCAGCTTGAGGCGGCGCGAGGAGGTGCCGATGCCGCTCTTGAAGCCGAAGCAGGACATGCCGCGCCCGGCGCCGACCGAGCCGACCGCGACCTCCGCACCGTCCGGTTCGGACAGCGCGGCGGCCAGGGCGGCGGCGGCGTGCGCCTCGGTCACCGCAAGCGCCTGGATGTCGTTGAGCGGACCGTCGTTGCACTCCATCACCACCGGATTGACCGTGGCGGTGGTGCGGCCGATGTCCGGATTGGCGGCGATGGCGTGGCGGACAAGCGCGGTGGACGCGGTGCCGACCGACAGGGTGTTGGTCAGCAGGATCGGCGTTTCCAGCGCGCCGAGTTCCTCCACCTGCATCAGGCCGACGCTCTTGCCGAAGCCGTTCAGCACCTCCGCCGCCGCGACGGGCTTGTCGCGGTAGAGGTTGCCGGCATGGGGCAGGATGGCGGTAACGCCGGTCTGGACGGCGCCCTCATCCAGCGTGACGTGGCCGACGCGCACTCCGGACACGTCGGTGATGGCGTTGCGCGGCCCCGGCGTCAGCCGGCCGCAGGCGAGCCCGAAGGCCCGCGCGCGCTTGCCGTCCTCAGCGGAGTTTCGGGTCGAGGGCATCGCGCAGTCCGTCGCCGAGCAGGTTGAAGGCCAGCACCGTCAGGAAGATGGCGAGGCCGGGATAGAAGGTGACGTGGCTGGCGACGCCGATGTAGCTGCGGCCGTCGGCCAGCATGGCGCCCCATTCCGGGCTGGGCGGCTGGGCGCCGAGGCCGATGAAGCTGAGGCTCGCCGCGGTCAGGATCGAGGTGCCGATGCGCATGGAGACATAGACGATCACGCTGGGCAGCGTGCCCGGCAGGATGTGGCGGACCATCAGCAGCCGGTCGCGCACGCCGATGGCGCGGGCGGCGTCGACATAGACCGCGCGCTTCAGCGACAGGGTGCTGCCGCGCACGAGGCGGGCGAAGACCGGCACGCTGAAGATCGCCACCGCATAGATGACGTTCTCAATGCCCGGCCCTAGGATGGCGACGATGCCGATGGCGAGCAGGATGCCGGGGAAGGCCAGCAGCACGTCGCAGACGCGCATGATGAGGCTGTCGATGAAGCCGCCGCGGAAACCGGCGATCAGCCCCAGCGCCACGCCGGCCGCCCCGCCCAGCAGCACCGACAGCAGACCGACCGACAGCGAAATGCGCGCGCCCCACAGGATGCGGCTGAAGATGTCGCGGCCATAGGCGTCGGTGCCGGCCCAATGGTCGGCCGACGGGCCTTCCAGGATGCGGTCGTAATCGAAGGCCGCCGGATCGAACGGCGCGATCCAGGGCGCCGCCGCCGCCGCCAGCGCCAGTGCTGCCAGGCAGATGCCGGCGGCCATGGCGGTGCGGTTGCGCCGGAACTTGCGCCAGAACTCGCGCAGCGGCGAACGGACGGCTTCGTGGGTTGCGGCGGCCACGCCGGTTGCGTCTGTCGTGGTCATGAGTAGCGAATCTCGGGGTTGGCGAGGGCGTACAGCACGTCGACCAGCAGGTTGATGATGATGAACTCCAGCGAGAACAGCAGGATCTCGGCCTGGATGACGGTGTAGTCGCGGTAATTGACGCTATCCACCAGCAGCCGGCCCAGCCCCGGCCAGGAGAACACCGTCTCGACCACGATGGACCCGCCGAGCAGGAAGCCGAACTGCAAACCGACCATGGTGATGATCGGGATCAGCGCGTTGCGCAGCGTGTGCTTCCACACCACCAGCCGGGCCGGGACGCCCTTGGCCCGCGCGGTGCGGACGTAATCCTCGCGGGCGATCTCGATGAAGGCGGAGCGGGTGAAGCGCGCCATCACCGCGGCGACGCCGAGGCCGAGCGTCAGCGACGGCATGACGAAATGCTGCCACGTGCCATAGCCGCTGGTGGGCAACCAGCCGAGCTTGACCGAGAACAGGTCGATCATCAGCAGGCCGAGCCAGAAGGACGGGAAGGCGATGCCCGACACCGCCACCACCATGCCGACATGGTCCTGCCAGCGCCCGCGTTTGGTGGCCGACGCCACGCCGATCAGCAGCCCGGCCAGCGTCGCCCAGATCATGGCGACGACGGTGAGGTAGAGGGTCGGCATGAAGCGCTCGCCGATCTCCTGCGACACCGGCCGCTTGGATTTCATCGACCGCCCGAACTCGCCCTGCACCGCATTGCCGAGGAAACGACCATACTGCACCCACAGCGGCTTATCGAGGCCGAGATCCTGGCGCACCAGTTCGACGTCGCGCTGGGTCGCATCTGGCCCGGCAACCAGCCGCGCCGGATCGCCCGGCAGCAGATGGACGAAGCCGAAGACGAAGACGGAAATCACCAGCAGAACCGGCAGGATGCCGGCAAGACGGCCGACGAGATATTTCAGCATGGGGCAGAGGTCCTGGTGGAGGGCCTGGAGGTGCGGACGAAAAATCCCCTCTCCCCCCTGGGGAGAGGGTTAGGGTGAGGGGGCAGCACGGGCATCAGCCCGTGCCAGGGGATGGCGAAGTGGCAGTATGCCCCTTCGCGGCGCGCCCTGCGCGCCGGCCCCCTCACCCTCCCCACGCCTTCGGCGTGGGTCCCCTCCCTCTCCCCGGAGGAGAGAGGGCGATTTTTCACATCACTGCAGATCAGCCTCTTCCATCTGCAGGCCGCCGTCGGCGACGTAATAGAAGCCGGTCAGCTTCTTCGACTTGCCGGCCAGCAGGTTCTCGACGCCGAGGAAGATCCACGGCGCGTCCTTCCAGATCTGCTCCTGGGCGACGCGATAGGCCTCGGCGCGCTTGGCGGTGTCGGCGGTGGCGATGCCGGTCTCGATGGCGGCGTCGACCGTGTCGTTCTTGTAGTACGCCACGTTGAAGAACTTCGGCGGGAAGCCCTTGCCCCACAGCAGCGGGCGCAGGCCCCAGTCGGCGTCGCCGGTCGAGGCCGACCAGCCGCCATACTGCATCTGCACGGTGGCGTCCTCCGGCTTCTCTACGCCCCAGACTCGGGCGGTCTCGACGCCGGCTTCCAGCGGGGTGACGGTCAGCTTGACGCCGATCTGCGACAGCTGCTGCTGGACGAACTGCATGCCGCGGATGAAGTTGGTGCTGTTGCGGCCGAACATCTCGGCCTCGAAGCCGTTCGGATAGCCGGCTTCGGCCAGCAGCGCCTTCGCCTTGGCCAGATCGTAGGTGTACTGGTTCGGCTGGGTGACGTGGAAGCCGAGCTTCGGCGGGATCGCCGAATCCAGCGGGCCGGCGTAGCCGCGATAGACCACCTTCGCGTAGGCGTTCTTGTCGATGGCGTAGTTCAGCGCCTGACGGACGCGCGGGTCGTTGAACGGCTTCTTCATGGTGTTCATCGCCACATAGCGGGCGATGATCGACGGGGCGTCGATGACCTCCAGCTGGGTGTTGGCTTCCACCATCTTCACCATTTCGGGCGGCAGCGGATAGATGAACTGCGCCTCGTTGGTCTGGAGCATGGCGATGCGGCTGCCGTTCTCCGGCACGCTCTTCAGCGTGACGTGGTCGATCTTCGGCAGGCCCTGCTTCCAATACTTGTCGTTCTTCTCGACCTTCAGCGTATCCGCTTCCCAGCTGACGAACTTGTAGGGGCCGGTGCCGACCGGATGGCGGCCGATCTCCTTGCCATAGGTCTCCAGCGCCTTCGGGCTGTGGATCATGGCGCCGGGATGGGCGAGGTTGTTGTTCAGCGCGCCGAAGGGCTGCGACAGCTTCAGCTTGATGGTGTAGTCGTCGACCACCACCGTCTCGGCCAGCATCGCCAGCAGGCTCTGGCGCTTCAGCCGGTTGGCCGGGTTGGACAGGCGGTCGAAGTTGGTCTTCACCGCCTGGGCGTTGAAGGGCGAACCGTCATGGAAGGTGACGCCCTTGCGCAGGTGATAGGTGTATTCGGTGGCGGTGTCGTTGACCTCGAAGCTCTCGGCCAGCAGCGGGACCAGCTTCATGTCCTTGTCGAAGCCGAACAGGCCCTGCATCATCGTGCGGCTGGCCGACTGCGACAGGGTGTCGTTGATGTCGGCCGGGTCCAGCGTGGTGATGTTGTCGGGAATGCCGACGACCAAATCCTTTGCGGCGAAGGCCGGACCGGCCAGCGCGGTGCCGGCGAGCAGGCCGGCCAGGAGGGGAAGAGCAAAACGCTTCACGTGAGTACTCCCTGTTTTTTGGTTCAGAAATCGCCGCCCACGGACTTAAAAGTCCCCGCCTACGGCGTGGCGCGCGACGAAATGCTCATCGCCGACCGGCACCAGCGGCTGCACCACCGGCTCGTCGCCGAGGCTGCGGATCGGGCTGGGGATCTCGCCGGTCAGCAGCCGCAGGTCGCGGGTGCGGCGACTGGGATCGGCGATCGGCACCGCCGCCATCAGGCGGCGGGTGTAGGGATGCTGCGGATTCTCGAACACGGCGCGGCGGGGGCCGAGTTCGACGATCTGGCCGAGATACATCACCGCGACGCGGTGGCTGACCCGCTCCACCACCGCCATGTCGTGGCTGATGAACAGGTAGGACAGGCCGCGCTTGGCCTGCAGCTCCATCAGCAGATTGACGATCTGCGCCTGGATCGACACGTCGAGCGCCGCCACCGCCTCGTCGGCGATGATCAGCTTGGGATCGCAGGCGAGCGCGCGGGCGATGCAGATGCGCTGGCGCTGGCCGCCGGAGAACTCGTGCGGATAGCGGCGCGCATGTTCCGGCTTCAGGCCCACCTGGGTCAGCAGTTCGGCGACCCGCTCCTCGACGGCGCGGCGGCGCGACACGCCCGGCTTGGAGGTTGGCACGTAATCATGGACCAGCATCGGCTCGGCGACGCTGAAGCCGACGGTCATGCGCGGGTTCAGCGAGGCGAAGGGATCCTGGAAGATGTATTGGATCTTTTCCTTCAGCTTGGCCTGACCGTTCGAATCCAGCGTCGCGGTGTCGGTGCCGTCGAAGCGGATGGTGCCGGAGGTCGAGTGCTGCAGTCCCATGATGGTGCGGCCGGTGGTCGACTTGCCGCAGCCGGACTCGCCGACCAGCGCAAGCGTCTCGCCCGGACGGACGGCGAAGCTGACCTTCTCCACCGCATGCACGCGGGCCTTCAGCGAGCCGAAGATGCCCTTGCGCACGTCGAAGCGGGTGGTGAGGTCGCGCACCTCCAGCAGCGGGGCGTCGGTGGCGCGCACGGTGTCCTGCACCGGTGGCGGGGCCGGCGGCGCGGCCTCCGCCTTGGCATCGTCCACCACCAGCAGCGGAAAGCGGATCGGCAAATCCTGGCCGCGCAAGGCGCCCAGCTTCGGCACCGCCGACAGCAGCGCCTTGGTGTAGGGATGCTGCGGCGCCTGGAAGATGCGCTCGACCGTGCCCTCCTCCACCTTGCGGCCCCGCCACATCACCACCACGCGGTCGGCCACCTCCGCCACCACGCCCATGTCGTGGGTGATGAAGATGACGCCCATCCCCATCTCGTCCTGCAACAGGCGGATCAGCCGCAGGATCTGCGCCTGGATGGTGACGTCCAGCGCCGTGGTCGGCTCGTCGGCGATCAGCAGCGACGGTCGGCAGGACAGCGCCATGGCGATCATCACGCGCTGGCGCATGCCGCCCGACAGCTGGTGCGGGTGGCGGTCGAGCAGCCGGGCCGGTTCGGGAATGCGAACCTTCTCCAGCATGCGCAACGCCTCGGCCCGCGCCGCCTTGCGGTCCAGCCCCTGGTGCAGCATCACCGCCTCGGCGATCTGGTCGCCGATGGTGAAGACCGGGTTCAGCGACGTCATCGGCTCCTGGAACACCATGGCGATGTCGTTGCCGCGCATGTCGGTCAGCGCTTCGGCCGGCGGCGTCGCGAGATCGCGCTCCCGCCCGTCACGCCCCTTGAAGCGGATGCGACCGCCGACGATGCGCCCGCCGGCGTAATCGACCAGCCGCATCAGCGACAGCGAGGTCACCGACTTGCCGGAGCCGGACTCGCCGACGATGGCGACCGTCTCGCCCGGCGCCACGGTGAAGCTGACATCGTCGACCACGCGCACGGGACCATGCTCGCCGTCGAAGGCGACGCTGAGGCCCTCCACGGACAGCAGGGCCGGCGCGGTGTCGACCGCTTTCACGGCAGCGGCGCTGCTCATCGCCCCAGCCTCTCGGCGAACAGCGCGAAGACGCGGCGCCAGACCATGCCCGGCGCGCCGGTGCCGACCGGCTTGCCGTTCAGGCTGGTGACGGGGGTGATCTCCTTGGTGGTGCTGGCGATCCAGATCTCGTCGGCGGACTCCAGTTCGGCCGCCGGGATGTCGCGCTCCTCCAGCCGCAGGCCGGCCTCGGCGGCCAGCCGCAGGACGACGATGCGGGTGATGCCCTCCAGGATGCGGTTGTCCTTGACCGGCGTGGCGATGACGCCGTCCTTGACCACGAAGATGTTGGTGGCGGCGCCCTCGGTCACCATCCCGTCGCGCAGTTGCAGCGCGTCGACCACCCCGGCGTCGGTCGCCGCCTGCTGCGCCAGCACGCTGCCGAGCAGCGCCACCGTCTTCAGGTCGCAACGGCCCCAGCGGATGTCGGGGATGGTGATGGCGGCGACGCCCTGGTCGCGCCACGCCGCGGGCGGACGCTTCAGCGGGCTCGCCATGCCGAACACCGACGGGGTGACGCCGGCCGGGAAGGCGTGACCGCGGCTGGCGGCGGCGCCGCGGGTGACCTGCAGGTAAACGGTCAGGTCGCCGTCGATGCCGGACTCCGCCGCCAGCCGCTCCATGATGCCCAGCCAGTCGCCGGCCGACAGGGCGCAGTCAATGCGCAGTTCGGCCATGCCGCGTTGCAGGCGGGCGATGTGCGCCTCCGGTTCGAACAGGCGACCGTTGTAGGCGGCGGTCACCTCATAGAGGCCGTCGGCAAACAGGAAACCGCGGTCCAGCGGCGACACATGGACCTCGTCCAGCGGCAGGTAACGTCCGTTCCAATAGGAGATCGTCATCGCTTTTCGGCTTCTTTGTCGCGTGGAAGGGAAAGCCCGGCTCAGTCCGTCGGCTGCTTGCTTTTCGGCACGACGTGGAGATAGGGCAGGATGCGCTCGGCCATGTCGGCGGCCTGGTTGACGCTGTCGGGACCGGAGCGCGACAGCGCGGTGCCCAGCGCCACGATCAGCGCCATCAGCCCGGTGGGGGAGCTGTGGCGCACGCCATGGTCGGCCCCGGCCAGCAGGGTGACGTCGGCCAGCGGCACGATCGGGCTGTCCGGCGCGTCGGTCAGCGCGATGGCGCTCGCCCCGCGCTCCCGGCACAGCTGCAGATGTTCGATGGTCCGGCGCGAATAGCGCGGCGAGGTGATGGCGATCACCAGATCGCCGGGCTTCATCGTCATCAGCCGGCGGATGGTGCGCTCGGTGCCCGCGAACTCGATGGCTTCGTGGACATTGTCGACATAGGGCTCCAGCACGTCGGCCAGGAACAGGGCGAGATAGGCGCTGTCGCCCAACCCCAGCGCCACGACGCGGCCGGCCTCGCGGATCAGGCGGATCGCCGCCTCGCACTGCTCCGGCTGCAGCAGATCCATGGTGCGGGTGATGTTGCCGGCGTCGCTGGCCAGCGATTCGCGCATGATCTCGGCGTTCGAGGTGTCGCGCTGCACCACCACGCGCAGCTTCTCCACCGGCGCGAAGGTTGATTCGAAGGCGCGCAGCAGATCCTCGCGGAACTCCGGATAGCCGTCATAGCCGAGGAAGCGGGCATAGCGGTTGACCGACGCGACGGAGACCTCCGCCGCCGCAGCCAGCTCGCCTATCTTCAGCGTCGCGGTGCGGAAGGGATAGGCCAGCGCCCAGGCGCCGACCTTGGCAAGGGCGGCCGGAAGCTGCTGCTGGCAGTTCTGCATGCGGATCAGCAGCGATCCCGTCTGAATGGGTGGCTCCATCCCCCGCTCCCCTTCGCAGCGTCAGCGCGGCCTCTATGTCGATAGAGTTACAGGATCGGTAAATTCCTGTAAATCCATTTTCACATAGTGGCGTATGCGGTGGGCCGGAGGCGCGCCGGTCAGGGATCTTGAACGGTTGCGGGATGGGAGCTGTTACCGCGACCTGTCGCGAAGGATCTGATCCGGCTGGTTCAGCCACTCCTCCAGCTTTTGCGGCCGGCCCACTCGGGACGGCGGCGAAGCTGGGTTGGGCTCCGCGGCCGACGGAACCTCGGCCGATTGCGGCGGGCGGTCCAGCGGGGCGCCGGCGCTGACTTTGCCGCCGGCGTCGATCCGCGCCTGATAGCGGTGACCGTCCGCGGTGACGAACTCGCCCGGTCCGGTCGGGCGGTTGCGGTGGAACTGGCCGACATATTTGTTTCCGCTGGGGAAGGTGAGCGTGCCGAAGCCGGTCCGGCGGTCGTCCTTCCACTCCCCCTCATAGACGCGCCCGTCGGGCCAGACATGGGTCGCCTGCCCCGAGACCAGACCGTCGCGGAAGTTCCCGTCGAGGCGGCGGCCGTCGCGCCAGGTGACGCGCGCCTGCCCTTCCAGCCGCCCGTCGACCAGCCTGCCCTCAACCTGCCCGTCATAGCGGCCGTCGTAGGACCAGCTCAGCACGCCGGGACCGTTCCCCCAGCCGTTCGGGCAGGCCCCGGACCAGCGGATGGTCTTGCGCCGGTCGGGATACTGGTCCCACACCTGGCAGTCGGATCCCTGAACCGTCACCGCCCGTTCCGCCAGGGCGGAGGCCGGCAGCATCGCCGACAGGACAGCCGCGAGACAGGGCGGCAGAAGGGCGGCACGGGCGGGCATGGACGCCACCTTTCGCGCGGGGGATGGGGCTGCACCCTCCAACCGCCCCGCCCGGATTCGGTTCCGGCACCGCCCTTTCGCAACGCCCCTAGCGTGTTCCTTATCGTTTGTTAACGATGTTTGCCGCAATCATCGCGCATTATCGGAATCGCGCATCATGAAGGGTAGCAATGGCTCAGAAGGTTCGTGAGGATTACCGGACCCTCACCGGCCCGGAAAAGGCCGCCATCATGATGCTGGCGCTGGGCGAGGAGCATTCGTCCAAGCTGTTCTCGCTGATGGACGACGAGGAGATCAAGGAACTGTCCCAGGTGATGGCGAACCTGGGCACGGTGTCGGCCAACCTGATCGAGCGCCTGTTCGTCGAGTTCGCCGAGCAGATGTCGTCGAGCGGCACCGTCGTCGGCTCCTTCGATTCGACCGAGCGGCTGCTGCTGAAGACCCTGCCGAAGGACAAGGTCGACCAGATCATGGAGGACATCCGTGGTCCGGCCGGCCGCACCATGTGGGACAAGCTGACCAACGTGAACGAGTCGGTGCTGTCCAACTATCTGAAGAACGAGTACCCGCAGACCGTTGCGGTGGTTCTGTCCAAGATCCGTTCCGACCATGCCGGCCGCGTGTTGGCGCAGTTGCCGGAAAGCTTCGCGATGGAAGTCATCATGCGCATGCTGCGCATGGAGGCGGTGCAGAAGGAGGTCCTGGACGACGTGGAGCGTACGCTGCGCACGGAGTTCATGACCAATCTCGCCCGCACCAGCCGGCGCGACAGCCACGAGATGCTGGCGGAGATCTTCAATGGGCTGGACCGCACCACCGAGCATCGCTTCATGGCGGCGCTGGAGGAACGCAACCGCGACAGCGCCGAGCGCATCAAGTCGCTGATGTTCACCTTCGAGGACCTGTCCAAGCTCGACCCGACCGGCGTCCAGACGATGCTGCGCACGGTGGACAAGCAGAAGCTCGGCACCGCGCTGAAGGGCGCGTCGGAGTCGCTGAAGGATCTGTTCTTCTCCAACATGTCCGAACGCGCCGCCAAGATCCTGCGCGAGGACATGGCCGCCATGGGTCCGGTGCGCGTCCGCGACGTGGACGAGGCGCAGATGTACATGGTCCAGCTCGCGAAGGATCTTGCCGCCCGCGGCGAGCTGGTCCTGGCCGAAGGCAGCGGCGAGAACGAGCTGATCTACTGACTGTCATCTACTGACCGGCATCTACTGACCGACTGGGGCTTTCTCGCCGATAAGCTGCGGACAGCGCTGAATTTTTCCGCCTCCTTCACAGGACGTTTGACGGATGGCGCGGAACGGTGAACCTTTGGATTCCGAGAAAGGGCGGGATCGGGGAAGCCACCGTTCCGGGACACAACCGTTTCAGGATTGCGGCTTCCGCTCCCGCCCGACCGGCCACAAGGCCGGCGGCTGCCGTTTCGGCCAACAATCAGGGAGCTTCCGAACATCATGACCGCTGACACGCTGCAATCCCGTCTCACCCGCCGGATCGCCGGTCCGGTGGTCGCCGGCCTGCTGGGCCTGGGCGTCGTCGCCGCCGGGCCGCTGGCCGCCGCGGCCGAGACCTGGGACATGCCGACCCCCTATCCGGACACGAACCTGCACACCGTCGTGGTAAAGCAGTTCGCCGACGACGTGAAGGCGGCCACCAACGGCAAGATCAACATCACCGTCCACACCAACGGCTCGCTGATCCGTCATCCGGAAATCAAGCGCGCGGTCCAGTCCGGTCAGGCCCAGCTGGGCGAGGTGCTGATCAGCTCCTGGGCGAACGAGGATCCGCTCTACGGTCTCGATTCCGTGCCCTTCCTCGCCACCGACTTCAAGGCGGCGCACAAGCTGTACGACGTCTCCAAGCCCTATCTGGAGAAGAAGCTGGAGCGCCAGCGCCTGAAGCTGCTCTATTCGATCCCGTGGCCGCCGCAGGGCCTGTATGTGAAGGACGAGATCCAGTCGGTCGAGGGGCTGAAGGGCCAGAAGTTCCGCGCCTACAACCCGGCCACCACCCGCATCGCCGAGCTGTCCGGCGCCATCCCGGTGAAGATCGAGGCGGCCGAGGTCGCGCAGGCCTTCGGCACCGGCATCGTCACCGCCATGATCACCTCGGCCGCCACCGGCGTCGACACCAAGGCCTGGGACTTCGTGAAGGTCTATTACGACGTCCAGGCCTGGCTGCCGCGCAACATGGTGTTCATCAACTCCGAAGTCTGGAAGGGCCTGGACGCCAACTCCCAGAAGGCGATCCAGGACGCCGCGGCGAAGGCCGAGGCCAAGGGCTGGTCGGAATGGGAGAAGAAGACGGCCGAGCTGAACAAGACCATGTCGGACAACGGCATGAAGGTTCTGCCGCCGTCGGACAAGCTGAAGGAAGGGCTGTCCGCCATCGGCAAGACGATGACCGAGGAATGGATCAAGGCCGCCGGCGCCGACGGCGAGGCGATCATCGCCGCCTATCGCAAGTAAAGCGCAGGGGACCCGGCCGGCCGCCAGCAGCAAGGGCCGGCCGGCCGGGCATCCCGCTTTCCGACGCCTGTTCCGCCCCCCGTCCGACAGACCGACCGCAGGAGGTGGTTGCGCCATGCGCACCGCACTGTCCATCCTTTACCGAACCGCCGAGATTCTGGGCGCGGTTTCGCTCGCCGCCATCGCCGTCCTGATCGTCACCCAGGTGGCGAGCCGTCTGTTCGACCGCATGGTGCCGGGCGCCGACGAGCTGGCGGGCTACTGCATGGCCGCGTCCTTCTTCCTGATGCTGGGGCCGGCGCTGCGCCGCGGCGCCCACATCCGCGTCGGCGTGCTGGTGGACCGGCTCCGCGGCGGCCCGCGCCGGGCGCTGGAGCTGCTGTGCCTGGGCTTCGCCACCGCGCTCAGCGCCTATTTCGCTTGGTACTGGGTGCGCATGACCTATGATTCCTATGATTTCGGCGATCTCAGCCAGGGCGTGCTGCCGATCCCGCTGTGGATCCCGCAGGCGCTGATGGCGGCGGGTCTGGTGGTGCTGGTCATCGCCCTGATCGACGACCTGCTGGCCGTGCTGCAGGGGCGCGACGCCTCCTACCAGCATGCCGGCATGCAGAGCGAGGGCTGAGCGATGGACGAGACGACCGCATCCATCGTCGTCGTGGTGACGATGTTCCTGATGCTGGGGGCCGGCGTCTGGGTGGCGCTGGCGCTGGCCGGCGTCGGCTTCGTCGCCATGGCGCTGTTCACCGCGCGACCGGTGGGCATGGTGATGGCGACCAACGTCTGGGGCGCCAGCACCTCCTGGACGCTGACGGCATTGCCGCTGTTCATCTGGATGGGCGAGATCCTGTTCCGCACCCGCATCTCGTCCGACATGTTCAAGGGGCTGGCGCCCTGGACCGGCTGGCTGCCCGGCCGGCTGATGCATGTGAACATCGTCGGCTGCTCGATCTTCGCCGCGGTGTCCGGCTCCTCGGCCGCCACCGCCGCCACCATCGGCCGGATGACGATCCCGGAGCTGAACCGGCGTGGCTACGACCCGCTGATGACCATCGGCTCGCTGGCCGGGGCCGGCACGCTGGGGCTGCTGATCCCGCCGTCGATCATCATGATCGTCTATGGCGTGGCCGCCGACGTGTCGATCGCCCGGCTGTTCATCGCCGGCGTCATTCCCGGCATCGTGCTGACCGGCCTGTTCATGGCCTATGTCGGCAGCTGGTCGCTGCTGAACCCCGGCCGGGTGCCGCCGCCGGAAGCCTCGCAGAGCTTCGCAGAGAAGATCCGCGACACCGGCGCGCTGATCCCGGTCGTGCTGCTGATCGCCGCCGTCCTGGGCTCCATCTATGTCGGCATCGCCACCCCGACGGAGGCGGCGGGCATCGGCGTGCTGGGGTCCCTGGTGCTGGCGCTCGTCACCGGCACGCTGAGCTGGGCGACCTTCCGCGACAGCCTGTTCGGCGCCGCCCACACCTCCTGCATGATCGGCTTCATCCTGGCGGGCGCCGCCTTCCTGACGGTGGCGATGGGCTATACCGGCATCCCGCGCCTGCTGGCGGAATGGATCATCTCGCTGCAGCTGTCGCCGGCGGCGCTGCTGGTGGCGCTGACGCTCTTCTTCATCGTGATGGGCTGCTTCCTCGACGGCATTTCCATGGTGGTGCTGACCACCTCGGTCATCCTGCCGATGGTGCAGCAGGCGGGGATCGACCTTCTGTGGTTCGGCATCTACATCATCATCGTGGTGGAGATGGCGCAGATCACCCCGCCGGTGGGCTTCAACCTGTTCGTGCTGCAGTCGATGACCGGCAAGAGCATCTTCACCATCGGCAAGGCCAGCATGCCCTTCTTCCTGCTGATGGTGCTGATGGTCGTCCTGCTCTGGGTATTCCCGGGTCTGGTGACCTGGCTGCCGTCCAAGATGATCGGGTGAGGGATGATCGGGTGAGGAGCGACAGCGTGAACGTCCGCTTCACCAGCGCCGGCGACACCGCCTTCAACGTCGAGTTCGGCGAGGCCATCGACCGGGCGACCAACGCCCGCGTCATGGCCCTGCACGCCCGGCTGAAGGCCGCCCCGCCGCCGGGACTGGTGGAGACGGTGCCGACCTTCCGCTCGCTGCTGGTGGTCTATAATCCCGTCGCGACCGGCCGGCGCGAGATGCAGGCGGCGGTCGAGGCGGCGCTGGCCGGCAGCGCCGCCGCCCCGGCGGAAGGCCGGCTGTGGCGCCTGCCCGTCTGCTACGACCCAGACCTCGGCCCCGATCTGGCGGAACTGTGCGAGACGCTGGGCCTGACGGCGGAGCAGGTGGCGGCGCTGCACGGATCGGTCGAGTATTTCGTCTATATGCTGGGCTTCATGCCGGGCTTCGGCTACATGGGCGACCTGCCGGCCGAGCTGGAACGGCCGCGCCGGACGGAGCCGCGGGTACGGGTGCCGGCCGGCTCCGTCGCCATCGCCGGCCGGCTGACCACCGTCTATCCCTGGGAAAGCCCCGGCGGCTGGCACCTGATCGGCCGCTGCCCGGTGCCGCTCTATGACGGCACGCGGCCCGACCCGGTGCTGCTGGCGGCCGGCGACCGGGTGCGTTTCGAGGCGGTCGACCGCGCGGCCTTCGACAGTATCGCCGAGGCGGCAAACGCCGGAAACTTCGACCCCGCAAGTCTGAGGGCCGCGTGATGAGCGGCTTTCTCACTGTCATCCGCCCCTGCCCCTTCACCACCGTCCAGGATCTGGGCCGCTTCGGCTATCAGGAGCTGGGCATGCCGGTTGCCGGCGCGCTCGACCCGCTGGCGCTGCGGCTGGCCAATGCGCTGGTCGGCAATCCGCAGGGCATGGCTGGACTGGAGATCGCCCTGCTCGGCCCCGCCCTGCGGGTGGATGCACCCGCCGTCCGCATCGCCGCCGTCGGCCCGCTGGCGCTGACGCTGGAGCGCGAGGGCGACGCCCCGCAACCGCTGCCCCCGCACCGCAGCCACACGCTACGGCAGGGCGACGTGCTGCGGCTGGGCGCGGTGGATGGCGCCTCCGTCGCCTATGTGGCGGTGGCCGGCGGTTTCGCGCTGGCGCCGGTGATGGGCAGCCTGTCCACCTACGTGCGCGCCGGCATCGGCCCGCTCGGCGGCCGGCCGCTGGCTGAGGGCGACCGGTTGCCGCTGGCGCGCGACAGCGTCCCGGACGGTTCGGATGTCGAACTGCCGCAGCCGCCGGATTACGGCGCCGGCCCGCTGCACATCGTGCTTGGGCCGCAGGAGGACCGCTTCACCGAAGCCGCAATCGGCACCTTCCTGTCGGCCACCTACCGCGTCG
The DNA here is from genome assembly GCF_946480385.1 of uncultured Azospirillum sp. The sequence goes on from NZ_CAMLJP010000039.1 coordinate 40,965, forward strand.
GCAAGCAGGCCGACCGCATGGGCCTGCGGCTGGAGGGGCCGGCGCTGGCCCATCGCGGCAGCGCCGACATCCCGTCCGACGGGCTGGTCACCGGCTCCATCCAGGTGCCGGGCAACGGACAGCCGATCCTGCTGCTGAACGATCACCAGACCGCCGGCGGCTATGCCAAGATCGCCACGGTGGTCTCCGCCGACTTGGCCCGCGCCGGCCGCCTGCGCCCCGGCGACAGCCTGTCCTTCCAGGCCGTCACCGTGGAGGAAGCGGAAGCGATCCGCCGCCGCCAGGAACAGGCGATCGCCGGCTGGATCCGCGCCATCCGCCCGGTGCGCCCCACCGGCGGCATCGACCTTGAGGCACTCTATGCGGAGAACCTGATCTCCGGCACCGTCGACATCGTGAACGGCGGCAGCGACATTCCCATGCTGTGATGCCCCCTGCTGCGACCGACACCCGCCGGGGACGGCTCAGACACCGACGATCAGCAAGCCGCCGCTGGGCAGGGTGAAGGGCTGCGAGCTGGCGAGTTCCCTCACCACGCCGCTGTCCACATCCAGGCGGAACAGGGCGCCGGCCTGGCTGGAGTCCGTCGCGCTGAAATACAGCTGGTCGCCGACCGCATCCACGCTGGTGGGCTGCGTCCAGGCCGTGCGGTGGGCTTTGTCGGTGACCATCCGCGTGCCGGCCTCGGTGCCGTCGGTTCTCCACAGGGCGGTGCCATGCACGCCGTCATCCGCGGTGAAGAACAGCCTGTGATCGGCGACGGTCAGATTTCCGATGGCGGCGCTGGCGCTGCCGGGCGCGATGTCCTTGACCATGTGCGTTCCCTGCTCCGTCCCGTCCGAGATCCAGAGTTCGTAGCCGCTCTGCTCGGTGCGGGTGTTGAAGACGACCTTGTCGTTGACGGCAAGGAACTGATTGGGACCGGAAAGACCAGCTGATGGGAACGGCTTGACCAGGACCGTGCCCTTGGGTGTACCGTCGCTCTTCCACAGATCGTTGCCACTGTTGAAGAACAGCGTATCTCCCGCGGCGACCAGATACTGCATGCGCCCGATCCTCACATTCTCACCAAGTCCTTCGCGCAGCTTGACGGTGCCCTCCTCCGTCCCGTCGGTCACCCACAACTGGCTGTAGGAGCCGGTGCCGTCCCACGCCGTCAGGAACAGCCGGTCGTCGACCGCCGTGAAATGGTTGGGAAAAATCGGCAACGGGACCGGGATCGGCGGATCGACCGCTCCGGGATAGAAGTCCTTCACCAGCACGGTTCCGGCCGCCGTTCCATCCGACCGCCACAGCGCGTTGCCGTGCTCGCTGTCGGTGGCGGAGAAAAACAGCTCGTCCCCCACCGCCGTCAGATTATCCGGAGGGCGACCGGCCCGCGTGTCGCCGATGTCCTTGACCATGTGCGTCCCGGCGGCGGTGCCGTCGCTGACCCACAACTCTGCCCCGTGCCGGCCGTCGTCGGCCCGGAAGAACAGCTTGCCGTCCGCAACGGTCAGCGCCGTCGGCGACGAGCCCGTCGCCCCCGGATTGATGTCGGCCAGCATGTGCGTCCCGCCCGGCGTTCCGTCGGTCGTCCACACTTCGCGGCCATGCACGCCGTCATCTGCGCTGAAATACGCACGCCGGCCCATTTGAACCAAACCCTGCGGGTCCGACGAAACCGCGCCAGGAGCGATGTCCCGCACAAGGAAGGTCCGGCGCCCGTCCGTTCCCCACAGCTCGTCGCCATGACCGGTGTCCGTCGCCGCGAAGACGGCATTGGCCCTGGCATGGCTGGTCTTCAGCCGCAGATTGTCGGCAGTCAGGTCATCCCGCGACAGCCCCATCAGCTTGACCCCGTCGCGCGCCCCGAAATCGAGGGCCAGCCCGTCGCGATCCTGATGGGAGTGGGCCAGCACATCCTCAAGGCTGCCGATCCCGCCCCAGCCCCGCAGGTCCAGCACGTCGCCGCCCGCACCAGCCTGGAAATCGCCGATGCAATCCCAACCGTCACCGGGTCCGAGAATGAAGCTGTCGCTGCCGCCACCGCCTTCCATGTAGTCGTTGCCGTGATTGCCGACGATCGTGTCGTTCCCCTTGCCGCCGAACAACAGATTGCGATGCGCGCTGCCCGCTATCCGCCGGCCGGACGCGCCATGATCCCGCGCCTGATCCCACGCCATGACCGCATCCTCCCCGATGGCGCCGACGCGAATGGCATCGGCAGGGTGTCTATATTATACGGACCTCATATGTGATTTTCCGCATGTGCAGACAGCCAGTGATCCATCGCGCAGTGACGCTACTCCGGTTCAGCCCGGGGCATCCTGGTATCGTCCGAACGAAAGTACGACAGCGGCTTCACTCAGCAGCCGGCGCCGGCTCCTTCACACAGCTTTCCCGATGGCGGCAGACCCGGTCCCGGCCGCCCTGCTTGGCGCGGTAGAGCGCCATGTCGGCCGCCTTGATCATGGCGTCGGCCCCGACGATTTCGGGGCTCAGGGTCGAGAGGCCGATGCTGACGGTCACATGCAGGGCCGCACCGTCCTGCGGGATGCTCATGTCGCGGACGGCGCAGCACAGGCGTTCGGCGAGCAGGAAGGCCCCGTCGCCCGGCGCGTTGGGCAGCAGGATGGCGAACTCCTCGCCGCCGAAACGGGCGACGAGGTCGCTCTGCCGCACGCTGCGCTGGAACAGACGGCTGAGCGCCACCAGCACGGCGTCGCCGGCATCGTGCCCATGGCTGTCGTTGACTTCCTTGAAATGATCGATGTCGAGCATCAGGAGCGATACCGGCGTATCGTGACGCAGCGCGCCGGCAACGGCCCGGTCAATCGATGTGAAGAAGGCCCGGCGGTTCGCCAGCCCGGTCAGCGGATCGCTCAAGGCCGCATTGCGCAGCATATGCTCGGTGTCGACGCGGCGGCGCTCGCGCGCCAGCATCGTGCCCAGCAGCAGGATGCCCGCTGCCGTCAGCAGCGCGATGGGAATCCCACCATCGATGAAGACCGGGATCGCGATTTCCCAAGGCAGGACGAAGATGCTGAGGGAATGGAAGGACGCAATCGGGCCGAGGATGAGCAGCGGTCTGGTGTTCCGCCACTCCGCGGCCGGCACCAGCCGCAGCAGCAGCAGACCGACGGAACCAGCCAGCAGGATCCCGAGCACCCCCGGAAGCGTCCCGGCGCCGCCGACTGCGACGCGGGCCGCCGACACGATCCCCGCGGCCAGCACGGCAACCAGCGCTCCACCGAAGGGAGCGGCCAGCGCGACCGGCACCGCCTTCACATCCAGATAGACGCCGGGGAGAATGGAAACCGACTGCAGCATGGCGGCCACTCCGCCGATGCCGAACAGCAGCCCCAGGCAAAGCTGCCGAGTCCGAGGCCGCTCATCCAAGCGGTACAGGATCGTCCCGTAGACGAGTGTCATCAGCGCCAGCAGCCCGACACCGCCCGCGAGGGCCGTTACGATCGTCGCCGTAGCGCTGGGTTCCTCCACCTGCCGCTCCCCTTCGAACTGTCGGGTTGCCGACTTTCAGGCATCTACCTTCGTGTGATTATTCTAATATGCTTAGTGCGAACATCCTAGTGCGATGCGCAGAGGTTTGTCGCAAATGCGGCGCATTGTTCGGAACATTGCCGGACCGGAACCGGCTTTCGGGCGCCAACACGCCGACGACGGCCGGGAGAGCGGCCCCTATGGCGCGAAAACAGGCATCTCGCGGCCTGTCAGTTTCCGCCATCACCGGCGGGACACAACGACTCACTCCGTCCACCGGCGGGAACCGCCGTCGCCGGGCGGAAACCCGGATCGAACGCTTCTGCCGGAATGGGCCGGCCGAGGAAAGCCCCCTGCGCGAAGCCGCAGCAGACCTCCTCGGCCAGGACCTGCTGCTCTCCCGTCTCGACCCCTTCGGCGATCACCGTCAGGTTCATGCTGTGGGCCAGCGCCACGATGGCGCGCACAGTCCCCTGGTTGGCGGGGTTGCGGATCATGTCCGACAGGATGCCCTGGTCGATCTTCAGGAACTCCACCGGAAGCCGCCGCAGATGGCCGAGCGACGCATAGCCGGTGCCGAATCCGCTGACGGAGAAGGTGACGCCCAGTGTCCGCAGGGCCTGCATGGTCCGCGTCATCTCCGCCGAAGGCGCCAGCACGGCGGCCTCCGGCAATTCAAGGATCAGCCGGTCCGGCGACGCTCCATGACGGGCGAGGCAGCCGGCGACCTGATCGCCGAATCCGGAATGCTTGAGCTGCAGGGTGGACACCGGCACGGTCAGCCGCAGCTCGGCGGCGCCGTGGTCGCGCCAGCCCGCCAGTTGCCGGCAGCCGACATCGAGCAACCATGTGCCAATCTGCAGAATCAGCCCGTTCGCCTCGGCCAGATGCAGGAAGTCGGCGGGGGGCAGCAGTCTGCGGTCGGGATGGTTCCAGCGCACCTCCGCCTGCGCGCCGGCCAACCGGCCACTGCCGACTTCAATCACCGGCTGGAGGAACAGCACCAGCTGGCCCTTGGCCACGGCATCATGCAGCTGGTTTTCCATCCGCATATGGTCGAGCGCGTCGGCGTCCATCGCCGGATCGTAGAAGGTCCAGTTGGCCGTCCCCTGCCGCTTGGCCTGATACATGGCGACATCGGCGTTCTTCACCAGCAGTTCGGGGTCGGTCCCCTGCTCCGGCGCGAAGGTGACGCCGATGCTGGCCGAGATGTGCAGCGTCTGGCCGGCGATGTGGAAGGGCTCGCCCAGGCTTTCGAGCAGGCGGCGGGCCACCGTTTCGGCCTCCACCCGGTCGCCGATCTGCGACAGGATGACGGTGAACTCGTCGCCGCCGATCCGGGCGATGGTCTCCGACCCGCGGACGCAAGCCGCCATCCGCTGCGCCGCTTCGCGAAGCAGGACATCGCCGGTCTGGTGGCCCAGCGTGTCGTTGACCCATTTGAAGCGGTTCAGGTCGATGAACAGCAGCGCCATGCAGGTCCGGTCGCGCGTCGCCCGCCGCAGCGCATGGCGCAGCCTGTCATAGAACAGCGGCCGGTTGGGAAGCCCGGTCAGCGCATCGTAATTGGCCTGATGGCGGATCGTCTCCTCCGCCCGGCTGCGCGCGGTGACGTCCTGGATGGCGGTGATCAGCCCCAGCACGAGGCCGTCGGCGTCATGGAAGGGCTCCCCGACCTCCTGAAGGTGCAGATGGTCGCCGTCGGGCCGGGCAACGCGGTATTCGATGTCGAACCGTGCGTTCTCGGCCCAGGCCCGTCGGTAGACGTCCTGCACGTCCGGCCGCTGTTCCGGCACCACCCGGTCGAGAAGCCGCCCGACGGTGAGCCGTTCGGCCCCACCGCCCGGACCGCCCAGTTCCAGGTCGACCGGTTCCAGACCGACCAGTTCACGGAAATTGGCCGAGACCTCCAGCAGGTCTTCGGGCAGATGGACGGTGTAGGCCAGCTTTGCGACCCGCTGCGCCTGGGCCAGCCGCGCTTCGCTGAGGCGCAGCGGTTCCTGCCGCTTCAACCGTTGCAGCACGCGCTGGAACAGGAACAGCAGGGCCAGCAGCGCCAGCGCAAAGCCGCCGGCATAGGGCGCCGTTTCGCGGACCAACGTGCGGCCCGGCTGTTCCGGCGTCCAGGTCAGCACGCCGAATTGCTGCCCGGCGATGCTCTCCAGCGGCAGGCGGACGACATCCGCCGGGGCAGGCTCGTCTGCCGCGGCCACGCGCAGATCCGCGATCCGGCGCGAGCTAGCCAGCTTCGCCAGTTCCGAGTCGAGCTTGGTCATGAAGACCTGGACCGGCCGGTCGGGATTCGGCGGCAGGGGATCATGCCCATGTTCGTATTCGATCACCCGCGCACCGAAGACGAAGGGGATCTGCCCGATATGAACGATACCGCTGACCGGCTTTCCGGTGGCACGCGCCGCCACCAACACCGTCCGCAAATCGGCCGTCTCGCGAGCCGCCGCATCCATGTCGTCGCGCAGGGCTCCGTCCTTCGACGCATAGATCAGCCCATCACGGCCATTCCAGGCATAGGAGCGGTCGAGCCCCCACAGCCGCTCCGCATAGGGGCCGACATTGGCGTTGGCCCAGACGGGGTCATAGTCGACGATCAGATGGTCGACGGCGTCGTTCCACAGGCTGTATTCCTCGGCCTTCTTTCCCATCGCGGCGCTGAGGTCCGCGACGGCATCGGCGATCTCGTCCTTCGTCCGCTCCGCCGTGGCCATATCGATCCGCCGGGCCGTCTCCAGCGCCATGAACAGCACGAACGCGATGGTCAGAACAACCATAGCGGCAAAAAGCAGGCCGGCCATGTTGAGGCGACGGGCATCGCCTGTGGCATGATCGAAGTTTCCTGGAGTGCGTGCGGAGATCATCGCGACGGTTACCAAATTCCGGACAGTGCAATTATTCTGCTCTGACCTCCGTTAATTTTCCGCTTATGAGAACAGTTCGCAGCGCAAGCGTATCAATCTTTCCGCGTACCCGTGGCGCCCCGGCACGGCATGCGGCCAGTCCTTTGGTAGACTTGCGCCAAGCTGGAGGATTGGCAACTCCCGATGGTCCCGATGATGGCAGGCGGCCCTGATGCGCCGCAGGATTGATGCGCCGACACGACCGAGAGACGTCAGTGGGAAGACGGCGACCATTACCGGGCGCCATAACCGCGCGTGGACACGCGGAACCGCGCCGGACATTCGGAGCGTCGTAACGAGGAATTCAAATTGTGGTTCGTTATGGAGCAGGCGAACCCGGCGACCACTACAGGGGCGGTGCTCACGCGGGTATTCTTAAAGGTCGCTTATCCGGGGATTCCAGCGACTTGGCGCCTGCCAAGCAAGGTGGCGGAGGGGATGGGATTCGAACCCACGATAGGGCTTTAAACCCTATGACGGTTTAGCAAACCCAAATCCGCCGCTACCGCACCCCACAAAAAAGCATGAAAACGCTGAGTTTCCAAGACCTTCGGCCGGCGCAGTGCCCGCATTGCGCGAGAACGGAAGCGGTTCGCGAGGGCACGAGAGTCGGCACAGTTCACCTACTATCTCGTTCCGTACATGTTCACTTCCGCGCAGCGGCTTGTCCTTCATCACGGCCAAACGAACTGCCCATTCGATAACTGACAACTGCAGCGGCCATGATGATCAACGGCTGCGGCGACACTGCAGTTCTCATCAGGCTACTGCCGTGCGAGGTGTTGCCCGGCTGACGCACGTCGAGTCCGGGGCGGGCGAGCAGGGCCCTGCATAACCAGATATGTACTCTTGGTTGTGACATCGCTGCTCAGCGCTGCAAAAACGACTCGCAGCATCTATGCGTCTCGGCATATGCTTCATCATACTTTCGATGGAGACAGTCATGCTTAGGCCCCACGCCGACGTTGCTGCTGTTTGTGCCGTGCACACCGTCCGACGCCTAAGCCGAGAGTGTCACGATTTGGCCGCTCGTGAATACCTGATCCGGGTAGAGCGTCGGCTCATGGAAATGGTCCTGGAAGATTTGCCGTCGACGATCCACTAACCCCATCACCCCCATAGTGGCATTTCCTTCGCTGCCTCCGGCCGAGCCTGACCACCCGATCGCTGGTCAGCGCCATGTCCCATCGCGCTCAGGGGCCGTTCGGTCAGGCTTGGCCGGCTGTAGTTTCGCCACCGGTCAACAGCCCGCCGTCGCAAGTCATCACATTTGGCTGCAATTTCGGGCCTCTCTATACCCATATTGGTTAGCCTATATGTTGTATTCCACCCTGACGAAGGCTTGCGTGTCGGGCTGAATGTCTCCGGGCGGAGTTGTTAAAACCCCCAAGGCGCGAGTATCCCATGACCCTTCCGACGCCGACCTGCCTGCTCCGCGGCACCCGTGTTAGCTCCCCGCTCGGGGACGTGCCCGTTGAAACCTTGAGGATCGGCGACTTGATCCAGTCGTCGGTGACGGGAGAGTTCCGTTCGATCCGCTGGATCGGCCGGCGCCTGCTGGACGGCTCCTCCTTTGATGCCGAGCAGCGCAAAGTCCACCTGCCGGTCCGGATCGCCCGCGGCGCTATCGCCCAGGAGTTGCCGACCCGCGACCTTTACATCTCCCCCGGCCACGCGCTGCTGATCGGCGAGTATGGTGTCTCGGCCCGCCTGCTGATCAACGGCTCGTCGATCCGGCAGGTCGATGCGATGGAGGAGATCGAGTATTTCCACATCGAACTCGACAGCCATGACGGCATGTATGCCGAGGGGCTGCCTGTCGAGACCTATCTCGAAGCCGATAACCGCCAAGCCTACGACAATGCCGCCGAGTACGAGGCGCTGTATCCCGGAGACGATCCGCGCGTTCAGGAGCCCTGCGTGAAGATCGACATTCCGCTGGCTGCGCTGGAGCGGATCCGCACCAATGTGAACGAGCGCGCCGCGCAGATCGAACTGGTCGAGACGGCTTGAGGCCACTTCGACGGTAGTTGTCGAATTGACATGGCAGGGGCCGTCCCTCGAGGCGGTCCCTGCCGTTTCAGCGCTGGTTCACCGCGCCACTCCTTTCGCCTTCTCATAGCTCCGGTAGGCGCCCAGTCCGAGCATCGGCACCAGCAGGCCCATGAGGGTGTTCGTATCGATTTCGGGCATGGGCGTACCGGGCGACCACATCGACAGCGCCCAACCCATCAGCGGATAGCCGACCGTCTGAACCAGCAGGCCCAGCACGCAGACCCAGCCGGCGGCCGGGCGCCAGCCGGAGACGAACAGGTTCGGGTTGGTGGCCTCCGCCGCGTTGACGGCGAGCTGCGCCGAGTCACCAGCCTGGAGCATGGCGACCAATTGGGCATTCGCCGCAGCGGTGGCTTTCGCCTTGGCGTCCGGATCGGGGATCTTGTCGATCAGGTCGGCAATGACAGGCGTCAGGGCGGTGATGAGCGGGATGGCTACAGCCATGGGTGCCTCCTTTCGGGCATGAAAAAGCCCGCGGCCGGGATGGCGCGGGCGGGATGTCGTGATAGGTTGGTGATCTGCGAAGCGGTTCGGCCGTTCAGTGGCGGGGGAGCATCTGCTCAGCACGTTCACGTCGCAGACCGTGACCGCCGGA
>NZ_CAMLJP010000040.1 GCF_946480385.1 uncultured Azospirillum sp.
AGGTCGGGCAGCTGTCGGGCGGTGAGCGCAACCGCGTCCACCTCGCCAAGATGCTGAAGTCCGGCGCCAACGTCCTGCTGCTCGACGAACCGACCAACGATCTCGACGTCGATACGCTGCGGGCGCTGGAAGACGCGCTGCAGGCCTTCGCCGGCTGCGCCGTGGTCATCAGCCACGATCGCTGGTTCCTCGACCGCATCGCCACCCACATCCTGGCCTTCGAGGGCGATAGCCACGTCGAATGGTTCGAAGGCAACTTCCAGGATTACGAGGCCGACAAGAAGCGCCGCCTGGGCGCCGATGCCGACCAGCCGCACCGCATCAAGTACAAGCCGCTGGTCCGCAGCTGATTGCTGCTGATCCCGTAGGCTGAACTGGAAAGGCCGCCCCCTCCGGCTGGAAGGGGCGGCCTTTTTCATGACCGCGAACGGTCAAACCCATCAGCGGGTGACGTCGTCCGACCGGTCGGTGCGGCGGTCGCGCAGGTTTTCGTCCCGCGTGTCCTCGACCTCCACCTCGGTGCGGCGGACGGTGTCGCGGACGCTCTGGGCGCGCTCCTCGACGTCCTTGCGGACCACGACCGTCTCGCGGACATGGGCGGTCTTGCTGACAACCGCTTCCTCGTCGGTCTCCGTCACCTCGATGGTGCGCTCGCGGAAGGCGTCGGCGGGAACGTCCGCACTGCCTTCGACCATACCGCCGGGGCGGGGCTCGACGGTGACCGTCTCGTCACGCAGGCGCACCTGCTCCTCGACCGGCGTCTCGACGACATAGCTGCGGACGCGGACGCCACCGCGCTCGACGGTGCGCTTGCCGATGTTGACCTGCTCCTCGACGACCGGAATCTGCTCCTCGCGTTCGAACGTGCCGGTGCGGGTGGTTTCGGTGTTCACGTCACGCATGGCGGCGGCGGCACCGGTCAGGCCGGTTCCTTCGGTGGCGGTGCGGCCCGGCGAATAGCGCAGCCGCTCCTCTTCCGCCGAACGGTCGTCATAATAATCGGCGGTCTCGTCGTAGCCGGTCCAGCCGGACTCGCGATAGGCGCTGCCGCGTTCCTCGACATCCACCACGTTGCCGCGCTCCAGCACCTCCATGGCGCGGTCGACATCGTCCTCGTCCAGCCGGACCTTCAGCAGCGAGCCGCCGCGGCGGACGCCTTCGGCATAGACCTGCGCATCCTGGTTCGGCACGCCCCAGCCGGCGAGGCGGGTCAGCATGCCGCCCGAACCGGTGCCTGTCGTGGAGCCCGTGTAGCCAGCGGCTCCCGTCGCGGTCGTGCCGGTCCCCATGCCGCCTCCGGCGCCCAGACCCATGCCGACGGGCGGCACCGTGTTGGGCGAGGCGACATAGCCGGTGGACAGGTCGGTGCGGGCGGTGCCGCCTGCCGCACCCAGCGAGGCGTCGCCGGTGGTGGTATCGGTCCTGTCGCTCCAGCCGCCGCCGGACAGGTCGCCGTGCGACAGGATTTCAATGGCACTGGACTCGAGACCGGCGGCCTGCAGGTCGCGCGAGGCGGTTTCGGCGTCGGATCGGTGGTCGTAGAGGGCGACGATGGTCTTGGTCATCGGCTTTACTCCTCGGACATGGTCTGATTGGGGGACCGGACGGGTGCGGTCGGGGCTGTGACCCGCTCCACCACCGCCTCTTCGGAACGCAGGGTGACGGGCTGCTCGACCTCGACGGTGCGCCGGGATTTGCGGATGTGCAGTTCTTCACGGAGAATCAGGCGGCGCTCCACCACCAGCACTTCCTCGACCAGCGGGATCACGGTGACGTCCCCCTCCTGGCGGATGCCGGGATGGGCGTCGACCTCCCGGTCGATGGGAACGCGGGTGACAGTGGCCTCTTCATGCTCCAGCGCTTCGCGCACCATCTCTTCGCGTTCGGACACGCGCGTGGTGACGCGGACGCGGCTTCGTTCCACCCGCTGCTTGCCGACGGTCACCGACTCGTCGCGCAGGGGAATGACCGCATCGCCTTCGCCATCGCCCTTGTCGGCGCTCCGGGCGAGGGGCGGTCCGTTGTCGGCCGTCATGGCGGCGGGTGCTGCCGGGTCAGCGGAACAGGAGATAGAGGACGATCGCGACCACGATCAGGCCGATGATGATCCACATCCAGTTCATGCCCGAACTGCCGGCCCCGCCGTCGGAGCCGTCATACACACCAACTTTCCTGGGCTTCTGTTCGTCTGCCATGGGAGCCTCCTTCGGGTGTCGACCGGCGGGCTCTTGCCCCCATCCGGCGTGCTCCCTTCAAACAGGAGGTCCTTTGGATCGTTCCCCCTGTTCGTTTCGGAGAATCAACGATCCTGTGATTTCGAACGGTTCGGTGGAAGTCGGAATGACTGCCGGCCTCAGCCCGCCATCTTCTGGTGTTCCAGGAAGGCGGTCTTCAGCAGCGCCTTCAGGTCGTCGCCATACTGGTGGAAGCGAACGGACAGCTGGCCGCGCTCCTCGTCGCGATGCAGGACGACCAGATTGGCGACGGCGGCCACCTCCTGCCGGTCGGCCAGGACGACGCGGGCCCGGAAGGTCTGGCCGCGCTGGTAGGGCTGGTTGACCGCCAGCAGGCACAGCCCGCCCACCGACCAGTTGCGGGCGGGGAAGCTGCCATGGTCGGTGTGGACGACCATGCCGGGCCGGACGAAGCGCTTCTGCCGCCGCCGTTCCTCCGGCGGGGGAGGGGGGAAGGGACTGGACGCACCGGGCATGTCGATGCCGGACCGGTCGGTCAAGGCGTTCTTGAACACGGCACCCCGCACCACCGCCGGCCCCATGGTGGAGTCGCGCAGGTCGGAGTCCGAGAAGTCGGCGCCTTCGAAATTGGCCGGCCAGTCGCGGCCGCCGGCCAGCGGCACCGGGCGGGCGTCCACCCCATTCATCAGCGTATGCGCGAGATAGGCGCGGCGCAGGGTGGCGCCGCGCAGCACGGCATCGCGCAGGTCGGCCTCGTCCAGATCGATATAGGACAGCTCCGCCATTTCCAGGCTGGCCTTGGTCAGGCGGGCGCCTGGCAGGCGGCAGCGGCGCAGCCGGGCCGCCGCCAGCGTGCGTCCATGCAGGTCCGCCCCGGCCACCGACACAAGGTCGAGGTCGAGCCGCGCCCCCTCCGCACCGCCGCTGTCGACCCAACGCTCGTGCCGCTCCACCAGATCCAGAAACTCAGCCACCGGCATCGCGGTGTAGCTGGGCCGGACGATGGCATCGGGGGGCAGGGCGAAGGGGATGAAGGTGCGGGTCAGGGTGGCGTGGTCCATCACCGTGTTGCCGAACACGGCCCCGTCCAGGTTGGCGCCGCAGAAATCGGTGCCCATCAGCACGGCCGAAGTCAACTCCGCCCCGGTCAGGTCGGCATCGTTCAGGTCGGCGCCGGTCAGGTCGCAGCCGGAGAAATTGGCGCCGGCCAGGATCGACCGCTCCATCTTCGCCTCGGTCAGCCGGGTCGTGCCGGTGCCGCGTGCCGTCGGGCTGCCGTCCGTTCCGCCGTTGTCCACCAGTTCGCCCGCGCGGAAATCGGCGCCGCGCAGGTTGGCGTCGGTCAGCAGCGCGCGGTGCAGGTTGGCGCCGCGCAGGTCGGCGCCGGTGACGATGGCGCCGGTCAGGTTGACCGCCTCCATATCGGCGCCGAACAGATCGGCCTGCGACAGGTCGGACTTCACCATGCGGGTGTTGCTGAGATTGGCTCCGGCCAGCTTGGCGCCGGCCAGCGACACGCGCTCCAGGTTCAGCCGTGACAGGTCGCGGAAGCTGAGATCGGCGCGCCGGCCGCTGGACGGGCGCTTCAACCACGCCTGATGCGCCTGGATGATCGTCCGGAGTTCGTCGATCTCTTTCGGATCGCGTTCGGCCATGGCGTCGGGTTCCCGGATCCACCGTATGACGAAAGACAGCAGCGTCGCCGCAACGATAGCCCGTTCGGGCAGGCGCGTCACGGATTCTGAACGGGCGGTCGGCGCCAGTCCCGGCAATCCGGACAAGAAAAAGGCCGCCTCCCCTCGGGGAAAGCGGCCTTTTACCGATTGTTGTCTGCCCTGCCGCCCGGCCGTCAGCCGGCGCGGCCGACCTTCTGGCGCAGCGCCTGGATCAAGCCTTCGACGCGACCGCCATTCTGTTCGATGACGGAGGCGAACTCCTGCCGCTGGGTCACGCCCATGCTGACATTCTCAACCACCACGTCGATGATCTTGTAGTCGCCGCCGACCTTGCGGACGCGCCAGCTGACATTCACCGGCGGGCCGTTGGGGCGGACGATCTGCGTCGTCACCATGCTGTCCGATTCACCGGCCGGGGTGACGCCGGTGATCTTGAAGGTCTCGCCCGAATATTCGACGAAACGCTCGGCATAGGTGTTGACGATCAGCTGTTCGAACAGCTTCTGGTATTCGGCCCGTTGCGCCTCGTTGGCGCTGTTCCAGTAGCGGCCCAGCACCCAGCGCCCGATGTACGGCACGTCAAAGCCGGCGTACAGCAGCTTGCGGAAGCGCTGGATCGCCTGATCGCGCGACAGGCTCTTGTCCGAAAAGGTTGCGATGGCGTCGTTCCCCAGTTTCTGGATGAACGAAGCTGCCCCCTGGTCCGCGCTCTGCGCTGCGGCGGGGGAGATGAGAGAGTGCCCGGCCCAACCGCTCACCGCGAGCAGGGCAGCGGACGCGACAAACTGGCGGCGTGTCAGCATGATAGGGCGAAAAGTGGCTGTTGCGGCGGCTTTGTCAACGGTCATCTGGCCTTTGGGCGGCATCTGAACGCTTTTGGGGCGATCCCGGCCGGGTTGCGGCCCCAGCCCGGCGGACTGGCCGCCGCCGGTACCGCCGTTCCCGACCGGATGGACAGGGCGCGGCGGTACCGGCACGGTCGAAGTCTCAGGGCTTCGGCTGCTGGGTGGAGAAGTCCGGGAATTCCGGCGTGGTCGGCGCCTTGTTGTTGTTGATCGCCGCGCGGCGCTGCTGCTGGTACAGGCTGCGCACGGTGGCGTAGAAGTCCAGCGAGTTGCGGCGCAGGTCGTCGACCTCCTTCAGCACTTCCGACCGGCGGTCGATGGCGCTGACGACGCCGCGGGTCATGTAGGCGCCCTTGTGATCGGTGCCGTAGGCCCAGATGCGGACCGGGTCGCCGACGGTGTCGACGGCATAGCCGGCGGTGTCGCGCAGGTTCGACGGGCCGAGCAGCGGCAGGACCAGATACGGGCCGTCGCCGACGCCCCAGACCGCCAGGGTCTGGCCGAAATCCTCCGGCGCGTGCGGGATGCCGGCCTGGGTCGCGACGTCGGCGAGGCCGCCCACGCCCAGGATGGTGTTGGTCATGAAGCGGCCGGTGGCGTTCGTCGCCCCTTCGACATTGCCCTGCAGCAGGTTGTTGGCGATGTAGAGCGGCGCCATCAGGTTGTCGATGAAGTTGTGGATCGCGTCGCGGACCGGATCGGGCACGACGCCCACATAAACTTCCGCCGCCGGGCGGATCACCAGCACGTCCGCCGCCTCGTTGGCGGCGAAGACGAAGCGGTTGGGGATCTCCAGCGGATCGCTGACCCGATAGGCCGCATCCGAAGCACCCGAGTCGCCCGGATTGGTCGCGCAGGCGGTGGCCGTCAGGGCGAAAGCCAGGACGGTGGCCGAACGGAGGAGGGAGCGGGAAAGGCTGGCCAGCTTCATGTGCGACGGCTCTTTATCTGTGGGCTCGACTCGATGCGGGGCGCCGCATGTCCTGTCCACAACCGAAGACTCCGATGGCCGAAGTCCTCAACCCTGGCAAGGTGGCTACGCGGTCGGGGGGAAGATTGGGCGAGATATCGCAGAATTTCCACCGTTTCCTGACCTAACACAGGCTTGGCCTTTTGACCAGTATGCGCGGGCTTGCCCTCCGGAACGGTGCGACGATTGTGGCGGCTTTGCCGCAGAACCCTCGGAAAGCTTGGGTCCGGGCGGTTTGGACCGCTGAACCGCACAGTGAAAGCGGCCCCGCGGAGCCGGTCCGCAGCCTTTGCCGTCGCCCTTAGCGAAAAGCGGTTTACGACGCATAAAGATATCTTTATATCTGTATCCGGAGCGGCCGGGCATGGTGCATCGGCCGGCCACCACCCTCTCTGGCCCTCTCCCTGGCCCGAATCGGACGTGAGGCGATGGACGATCTGCTTGCGACGCTGAAGGCGGCGGCCGAAACGACCCGGCTCAGGCTGCTCGCGCTCTGCGCGCATGGCGAACTGACGGTGACGGAGCTGACCCAGATCCTGGGCCAGAGCCAGCCGCGCGTCTCGCGCCATCTGAAGCTTCTGTGCGACGCTGGCCTGCTCGACCGCTTCCGCGAGGGCACCTTCGCCTTCTATCGCCTCGCCGAGAAGGGGCAGTCGGCCGAGTTGGCGCGAGTGCTGGTCGCCGCCATCCCGGCGGACGACGTCACCCTGATCCTGGATCTGGAGCGGCTGGACGCCATCAAGCGCGCCCGGTCGGAGACCGCCGCCGCCTATTTCCGTGAGAATGCCGCGCGCTGGCACGAAATCCGCTCCCTTCACGTTGCGGAAGGCGAGGTCGAGGCCGCTCTGCTGCGCCTGTTCCCGAAAGAGGGGGTGGAGGAACTGCTGGATATCGGCACCGGCACCGGAAGAATGCTGGAGGTGCTGGCCGGGCGCGTCCATCGCGCGATCGGGGTAGACCAGTCGCGCGAGATGCTGGCCGTCGCCCGCAACCGGCTGGAGGAGGCGGGCCTGCGCCACTGCCACGTCCGTCAGGCCGACATGTACCAGCTGCCGTTCCCGTCCGGCTCCTTCGACGCCGCGGTGATCCATCAGGTGCTGCATTACACCGAATCGCCGGCCGGCGTGCTGGCCGAGGCAGCGCGGGTCCTGCGCCCCGGCGGCCTGCTGCTGATCGTCGATTTCGCCCCCCATCACCTGGAAGCCCTGCGCGAGGAGCATGCGCACCGCCGCCTGGGCTTCGCCGACGCCGAGGTCGCCGGCTGGTGCCGCCAGTCGGGCCTGGACTGCGGCCCGGTGGTGCATCTGCCGGGCGACCCGCTCACCGTTTCCATCTGGCCGGCCACCCGCATTGCGGCCGGCGCGCAAATTCCTTCCCCTAAGCTTGTCCACTCGCTCAGCGGAGTTCCGTCATGACCGCGCCCATTTCTTCGCTGCCCTCCATCAGCTTCGAATTCTTCCCGCCCAAGTCGGAGAAGATGGAGCAGAGCCTGTGGCAGTCGATCCGGCGGCTGGCTCCGCTGTCGCCCAGCTTCGTGTCGGTGACTTACGGCGCCGGCGGCTCGACCCGCGAGCGCACCCACGCCACGGTCTGCCGCATCCAGGCGGAGACCGGCATTCCGGCCGCCGCCCACTTCACCTGCGTCGGCGCCACCCGCGACGAGATCGACGCCATTGCCCGCACCTATTGGGACGCCGGCATCCGCCATCTGGTGGCCTTGCGCGGCGATCCGCCGGAAACCGCCGGCGGCATCGGTGGCCGGTACGAGCCGTTCCCCGGCGGCTATGCCTATGCCGCCGATCTGGTCGCTGGGATGAAGCGCATCGCCGACTTCGAGATCTCGGTCGCCGCCTATCCGGAAGCCCATCCGGAGGCGCCGAGCGCCCAGTTCGACCTCGACAACCTGAAGCGCAAGGTGGATGCCGGCGCCACCCGCGCCATCACCCAGTTCTTCTTCGACAACGACGCCTATTTCCGCTTCCTCGACCGTTGTGCCGCCGCCGGCATCCATGTGCCGATCGTTCCCGGCATCCTGCCGATCACCAACTTCGCCCGCGCGGTGGAGTTCGCCGGCAAGTGCAACGCCTCGATGCCGAAAAAGCTGGCCGAGACCTTCGAGGGGCTGGACGACGACCCGGAGACCCGCCAACTCGTCGCCGCGACGGTGGCGGCCGAGCAGTGCCAGGAGCTGCAGGCCCAGGGCGTGAACGACTTCCATTTCTACACCCTGAACCGCTCCGACCTGACCATCGCCATCTGCCGCATGCTGGGCGTGAAGGCGAAGGCCGCGCCTGCCGCGGCGGTGGCGGGGTAGGGCGCCGGACGCCGCCCCGTGCTATGCTGGGGCGGCGGACTATCTCGGGAGGGCGATGCCATGGACAGCCGGATCGGATACGACACCGATTTCCTCGCCTGGACCGAGGAACAGGCCCGCCTGCTGCGCGAGGCGGCGCGAGAGCGCATCAACACGCCCATCGACTGGGAGAATGTCGCGGAGGAGATCGAGAGCATGGGCCGGTCGGAATTGCGCGCGGTCGAAAGCGCGCTGGTCCGTGTGATCGAGCATCTGCTGAAACTGGAATATTCCCCAGCGGCCGACCCGCGTGGCACCTGGCGCCGCACCGTCCGCGAGCAGCGCGATCAAACGAATGACGGCATGGAGGACAGCCCCAGTCTCCGCGGCAAGATCGACCTCGCCAAGGCATACAGGCGTGGCCGCGACTATGCGACGGAAGGGTTGGAGCAGGACAGGCTGCCCTCTGACCTGCTTCCGGCCGATTGCCCCTACTCTATGGAACAGCTTCTCGACGAGGACTGGTGGCCCGCCAACCGCCACGGCCTCGCTTAAACCCGCTTCTGCCCCGACCCCGCCAAATAACGGACAAGACGCATTCCCATGCCCCACATCCTCGACACCCTGCGTGACCGCGTTCTGCTTTGCGACGGCGGGTTCGGCAGCCGCATCCAGGCGCTCGACCTCGACGTCGAGAAGGATTACTGGGGGCACGAGAACTGCACCGACATCCTGCCGCTGTCGCGCCCGGACATCGTCCGCGACATCCACCGCGGCTATTTCGAAGCCGGCGCCGATATGGTGGAGACCGACACCTTCGGCGCCTCGCCGGTGACGCTGGGTGAGTTCGGCATCTCCGAGAAGGCCTTCGAGATCAACCAGCGTGCCGTCGAGCTGGCGCGCGAGGCGGCTGAAAGCTTCAAGGACGGCCAGCCGCGGTTCGTCATCGGCTCCATCGGGCCGGGCACCAAGCTGCCCAGCCTGGGCCACATCGCCTACCAGCCGGCGGAGGACAGCTTCTATGTCCAGGCCGCCGGCCTGATCGCCGGCGGCGCCGACGCCATCCTGGTCGAGACCTGCCAGGACCCGCTGCAGATCAAGGCCGCCGTCAACGGCATCAAGCGCGCCCGGCTGGAAGCCAAGTCCGACACTCCGGTCTTCGTCCAGGTGACGGTCGAGACCACCGGCACGCTGCTGGTCGGCACCGACATCGCCGCGGCGGCCACGGTCATCCAGGCGTTGGACGTGCCGCTGATGGGCCTGAACTGCGCTACCGGCCCGCTGGAGATGAGCGAGCATGTGCGCTGGCTGTCGCAGAACTGGCCGGGCCTGATCTCGGTCCAGCCCAATGCCGGCCTGCCGGAACTGGTGGACGGCAAGACGCACTACCCGCTGCGTGCCGACGATTTCGCCCATTGGCTGGAGCGCTTCGTGTCGGAGGATGGGGTGAACCTCGTCGGCGGCTGCTGCGGCACCAACGTTCCGCACATTGCGGCGGCCAACCAGATGCTGCGCAAGCTGGCCCCGGCCGGCTCGCACCGCCCGGCGCCGAAGGGCCGCACCGTCCATTGGGTGCCGGCAGTTGCCTCGCTCTACTCCCAGGTCACGCTGCGCCAGGAGAACGCCTTCTTCGCCATCGGCGAACGCTGCAACGCCAACGGCTCCAAGAAGTGGCGCGAGCTGCAGGAGAAGAACGATTGGGACGGCTGCGTCGAGATGGCGCGCGAGCAGGTGAAGGAAGGCAGCCACTCGCTCGACGTCTGCACCGCCTTCGTCGGCCGTGACGAGGTGGCGGAGATGAACGCGGTCATCTCCCGCTTCGCCGGCTCCGTCACCGCCCCGCTGGTGATCGATTCCACCGAGTACAAGGTACTGGAACAGGCGCTGGCGCTCTATGGCGGCAAGGCGATCCTCAACTCGATCAACTTCGAGGACGGCGAGGAGCCGGCACGCAAGCGTCTGGCGCTCGCCAAGAAGTTCGGCGCCGCCGTCATCGCGCTGACGATCGACGAAGAGGGCATGGCGAAGACGCCCGACCGCAAGCTCGCCATCGCCAAGCGTCTCTACGATCTGGCGGTGAACGAGTACGGCCTCGCCCCGTCCGACCTGCTGTTCGACCCGCTGACCTTCACCATCGCCACCGGCAACGAGGACGACCGCAAGCTCGCCATCTGGACGCTGGAAGGCATCGAGGCGATCGCCCGCGAGATGCCCGGTTGCCAGATCATCCTGGGCCTGTCCAACGTCTCCTTCGGCCTCAACGCGGCGGCGCGCCATGTGCTGAACTCGGTCTTCCTCGACCATGCGGTGAAGAAGGGGATGACGGGCGCCATTGTCCACGTCTCCAAGATCCTGCCTCTGCACCAGATCCCCGAGAAGGAGGTCAAGACCGCCGAGGATCTGATCTTCGACCGCCGTGCGGAAGGCTACGACCCGCTCCAGGCATTCATCGCCCTGTTCGAAGGCCGCAAGGCTGCCGATGCCAAGAAGAAGGCCCGCGCCGAGACCGTCGAGGAACGGCTGAAGGAGCGCATCGTCGACGGCGACCGCACCGGCCTTGAGGATGACCTCGCCGAGGCGATGAAGACCCATCCGCCGCTGGAGATCATCAACACCTATCTGCTCGACGGCATGAAGGTGGTGGGCGAGCTGTTCGGCGCCGGCAAGATGCAGCTTCCCTTCGTTCTCCAGTCGGCCGAGACGATGAAGGCTGCCGTGGCGTGGCTGGAACCCCACATGGAGAAAGTCGAGGGCCAGCAGAAGGGCACGCTGGTTCTCGCCACCGTGAAGGGCGACGTCCACGACATCGGCAAGAACCTCGTCGACATCATCCTGACCAACAACGGCTACAAGGTCGTCAACCTCGGCATCAAGCAGCCGGTGACCGCCATCATCCAGGCCGCCAAGGAGCACAAGGCGACCGCCATCGGCATGTCCGGCCTGCTGGTGAAATCCACCGTGGTGATGCGCGAGAATCTGGAGGAGATGACCCGCGAGGGGCTGGAGGTGCCGGTCCTGCTCGGCGGCGCCGCCCTGACCCGCGCCTATGTCGAGGGCGACTGCGTGGCCTCTTACGGTTCCGGCCGCGTCGCTTACGCCGGTGATGCCTTCGACGGGCTGACCCTGATGGACAAGGTGGTCGAGGGCAGCTTCGACCAGCAGCTCGCCATCCAGCAGGCCAAGCGCGCCGGCAAGGCGACCAACCGCCGCCGCGTGCTGGGGCAGGCGACCAGCGCCGCCACCGGCCCGGTCGACAAGGACGCCGTCCGCGCCCGCCGCCACCGGCTGGCCGAGGGCGTGCCGGTGCCGACCCCGCCTTTCTGGGGGCCGAAGCTGATCGACCATGTGCCGCTGAAGACGCTGGTCACCTACCTGAACGAGCGCATGCTCTATCAGCTGCAATGGGGCTACCGGAAGGACGGCAAGTCCTTCGAGGAGTTCAAGGAGTGGGCGAAGAAGGAGCTGCGGCCGGTGCTCGACCGCATCCTCCAGATCGCGGCGAAGGAGGAAATCCTGCGTCCGACCGCCGTCTACGGCTATTGGAAGGCGGCGGCCGACGGCAACGACGTCATCCTATTCGAGGAGGACGGCACCACCGAGGCCGCCCGCTTCTCGCTGCCGCGTCAGGCCAAGGAGGATGGCGACTGCATCGCCGACTTCCTGCGCGACGTCACCGATCCGGAGCGTGACGTGATCGGCCTGCAGGTCGTCACCATGGGCCAGCATTGCGCCGAGGTGGCGCGCGAGTGGTTCGCCGAGAACCGCTATCAGGATTATCTCTACCTGCACGGCCTGTCGGTGGAGATGACCGAGGCGATGGCGGAATATGTCCACGCCCGCATCCGCGCGGAGTTGGGCTACGGCGCCGAGGACAGCCGCGATAAGGAGAAGCTGCTGCAGCAATCCTACCGCGGCAGCCGCTACAGCTTCGGCTATCCGGCCTGCCCGAACCTGAAGGACCAGGAACAGCTGCTGAAGCTGCTGGACGCCGGCCGGATCGGCATCGAGATGTCGGACGAGGACCAGCTCCACCCGGAGCAGAGCACGTCGGCCATCGTCCTGCACCACCCGCGGGCCAAGTACTTCTCGGTGTGATTCCCGCTGTTTGAGCGATGATCCTCAGCCGCCCGTTCCGTGTTAGGATGGGCGGCGGAGGATTTTCATGGGCACGGTCGACGCACGGAAAGACGAAAAGCTGCAACTCCTGCTGGACCGGATCGTGCCGGCTCTGGAGCCGGAAGCCGTCTACCTGTTCGGCAGCCGGGCTTCGATGAGGATAGCGACTACGACCTGCTGGTGATCGTCCCCGACGATGCGCCGAAGGAACGGCGGTCGGCCGTGTTCGCCCATGCAGCCAAGTCCGGGACCGGCATTCCGGCGGACATCGTGCCATGCAGGCGTTCATTTTTCGAAGCGAACAGGGATCAGGTCGGCACGCTGAGCTACAAGGCCACGCATGAAGGGGTGCGGGTCTATGGGGCTTAGAGTTGGACCGGAGGCATGGCTGGAAACGGCATCTGTCGATCCGCGCGCCGGCCGTGCTTGCCTGTCCGTTTCCGACCCCGTCGTTACTGCTGCCACCTATCATTGCCAGCAAGCTGCCGAGAAGTTGGTCAAGGGGGTGCCGGTCTGGTTGGACCTGGACGTGCCCCGTTCCCACGATATCGATGCACTTGTCATGCGCATTTCGCGTGATCTGCCAATCAGGGCGAGCCTGTCTACTCTCGGGCGCTTCACCGCATTCGCAACCTTGTACCGGTATCCGGGCGAGGCGGGCGAAGTGTCCGATGAACCGACTGCGGAGGAGGTGCTTGGTTGGTTGGATGAAATAGAAGCCGTTCGGGATAGAATCTCGCTCCACATTTCGACTGCTGGCGGATCTCCTCAATGACCCCCACCACCCCCCTGACCCTGCACCGCGAAACCGTCCGCCCGGAGTGGATCGACTACAACGGGCACATGAACGTCGCCTATTACCTGCTGGCCTTCGACCATGCGACGGACGCCGTGCTCGACCGGTTCGGGATCGGCAAGGCCTATGTGGCGGCGGAGAACCGGTCGGTCTTCGTCGTCGACGCCCACCTGACCTACGCCCGCGAGGTGACGGAGGGGACGCCGCTGCGTTTCGAGTCGCTTCTGCTCGGCGCCGATGCCAAGCGGCTGCACCTGTTCCACGAGATGCGGCATGCGGAGGAAGGCTGGCTGGCGGCAACGGCGGAGTTCATGCTGCTGCATGTCGACCTCGGCACCCGCAAGACCGGCGCGTTCCCGCCCGCCGTTGCCGCGGCGCTGACCGAACAGGTGACGGCCCATGCCGCCCACCCCCGGCCGCCGCAGGCCGGACGAGCGGTGGCCCGGCTGGATGGGCCTTCGACCGGCCGGTAGCGTCCGGGTGGTTGAGTTGACGGTTGCTGCCCCCATCTATCGAAGTATGAAAACCGCATCCGTCCAGCCGATCCGCTCGCCCGTCCGTACCGGCATCTTCTTCGCCGCCGCTGCCGTCCTGGCCGTCCTTTCCGCCGCGCCGGCGCTGGCCGATTGCACGGAGGCGGCTCAACCGAAGGTCAATTGGCGCCGCTGCTCGCTGGAGGGGCAGACGCTGACCGGTGTCGACCTCAGCGGCGCGATGCTGCGCGATGCGACCTTTCAGCGTGCCACGCTGGGGGAGGCGAAGCTGACCGACGCCGACGGCTATCGCGCCAAGTTCATCAGCGCCACCGCCCCCGGCGCGGTGTTCGACAAGGCTCGGCTGATTGAGGCGGACTTCACCCGCGCCGACCTGACCGGCGCCAGCTTCCGCGAGGCTGACCTGCGCAATGCCAAGATGGTGGGCGCATCGCTGGTGCGGGCCGACCTGACCGGTGCCAGATTGTCCGGCACAGACCTGCGCCATGCCGACCTGTCGGGCGCCCGCTGGACCGACGGCAAGCATGTCTGCGCGGAGAGTTCGGTCGGTCAGTGCAACTAATCGGATGAGGCGCAACCAAACCGTTTGCAGCATCTCGTCACTCTTCTAAAAACCTTCTTGCCGTAAGGGCTTGCGCCGCGTACCGTTCGAAATCGAATGAATTTTTGAACGGACGACAGTCGTGGCAACCGCGGAGGATTTCGAGCGTTCCAGCGGCCTCGCCGCAAAGGCCATGGAGCGGATGCTGTCCGATGGCCTTCCGCCCACCCCGGAAAATTTCACGCTCTGGTACGTCTATTTCAGCGGGAACAACCCCGACCTGACCCGCGCCATGGATCTGGCGCGGCGGGACGGGCTGGGCGTTTCGCAAACCCTGTGCGACGAGCTGTATAAGCGCTTCTTCACCACGGATGCGGAAGCGCAGGCGATCCGCGAGACCTCCGACAAGGCGCGCTTCGCGCTGGGCCGCATCCTTGAACAGCTGGGCAATGTCGGGTCGGAGACGGAGCGTTACGGCAATGCCCTGTCCGGTTTCCGGGAAGAGCTGGACCAGCCGCTCAGCCTGCCGGAACTGCGCGCCATGATCGCCGCCATCGCCGCGGAAACCAGGGAAATCGTCGACCACCAGGCCGCCCTGCAATCGCAGCTTCAGGAATCGAGCCAGCAGCTGGCGGAGATGCGGGTCAGCCTGGACAGCGCCCGGCGCGAGGCGCTGACCGACGGTCTGACCGGCATCGGCAACCGCAAGGCCTTCGACCAGATGCTGCAGGAGGCGATGGACGCCTCCGTGCGCGACGAGCAGCCGCTGTCGCTGCTGATGGTCGACATCGACCATTTCAAGGCTTTCAACGACACCCATGGCCATCTTGTCGGCGACCATGTGCTGAAGCTGGTCGCCCGCATGCTGACCGAATGCATCAAGGGCCGCGACACCGCCACCCGCTATGGCGGGGAGGAGTTCGCGATCATCCTGCCGCGCACCAGCCTGGACAACGCCATCAAGCTGGCGGAGCAGGTGCGGACCTTCGTCGGCGGCCGCCAGATCGTGAACAAGGCGCGCAACGCCAATTACGGCACCGTCGCCCTGTCGGTCGGCGTCGCCCAGTTCCGCCCCGGCGAACAGGCGATGGCACTGGTCCGCCGGGCCGATCAGGCGCTCTATTCCGCCAAGCGCGGCGGCCGCAACCGCGTGTCGGTCGAGGCCGGCTGACCCGCACCGCCCGGCGGACGGTCAGCCGGCCAGCCCCCGCCGCACTTCCTCGGTCCCGCGCAACAGGTCGGCGACCAGCTCCCCCGCCGGGCGCCGCCGCGCCAGCCCCAGCCCCTGACCGGCCCACAGCGACAGGAACTCCGCCTGCCCGGTCTTGCCGGCAGCGGTGCGCAGCGGCCGGGTCAGCGTGTTCTGCAAGGGGAAGGGCAGCACCGCGTCGGGCGCGTCCGGGTCCTCCACCGTCTCCATGAAACGGTTGACGATGCCGCGCGCCGGCCGGCCGGAAAAGGCGCGGGTGATGCGGGTCTGGTCCTCCCGCGCCGCCAGGATGGCGGCCTTGTGCGCCTCCGGAATGCCAGCCTCTTCGGTGGTCAGGAAGACGGTGCCCATCTGCACCGCCGTCGCGCCCAGCGCCAGCGCCGCGGCGATGCCGCGCCCGTCCATGATGCCGCCCGACGCGATCACCGGCACGCCCACCGCGTCCGCCACCTGCGGCACCAGCGCCATCGTGCCGATCAGATTGGCCCCCCGATCCTTCCAGGCATCGCCGAGGAAGCTGCCGCGATGCCCGCCGGCCTCGCCGCCCTGGGCGATCACCGCATCGACGCCGACCTGCTCCAGAGCCACCGCCTCCGCCACCGTTGTCACGGTGCCCAGCACCCTGATGCCGCGCGCCTTGGCCGCGGCGACGCTGTCGGCCGGTGGCAGCCCGAAGGTGACGCTGTAGAAGGCCGCCCCGCTGTCCAGCACGGCCGCCATCTGGCGGTCGAACGCATCGCCAGAGTAAGCGGGTTCCTCCGCCTCCGGCAGTCCGAGCTCGCCGTAGAAGGGCCTCACGCGGGACAGGGCCTCGGCCATCATCGGCGCCGGGCCGGGGGCCGGCGTCGGCGCGAACAGGTTGATGCCGAAGGGCAGGGCGGTGCGGTCACGGATGTCGCGTGCCCGCTCGGCGATCTGCGCCCCGGTCAGATAGGCAGCGCCGACGAAGCCCAGCCCGCCGGCCTCGTTGACCGCCGCCACCAGCGCCGCCGTATCGCCACCACCCGCCATCGGCGCCTGGATCACCGGCGACCGCAGCCCCAGCCGTTCAAGGGAGTCCGTATGAGAGGGCATGTCCGCCTCCGTCGCTTCGACAAGTGAGGCGATGCTACGCCCCGGCGTTCTTCACGACCAATGACTTGTTCTGAAGGAGGAGTTCACTTGAAGTGAAGGGAGGTTCCGGGGATCAGCTCCGCAGCCCCGGCGCCTCCTGCCCGGTGCGCTCGACATACTCGGTGTAGCCGCCGCCATACTGGTGGATCCCCTCCGGCGTCAGTTCCAGCACGCGGTTGGACAATGCTGCCAGGAAATGGCGGTCGTGCGACACGAACAGCATCGTGCCCTCATAGGCCGCCAGCGCCTGGATCAGCATCTGCTTGGTGTCGAGGTCCAGGTGGTTGGTCGGCTCGTCCAGCACCAGGAAGTTGGGCGGGTTGAACAGCATGATCGCCATCACCAGACGGGCCTTCTCGCCGCCCGACAGCACGCGGCACTTCTTCTCCACATCGTCGCCGGAGAAGCCGAAACAGCCGGCCAGCGCCCGCAGCGAGCCCTGGCTGGCCTGCGGGAAATGCGCCTCCAGCGATTCGAAGATGGTCTGGTCACCGTCCAGCAGCTCCATCGCGTGCTGCGAGAAATAGCCCATCTTGACGCTGCCGCCGACGGTGACGGTGCCGCTGTCGGGCTCGGCCGCGCCGGCGATCAGCTTCAGCAGGGTCGATTTGCCGGCGCCGTTGACGCCCATGACGCACCAGCGCTCCTTGCGGCGGATGGTAAGGTCCAGCCCTTCATAGATGGCGCGGCTGCCATAGCCCTTGTGGACATTCTTCAGAACCGCGACGTCGTCGCCGGAGCGCGGGGCCGGCGGGAAGTCGAAGGTCACCACCTGACGGCGCTTGGGCGGCTCGAAGCGTTCGATCTTGTCCAGCTTCTTGACCCGGCTCTGCACCTGGGAGGCGTGCGAGGCGCGGGCCTTGAAGCGCTCGATGAACTTCAGCTCCTTCGCCAGCATCGCCTGCTGGCGTTCGAACTGCGCCTCCTGCTGCTTCTCCTTCAGCGCCCGCTGCTTCTCGTAGAAGGCGTAGTCGCCCGAATAGCTGGTCAGCGTTCCGCCGTCGATCTCGATGATCTTGGTGACGATGCGGTTCATGAACTCGCGGTCGTGCGAGGTCATCAGCAGGGCGCCCTCATAGCCCTTCAGGAAGCCTTCCAGCCAGATCAGGCTCTCGATGTCCAGATGGTTGCTCGGCTCGTCGAGCAGCATGGCGTCGGGGCGCATCAGCAGGATGCGGGCCAGCGCCACGCGCATCTTCCAGCCGCCCGAAAGCCCGCCGACGTCGCCGTCCATCATCTCCTGGCTGAAGCTCAAGCCGGCCAGCACCTCGCGCGCCTTGCCCTCCAGCTCATAGCCGCCCAACTCGTCGAAACGGGCCTGCACCTCGCCATAGCGTTCGATGATGGCGTCCATCTCGTCGGCGCGGTCGGGATCGGCCATGGCGGCTTCCAGCTCCGCCAGTTCGGCGGCGACGACGCTGACCGGCCCGGCGCCGTCCATCACCTCCGCCACGGCGGAACGGCCGGACATCTCGCCGACATCCTGGTTGAAATAGCCGATGCTGACCTGCTTCTCGATCGCCACCTGACCGCCGTCCGGCTGTTCCTCGCCGGTGATCATGCGGAACAGGGTCGTCTTGCCGGCGCCATTGGGACCGACCAGTCCGATCTTTTCACCCCGGTTGAGCGCGGCGGAGGCCTCCAGGAACAGGATGCGGTGGCCGTTCTGCTTGCTGACGTTATCGAAGCGGATCATGGGCGACAGGGGTCCTTGGAGGCATGGTGCTTGGGGGCGTGATGGCGGCCCCTTATGCCACAGGATGCGTGCCGTGACAGAGTCCTGATCGCCACGGCGGTTTCGCTACCGTCCACTCTCCCGCGCCAGCGCCAGGAAGCCGGCGAGATAGTCCACCTCCTCCTCGCCGCGACGGATGCCGAGATGGATGCTCTTGCCGATGCCGTCGGCTCCCAGGCGCAGGCTGCGGATGGGCAGGCCGGCCCCTTCCTCCCGCACCAGCCAGTCCGGCAGAACGGTGACGCCGCGCCCGGCGGCGACCAGTTGCAGCATCAGGTCGGTGGTTTCCGCCGTCCGGTGGCGGCGCGGCCGGCAATGGGCGGGCACCAGAAAGCGGGTGTAGATGTCCAGCCGCTCCAGGCTGACCGGCACGGTGATCAACTCCTCGTACAGCAGGTCCTGCGGCTGCACCGCGCTGCGCCCGGCCAGCGGATGCGCCTCATGCACGACCAGCACGAGTTCGTAATCGAAGACCGACGTGAACAGGATTTCCGGCTGCTCCACCGGGTCGGGGGTGATCAGCAGGTCGATCTCGTTGTCCAGCAGCGCCGCGACCCCGTCGTAGCGGAACGCCGTGCGCAGGTCGAAATCCACATCCGGCCAGCGCGCCAGATAGATGCCGGTCATCCGCATCAGCCAGCGTTCGCATGGATGGCATTCCATCCCCACCCGCAGGGTGCCGCGCCGGCCCGATGCGAAGTCGGCCAGCACCCGCTCCGCATGCTCGAACTGCGGCAGCAGCCGTTGTGCCAGCGCCAGCAGATGGTTTCCCGCCTGGGTGAAGCGCAGGCTGCGGCCCTTCTTCATCCAGATTTCGACGCCGTGGCGTTCTTCGAACTTGGCGATGGTGTGGCTCAGCGCAGACTGGCTCAGGTTCAGTCGGCCTGCCGCCGCGGTGACGCTGCCCAACCGGTCCACCTCGCGCAGGATCGCAAGGATCTGGCGATCGAGCATTCATGACTCCTGTTCATCGATCCATGAGGAGAAACCATTTCCGTTCATACTGCCGGGTCGCTACTCCTGCATCAATCCTTCCATGGCCGCCATCCGCCGCCCCATCGCCAAAGGAACCCATGTCGCAAGCCGAAGCCACCACCCGAACCGAAACTGCGTCCGCAGTCTCCCAGGCACATGAGCTTGGCAATATCGCCCGACTGGTGATCGCCCAGGCGCTCGCCGGGGCCAATGCGATCGTCGTCTATGCGACCGGAGCCATCGTCGGCAACACGCTCGCTCCCAGCCCGGCGCTGGCGACCCTGCCGATCTCGATCTTCGTGGTGGGGATGGCGGTCTGCACCCTGCCGGCCGGGACCATCGCCCGCCGCTTCGGCCGGTGCGCGGCCTTCCTGGCAGGGACCGGATGCGGCATGCTGGTCGGGCTGCTGTCGTCGCTCGCCATCCTGTTCGGGTCGTTCTGGCTGTTCTGCGCGGCAATGATTCCCGGCGGGGCCTATGCCGCCGTGGTGCTGTCCTTCCGCTTCGCCGCCGCCGACTGCACCTCGGCGGAGCGCCGGCCGCGCGCCATGTCGGCGGTGATGGCGGGTGGCGTGGTCGCCGGGGTGGTCGGGCCGCAGCTGGTCACCCACACCATGAATCTGTGGCCGCCCCACCTGTTCGCCGCGACCTATGTGGCGCAGGCCGCGGTCGCCGCGCTGTCGGCGCTCGTCCTGATGGGCGTCCGTCTGCCGAAGCCGACCGCGGCGGAGGTCGCCGGCGGCCGTCCGCTGGGCGCCATCCTGCGCCAGCCCCGCTTCGTCACCGCAGTGATCTGCGGCGTGGTCTCCTACCTGCTGATGAACTTCCTGATGACCGCCGCCCCGCTGGCGATGCGGCTGTGCGGTTTGCCGCAGGAATCGGCCAACCTCGGCCTGCAATGGCACGTCATCGCCATGTACGCCCCCAGCTTCTTCACCGGACGGCTGATCGGCCGCTTCGGCTCCCCGCGCATGGTCGCCGCCGGACTGACGCTGATCGCCGCGGCCTCGGCAGTCGGGCTGGCCGGGCAGGATGTCGCCCATTTCTGGATCAGCCTGATCCTGCTGGGGGTGGGGTGGAACTTCGGTTTCCTCGGTGCCTCCGCCCTGGTGCTGGACTGCCACCGGCCGGAGGAGAAGACGCGGGTGCAGTCGCTGAACGACTTCCTGGTCTTCGGCACCATGGCCTTCGGCTCCTTCGCCTCTGGCAGCCTGCTGACGAGCTACGGCTGGGACACTGTCCTGCGCATTTCCTTCGTGCCGCTGGTGCTGGCGACGGTGGCGTTGGTGGTGACGGCGGTTTATCGCTCTGATCGGAAGGCAGCCTGAAAACACTTCGGGCGCGGTCTTTCCCCCGCGCCCGAAGCTTCACCCTGTAACGCCGACCCTCAAATCACATAGGTCAGCTCTTTCTCCGACTTCAGGCTGTTCTTGCCCAAGGTCTCGTCGACATAGTCAAGCAGCTGGGCCAGCGCCTCGCTGCGGCTCAGCGCGTCGGTGTCGATCACCAGCTCAGGCTGGTCCGGCGCCTCGTAGGGAGCCGAGATGCCGGTGAACTCGGCGATCTCGCCGGCGCGCGCCTTCTTGTACAGGCCCTTCGGGTCACGCTCCTCGCAGGTGGCGAGGTCGGCCGCCACATACACCTCGTGGAAGCGCTCGCCGCCGATCACCCGCGCCCGCGCCCGGTCGGACTTCAGCGGCGAGATCAGCGAGGCGATCACCACCATGCCGGCGTCGGCAAACAGCTTCGCCGTCTCGGCCACCCGGCGGATGTTCTCCGCTCGGTCGTCGGCGGAGAAGCCCAAACCGGCGTTCAAGCCGTTGCGGACATTGTCGCCGTCCAGCACGAAGGTCTGCCAGCCGCGGTCGAACAGCGCGCGTTCCAACGCCATCGCCAGCGTCGACTTGCCTGCACCCGACAGGCCGGTCAGCCAGACGATGCCGCCCTTATGGCCGTTGGCCTGGGACCGCTCCTCCAGCGAGACGGTGTGCGACACCTCGGTGATGTTGGCCGCCGCGGCGTCCTCGATCTCCACCACCAGGCAGCCGCCGACCACGTCGTTGCCGTCGATCAGCGCGCCGCGGCCGGTGCGCGGCAGGTCCGACGCCAGATCCAGCGCGATGGGCGAGCGGGAGCGCAGGACGACCTCCGCCACCTCGTTGCGGCGAACCGCCTTGCCGGGGGTGCTGGACAGATCCTCCACGTCGATGACCGCCGTCACCTGCTCCACCGTCACCCGGTGTTCGCCGGTGGCGATCTTCAGCGTGTAGGTCTTGCCGACCACCAGCGGGTCCGACACCAGCCAGAACAGCCGCACGCTCAGCCGGTGGGCCAGGGTCGGGGCGTCGGTCTGATGGTGGGCGATGTGGCCGCGCTCGGCGAAGATGCGCTTGTCCAGCGTGATGCCGATGCTCTGCCCGGCCTGGGCTGACAGAACGGTCTCCGGATGGTTCCATGCCTCGATGCTGACCACCTTGGCGCTGGCGCCGGTGGGCGAGAAGTGCAGGGTGTCGCCGACGCGCAGGCGCCCGCTCTCGATGCGGCCGGCCAGGATGCGGCGGTCATCCGGCTTGTAGACGTCCTGCAGCGGGAACCGCAGCGGCTGGTCCGGCGAGGTCTGCTGCGGACGGAAGGCGTCGAGCTGCTCAATCACCGTCGGCCCGAGATACCAGTCCGACTGCTCGCTGCGCGTGACGATGTTGTCGCCGTTGCGGGCGGAAACCGGGATCACCGCCTTCGGCTGCAGGCCCAGTTCGGCCAGATAGTCCTTGATCTCCTGCGCGACCACCTCATAGCGGCGGCTGGAGAACTCGACCTTGTCCATCTTGTTGACGACCACCGCGACCTGACGCACGCCCAGCAGGTGCAGCAGGAAGGCGTGGCGGCGCGACTGCTCCAGCGCGCCCTCGTCGGCGTCGATCACCAGCAGGGCGGCGTCGGCCTGGGAGGCGCCGGTCACCATGTTCTTCAGGAACTCGGTGTGGCCCGGCGCGTCGATGATGACGTAGGGGCGCTGTGCCGTCTTGAAGTGGATCTGCGTGGTGTCGATGGTGATGCCCTGGTCGCGCTCGGCCTGGAGCGCGTCCATGACGAAGGCCCATTCGAACGGCATGCCGCGCTTGCGGCTCATCTCGCGGACCTGCTCCACCTTGCCGTCGGGCAGGCTGCCGGTGTCGTTCAGAAGGCGGCCGATCAGCGTGGACTTGCCATGGTCGACATGGCCGACGATGACGATGCGAAGTTGAGAATGCGGCATCTTACATGTACCCCACGCTGCGCAGGCGCTCGAAGCTGTCTTCGGATTCGTTGTCCATCGCGCGGCCGGCGCGTTCCGGCACGCGGGTCACCTGAAGCTCGGCGATGATCTCGTCGATGGTCGAGGCAGTGCTGTCGACCGGGAAGGTGATGTTCTTCTCGCCCAGCGAGCGATAGCGCTTGCCGTCACGGGCGAAGTACAGCGGGACGATGGGAATCCCCTCGCGCTGCGAATAGCGCCAGATGTCCAGCTCGGTCCAGGCCAGCAGCGGATGGATGCGGACGTGGACGCCTTCGGGGAAGCGCGTCTTGTAATGGTCCCAGAATTCCGCCGGCTGGTCCTTCACGTCCCAATCGCCTTCCAGCGAGCGCGGAGAGAACACGCGCTCCTTAGCGCGGGTCGCCTGCTCGTCGCGGCGGATGCCGACCATGACTCCCTGATAGGCATGGTCGCGCAGCAGGTTCTTCAGACCTTCCGTCTTGCGCGCGGCGGCGCGGGTCAGCGGCGGCAGGGTCTGGTCCATCTCCTCCTCGGGCGGGCACTGCTCCACCTTCAGGTCGAGGTCCCATTCCTTGGTGATGCGGTCGCGGAACTCGTAGACCTCCGGCAGCTCCATGGCGGTGTCGAGCTGCACGACGGGGAAGGGGATGCGGCCGAAGAACGCCTTGCGGCAGAGCCAGAGCAGCGCGTTGCTGTCCTTGCCGATCGACCAGAGCATCGCCAGCTTGTCGATGCGGTTGTAGGCCTCGCGCAGAATATAGATGCTCTGGTTTTCGAGCTGGTCGAGATCGGCGCTCATCGGGCGATTCCAATCATGGTGGTGTGTATGCCGCATTCGGTCTTGGCGCTGCCGGCCCAACGGCCGGAACGCGGGTCGGCACCGGGCGCCACGCGCTCGGTGCAGGTGTAACAGCCGATCGACAGGAACCCGTCGGCCTCCAGCGGGTGGCGCGGCAGGTCGCGCCGGGTGAACTCTTCCTCCAGCCGGTCCTTGTCCCAGTTGGCCAACGGGTTGACCTTCACGCGGCCCCCCTCCGTCTCGAACAGGGGCAGGGCGGCGCGGGTCGCCGACTGGAAGCGCTTGCGTCCCGTCACCCAGGCCTCCAGCCCGGCGGCGGCCAGCGCGCGGTCCAGCGGCACCGTCTTGCGCAGATGGCAGCAGGCGTCATAGTCGCGGTTGAACAGCATGCCGTCCTTGTCGCCGGCGGCGAGGTCGTCGGCGGTCGGGCCGATCTCGCGCACGTCGGTCAGGCCCAGCCGCTTCACCAGCTGATCGCGGTAGCGCAGCGTCTCGCCGAACAGCTTGCCGGTATTCACAAACAGAACCGGGAAATCCGGCGTCGCCTCGGCGGCCAGCGCCAGCAGCACCGCGGATTCGGCGCCGAAGGACGACAGCAGCGCGATCCGCCCGCCGAACACCTCATGCATGGCGGCCAACAGGGGCGCGCCTTCCAGCGTGCCGTAGCTGTCGGTCAGATGCTTCACCCGTGTTTCCGCGTCCATCATCGGCTGCCTTTCGCGGTGGCTCGTTAACTCTACTTAATAAGTAGACAATGCGTTTGTGTTTGCACATTAACACCAGCGGAAAACCCGTGCAACGTAAATACATTCTCTACTTGTTTAATAGGCTTGTGCTTTGCTGCAGGCGCTTGTGTGAAATATGTTGATTGTCGTGTGGCGGCTGGGCTAAATACCGCCATGCACAGCATCACCCTTATAGGCGGCGCGATCCGCCGCTCCGTTCCGTCGAACCCGGCGTCGGCATTGGGGGTGCGTAGATGATTCCACTGGCGCTCGACCCGGCGCAGGTGGTGATCGCGCTGGCCGGCAACGGCCCGCTCGCGGTGCGCCGCCTGACCCAGCTGCGTGAGGGCGGGGCGGACCCGCAGGTCTTTTCACCGGAGCCGGATGGGGAATTGGCCGCGCTGGCTGGCGACCGTCTGGTGCGGGCTCTGCCGGATGCCGGCGAATTGGACAAGATCGGCGTGCTGTATGTCATGGGGCTGGGGACGGAGGTCGAGACGGCGCTGGCGGGGTTGGCGCGGCAGCGCCGCGTGCTGGTGAATGTCGAGGACGTCATTCCCTTGTGTGATTTCCACTCGCCCTCCGTGGTGCGGCGTGGCGATCTGGTGATGACCATCTCCACCGGCGGCCGCAGCCCGACGCTCGCCAGCCTGCTGCGCCAGCGGCTGGAGGCGCTGTTCCCGGAGGAATGGGCGGAGCGTCTGCGCACCATCGCCGACGTCCGCAACCGCCGCCGGGCGGAAGGGGCGTCGATGTCCGATGTCGCCCGCGAGACGCGCGAGCTGATCGACCGGGAGGGCTGGCTGCCATGAAGGCCGCCATCAAGGCCATCGCCCCACGGAATTCACTGCCGGACCATCGTCGGTTCGGGTAAGACACCACCGCGTTAGAGAACGACCAGCCAGGAGAGCCAGATGTCGGCCAAGGATCGATCGAAGGAAGGGTCGATGAAAGCCATCACCGCCAACCGCCTGCGCGACGGGGAAGTCGTGTTCCTGGGCGAGGGCGGCCGGTGGGTCGAATCCTTCGCCGAGGCCGCGCTGTTCCCGCGCGCCGAGGCCGACGCCGTGCTGGCCCCCGCCAAGGAGAAGGCGGAGCGCGAGCAGTTCGCCGTCGACATCTACACCTTCGAGGTGGAGCAGCAGGACGGCGTTCCGGTCCCGGCGACGATGCGCGAGCGCATCCGCACCGCCGGCCCGACCGTCCGCCTGGATCTGGGTAAGCAGTCTCTCGGCAAGCAGGCCGCCTGAATCACTGATCGCTGGCCGTTCCGGCGGCCCTGAGGGCTTATCGACATGAACCACATCGCGCCCGGCGCCCGTGCCGGCATCTATCATTACGACGAAATCGACCGGCAGTTCGTCGCCGAGCGCGTCGAGCAGTTCCGCAAACAGGTCGACCGCCGCCTGTCGGGCGAACTGACGGAGGAGGAGTTCAAGCCGATCCGGCTGATGAACGGCCTCTATCTCCAGCTTCACGCCTATATGCTGCGCATCGCCGTGCCCTATGGCGTGATGTCCGCCACCCAGCTGCGCAAGCTGTCGGCCATCGGGCGCAGGTACGACCGCGGCTACGGCCATTTCACCACCCGCCAGAACCTGCAATACAACTGGATCAAGCTGGAGGACACCCCGGCGATCCTGCATGAGCTGGCCGAGGTGGACATGCACGCGCTGCAGACCAGCGGCAACTGCGTGCGCAACGTCACCACCGACCCCTTCGTCGGCGCCGCCAGGGATGAAGTCGTGGACGGCCGCGTCTATGCCGAGATCCTGCGGCAGTGGACGACGATGCACCCCGAGTTCACCTATCTGCCGCGCAAGTTCAAGATCGCCATCTCCGGCGCCGAGAGCGACCGCGCCGCGGTGCGCATCCACGACGTCGGCCTGCTGGCGCGCCGCAACGAGAAGGGTGAGCCCGGCTTCTCCTTCTATGTCGGTGGCGGTCTCGGCCGCTCGCCCTTCGTCGGCAAGCTGGTGCGCGAGTGGGTGGCCCAGGAGGATTTTGTCGCCTACCTGGAAGCCATCCTGCGCGTCTACAACCAGTATGGCCGCCGCGACAACATCTATAAGGCGCGCATCAAGATCCTGGTGCACGAGCTGGGCCTGGAGAAGTTCACCCAGGAGGTCGAGGAGGAGTTCGCGCGGCTGCGCGGCCCCAAATACCGCCTGGACCCGGAGATCGTCGACGGGATCCGCAAGCACTTCGCCCCACCGCCGTTCGAGGAGCTGCCCGACCATTCGGAAGCGCTGGAGCGCGCCCGTGCGGCCGACCCGGCCTTCGCCAACTGGCTGGCGGTCAATGTCGCGGAGCACAAGGCACCGGGCTATGCCATCGCCACCATCTCGCTGAAGCCCGCCGGCGGCATCCCCGGCGACGCCACCTGCGACCAGATGGACCTCGTCGCCGATCTGGCCGAGCGCCACAGCTTCGGCGAGCTGCGCGTCACCCATGTCCAGAACCTCGTCCTCGCCCATGTGAAGAAGGACGAGCTGTACGATCTGTGGAAGCAGCTCGACGCCGCCGGTCTGGGCAGCGCCAATGCCGGGCTGATCGGCGACATCATCGCCTGCCCGGGGCTGGATTACTGCGCGCTGGCGAATGCCCGCTCGATCCCGCTGGCCCAGGCGATCTCGGCCCGTTTCGCCGATCCGCTCCGCCAGCGCACCATCGGTGAACTCGGCATCAAGATCAGCGGCTGCATCAACGCCTGCGGCCATCACCATGTCGGCGCCATCGGCATCCTCGGCGTCGACAAGAAGGGCACTGAATATTACCAGATCACGGTGGGCGGCGACCCGACGCTGACCACGGCGATCGGCGACATCCTCGGCCCGGCGGTGACCGAGACCGAAGCGGTGGACGCCATCGAGGCGATCGTCGACGTCTATCTCGCCAACCGGTCGGACGAGAGCGAGCGTTTCATCGACACGCTCAAGCGCGTCGGCCATGCCCCGTTCAAGGAGAGAATCTATGCCGCTGATTGAGAATGGGCGCATCGGCGAGGACGCCTGGAGCTTCATCCCCGATGGCGAGCCGGTCCCGAATGACCGCCCGGTCATCATCAGCTTCGAGCGCTGGCAGGCGGAGCGTGACAGCTTCGAGGGCCGCAATGCCCGGCTGGGCGTGCGGCTGAAGAGCGGTACGCTGGCGGGCGCCATCGCCGCCGACCTTGACCGCTTCTCCCTGGTGGCGGTGGAGTTCCCGAAGTTCCGCGACGGTCGAGGCTTCTCCACCGCGCGCGAGCTGCGGGAGCGCTATGGCTACACCGGCGAGATCCGCGCGGTCGGTCATGTCATTCCCGACCAGTACCTCTATCTGGTCCGCACCGGCTTCACCTCGGTCGAGGCGCCGGAAGGCACCAACCCGGACAGCTGGGCCAATGCGCTGACCGAGGTCACCGTCGCCTTCCAGCCCAGCCTGGACGACACCGCGCCGCTGTCCCTGCTGCGCCGCAAGCTGAAGGTGGGGTAGGGCGGGCCGCCATAGGGATGCCTGCAAGGCGCCGTCTCCCGGGACGGCGCCTTTTTCATGTCTGGAGGCCGGAAACGGATTTCCGCAATGCGTGAGGTCCGGTCGAGCTTGTCCCGTTTGCGTTGCTGCGATTGTGCCGATACCCTCGAACCCGTGCATGGCTCAGTTGTCCGCGCCGGTCCCGCAAACGGCCGGCCGACGGTGACCGGAGCCGGGAACAGGGAAGACAGAGGGGCTTCATGGATATCGCGTTCTGGAACATTCAGCGCGCCTCGTCCTGGGGTACGTCGGACGCCGCCGCCCGCTATGGCCTGATGGCCGCCTGGGTCGACGAGATGGCGAAGCGTTTCGACCTCATCGTTCTGGCGGAGGTGACGCAGAACGGTCCGGCACTGGTGAAGGAGATGAAATCGACCAACATGTGGTGCCAGTTCGTGCCGGTCGCCAACAAGAAGGGCGGCGTCAGCCCCTGTTCCTTCATGGTCCTGTCGAAGGGCGTGAAGGTGGATGCCATGGCGGTCGGCGACGGCAAGCGCCCGCTGATCTTCATCGATACCGGTGACATCCTCGTCGGCGCCTGCCACACCATCGCCACGCAGGGAGAACCGTCCAAGGAGGAAATTCTGGACATGCTGGTCCATCTTGGCGGCACCGCCTCCACCCACAAGCGCAGGGGAGCGATCCTGCTGGGCGACATGAACTATGCCGTCGATAAATGGAGTGCGTTCGATTCGGCTTACACCAAAGGCTGGACCCTCCGCGTGCCCTGCAAGGCCTCGAACGCGGCGCAGGCGCTTTCGAAAACCCATCGGCTGGGGCGCGTGATCGATTACGCCTGGCTGACCGGCATCGACGGCTATGCCCGCGCGGCAACGGCGACCCATGACTGGACCGACTGGGACGTCATCGACCACACGCCGATCGGATTCCGCGTCGCCTGATCCAGGACGGGGAGCCTGAAACGTCGAAGGCCCCGGATGGGTGTCCGGGGCCTTCGACGTGATTCTCCGATTGCGGTCGCGCTCACCAGTGGCGCAGCGGCCCCACATCGACATGGACGAAGTTGCTGTCGGGGTAGTAGCCGACCCCGCCGCCGCGCAGGCTCAGGGCGGCGCGCTGCAGATGGCGGGTCGACATGTTCGGCACCCGCAGGTCGATGGCCATGCCGCGCATGTGATAGCTGTTCTGGGCGACGCCGCTGTGGTCGGCCTCGCGCAGCATCGCGTTCGTCTCGGGCGAACGGTAGCCGGACACGATCTCGATCGGGCCGCGGCGGCCGATCTTGCGGCTCAGCGCATGGACCAGATCCAGCAGCTTCGGGTCGATGGTATGCACCGAGTTGTTGCGGTGGTCGCGCAGCAGATGGTTGACCGCGCGCATCGCGTCGCGCACGTAGCGGCCCTTCGCCCAGTATTCGGCGTGGAGCTTCTCGCCGGTGTGCAGGTTCACCAGGGTCAGCACCCGCGGAGGGGCGCGCAGGGAGGCAGCCTCCGCCTCTTCGCCGGTGAACAGGGTTCCCCCGGCCGAGGCTGCCGCCACCAGTCCCAGGCCGGCGCGCAGAAGATGGCGGCGATCAAGATGACGGCGTTCGGTGGCGTGGCTCTCGCCAGCGCTCGGGCGTGCGGTCGTGATCGACCGGGCGTCCGCATCCTTCATCATTCTTCCTTCATATCCCGTTTTTCCGCTCCGGCACCCGGGATCCGTCCTCTGGAGCCCATCGTTCCGGTTACGGCCAAAGTCACACCCTGGCTAAGGTCAAGGCGCGCTGCGGTGCATTATTCCGAAAGGTGGGACACTTTTAGGATGCCCGTGGCCTTTTCTGTCAAGAAACCATTGCTTAACCGATGCCGGTTTTTCGGTGATTCCAGGGTTTCCGCCGACTCGGGCGTCCACGGTCCCACCGGCCGAGTCGAAGCTGTTCGCGACTCGTTCGCAGCTGGTTCGATTACAGAACCGTAACGTGCGCGACTCGGGGGCATTGCCGTATCATCACCGGCAGAAGCAGGGACGGGCCTATGGCCGCGTCTATGGCCAAGCGTCTGTTTTCCATATTCATCCCGCCAGAGCCTGCCGCCGCATCGGCGGGGAGCCATAGCGGCGGGCGGCCGAAATGCATCCCCCGAAAGGGAGTGCGCAAAAGGGGGATCCATTCAGCCTTCGGTAAGGAATGAATCGCATGATTGTCGCGATGTAACCATTTTCACGGCGACACTTGTCCGTGCCAACCACGACACCCACCGCCTCCACCGTGTCCTTCTTCCGGCCTGACCAGCTGGCCGAGGTGCTGGACCGGCACGCCCGCTGGATCAAGGGCCAGCCGGGCGGTGCCCGTGCCAACCTCGCCATGGCCGACCTGGAGGGTGCGGACCTGTCGCAGCGCGACCTGCGCGGCGCCCGTCTGGTCGGTGCGCGGCTGGCGCGCGGGCGGCTGAACGGTACCAATCTGGCCGGTGCCGACCTGTTCGGCGTCGATCTGCGCGATGCCGACATCAGCCGGGCCAACCTGATGCAGACCGACCTGCGCGGCGCCCGCCTGCGCGCGGCCGACTTCTCCAACGCCAATCTGAAGGGCGCCGACCTGCGTGCCGGCACACTGGAACCGGGCGGCACCGCGCGGCGTGGCGCCGGACCCGATGCGCAGGATGCCGAGAGCGCCCGCCAGATCCACAAGGCGGCCCTGGCCCGCCTGCAGAACGGCTTGACGGCGGAAGGCGGCATTCCCACCGACCTGACCGGCGCGGTGCTGCGCGGCGCCAATCTGGCGGACGCCGACCTCAGCGGTGCGGTGCTGCAGAACGCCGACCTGTCGGGGGCGGTGCTGAACGGGGCGGACCTGACGGGAGCGCGGCTGAACGGTGCCAACCTGTCGGGCGCGGCGCTGGACGGCACCCGCTTCGACAAGGCCGACATGGTCGGCACCCGGATGGCCGACTGCGACCTGTCCTCCACCCGGATCGCCACCGCGCAGATGACCCGGCCCATCGACAGCATGGGGTCGGAGATCCAGCGCGCCATCTTCGACCATGAACGCTGGATCGACAGCTTCGGCCAGCGCGGCCAGAGGGCTGACCTCGACGGCACCGACCTCAGCCGCGCCGACCTGCGCAACGTCAACCTCAGCGCCGCAAGCTTGCGCGGGGCCAACCTGTCGGCGGCGGCGCTGACCGGCGCCCGGCTGATGATGACCGACCTGTCCGGCGCCAATCTGGAAGGCGCCAACCTGATGGGCGCCGACCTGTCGGGCGCGAACCTCAGCTATGCCGTGCTGACCTGCGCCGACCTGACGCGGGTGCGGCTGGGTCCGGCGGCGATCAAGGATCCCTCGGGCCGCCCGACCGGCCGTTCCTGGGCCGCCAACCTGATGGGTGCCGACCTGCGCGGCGCCCTGCTGGTCGGCACCTGCCTGGTGCAGGCCAACCTGTCCGACGCGAATCTCGACAGCGCGGAGATGGACGGCGCCGATCTCGCCGGCGCCAAGCTGCAGCGCGCGATGCTTCCCGGACGCCCGCCCCGGCGGGGCTGAGGCAAACCCCTATGGCAGCCTGATCGTCACCGCGGTGCCGACGCCGGGGCTGCTGTCCAGGGTCAGGGTGCCGCCATGGGCCTCGATGAAGCGGCGGGCCAGCGGCAGACCAAGGCCGGTCCCGGCCTCCGCCTTGGTCAGGTAATTGTGGACCTGGCGGAACGGCTCCATCGCGATCAGCAACTCGTCCGCGGTCATGCCGACGCCCGTGTCGGCGATCACGATGACCGCGCCCATGCCCTCGGGGCCGGTGGCCGCCTCCACCCGCACGCTGCCGCCCGGCGGGGTGAACTTGATGGCATTGGACAGGACGTTCAGCACCGCCTGACGCATGCGCACGCCATCCACCGTGACCCGCAGGTTCTTAGCGATCGCGCCGCCGCTCAGGGTCACGCCCTTGCGCAGGGCCAGCGCATCGACCAGCCCCAGGCAGTCGTCCAGCAGCTCGTCCAGCGCGATGTTGGCCGGGAACAGCTCCAGCCGGCCGGCTTCGATCTTGGCCATATCCAGCAATTCGTTGACGAGGTCCAGCAGATGGCGCCCGGACTGATGGATCGCGGTCAGATATTCGACATGCTTGGGCGGGGCTGGGCCGAAAATGCCGGACATCAGCGCTTCGGCAAAGCCGATGATGGCGTTCAGCGGCGTGCGCAGCTCGTGGCTCATGTTGGCCAGGAAATCGCTCTTCGCCCGGTTGGCCGCCTCGGCATGCTCCTTCTCCGATTCCAGCCGGCGGCGCTGTTCGATCAGCACGGCCTCGCGGGCGCGGCGCACCTCCTCCTCGGCGCTGCGGCGGCGGCGGTAGGCGCGCGACACCAGCAGGGCCAGCATCAGCGTTGCGGCGCAGGCGCCGGCGGCGCCGCCGATCA
The DNA here is from genome assembly GCF_946480385.1 of uncultured Azospirillum sp. The sequence goes on from NZ_CAMLJP010000040.1 coordinate 31,606, forward strand.
CCGTCAAGCGCATGGCGGTCAGCCGCTTCTGCACCACCGCCACTGGAACACCCAGGGCCACCGTCCATCCCGTTTCCTCGGACCGGTGGAAAGCGGCATAGACCTCACCATCGTCCTTGGTGCGCGCGGTGAACAGACCACCGGACCGGGCGGCCAGCTGCGACTTCAGCGATTCGGTGATGCGCTGGCCGATGAAGGCGTCGGTATCGTGGGACCGCGCTGCGATCAGCAGCGCCGGATCGATGACCGCCACCGTCCAGTCCGGCGGTGCCTTGCGCGTCTGCAGCGCTCCGGCCAGCCCCTCCAGTCCCAGCGCCAGGGACAGGACATAGCGCACCCGGTCGGTCTCGCTCACCGGATCGAAGCGGACGATCGGGGCACGCAGGATCAGCGACGGTCGTCCCGGCGGGCCGCCAGGCGGCAGGATCCCCCCTATCACCGCCTTGCCGCCCTGGACCACATGGCGGGTGACCTCGTCCAGCCGGGGCGGCGGCAAAGGGTGGACCCCCAGCGGATAACGGGTGTGGAAAATGAACTGGTTGGTATCCACGTCGATCAACCCCATCGCCAGCCAGCCGGTCTGGCTTTGCGCGGCGGCCGTCATCTGTTCGTAGAGCCAGCGCAGGTCGTCGGCCTGGGGTTGCAACAGGGCGGACATCAGTTCCAGCGGGCGCAGCTGGCTCGCCAGTTCGCGGTCGATCACCAGCGACAGCGAGCGGGCCGCCGACTGCAGTTCCTCCTCCATGTCAGCCTGCTCGCGGCGGTCGAACTGCCAGACCAGCGCCGCGCCGAACAGCAGCAGGGGTGCGGTCGCGGCCAGACTGATGGCGAGCAGGGAACTGGGGAACCGCAATCGCAACCGCGGACGCTCCGGCTGAAGAGAACCACCTGGGTGGCTGGTGCAGAAGATTAGTACGGGACCCGTGCCCACTCCAGGCGCACTCTCGTTTTCAGGGGTATTCCCTAATCAGGTCATGCCGGTCAGCAGCCGCGCCAACTCCACCGCTGTCTTCACCCGCATTTTCTCGAACACATGGCTGCGGTGGACCTCCACCGTGCGCATGCTGATGCCCAGTTCGTCGGCGATCACCTTGTTCAGCCGGCCGGCGACCACCAGCTCCATCACCTGCCGCTCGCGCTGGGTCAGAGTGGCCAGCCGGGCGGCCAGCCCGGCCTGACCGGCTTCGCGTTCGCGCTGTTCGGCGTCGAAGGCCAGCGCGTCGATCACCCGGTCGACCAGTTCGTTGTCGTTGAAGGGCTTTTCCACGAAATCGCGGGCTCCCTTCTTCAGGGCGCCGACGGCGATCGGCACGTCGCCGTGGCCGGTCAGGAAGATCACCGGCATGCGGCAGCCCTTGGCGAGCAGGCGGTCGAACAGCTCCAGCCCGCTCATCCCGTCCATGCGGATGTCCAGCAGCAGGCAGCCGGCGGTGTCCGGCCGCCATGCTTCCAGGAAGGCTTCGGCCGACGGCCAGCCGGCCACCGGGACGTTGCGCGACTGGAACAGCCAGCCGAGCGCATCGCGGATGGCCTCGTCGTCGTCGACGATGTGGAGCGTGGTCATTCGGCGGCCTCAGCGGTGTGGTCGGGGGCAATGTGATCGGACACGTGATCGGAAAGACGGTCTGGGGCTTGGGTATGAACGGGCAGGGTGAACAGGAAGCGCGCCCCGGCCGGCGCCGCCTCCGGGTCGTCCCCATCCGCCACCGCCTCGAACCACAGCCGGCCGCGGTGGTGCTCGACGATGGAGCGGCAGATGTTCAGGCCCATGCCCATACCTTCGCGCTTGGTGGTGAAGAAAGGGGAAAAGAGCCGGTCGGCGACATCCGGCGCGATGCCGCAGCCATGGTCGCGGATCTCCGTCAGCAGAACGCGGCCTTCGCCGTCCCCGCCCTGTCCACTGTCATCGCAGCCGGCCAAACGGACGGTGACGGTCAGGCGGCGGTCGGCGCGCGGGGTGCGGGCCATCGCCTCGATCCCGTTGCGCATCAGGTTCAGCACCACCTGCTGCAGCAGGATGCGGTCGCCGGTGACCGGCGGCAGGTCGGCCGGGGCGTCCAGCTCCACACGCACGCCCAGCCGCGCGGCGTCGCTGCCGGCCAGCCCGACGCAATCCTCCAGCACGCGGGCGAGCGAGCAGGGGGCGACCTTCGGATCGCGCTTGCGCACGAAATCATGGATGCGCCGCACCACCAACCCGGCGCGCTTGGCCTGGGCCGCCAGCTTTTCCAGCGCCGCCGCCACCTCCTGGGTGTCGCAGCGGTCGGAGCGCAGGCGGTTGAGGCAGCCGGTGCAATAGCTGGCGATGGCCGACAGCGGCTGGTTCAGCTCATGTGCCAGGGTGGAGGCCATCTCGCCCATGGTGATCAGGCGCGAGGTCTGCTGCAGCCGCTCCTGCTGCTGGCGGGCCAGCTCCTCGGCGCGCTTGCGCTCGGTGATGTCGAGGACGGAGCCCATCCAGCCGGTCTGGCGTCCGTTGGCGTCGATCAGAGGCGCCTCGTAGATCAGCGCGTCGAAGCGTTCGCCGTTGGGGCGCTGGAACCGCATCTCCAGCCCGTTCTCCGGCGCGCGGCCGGCCAGCACGTCCTGGAAGGCGGCCTCGGCCCGGTCGATCTCCTCCGGCAGCCAATAGGGCGCCGGCGGGCCGCGTCCGATCAGGTCCCCGGCCTCCAGCCCGACCATCTTGCAGAAGGCCGGATTGACGTAGGTGATGCGCCCCTCCAGGTCGCGGGCGCGCATGCCGACGGTCAGGCTGTCCTCCATCGCCTTGCGGAAGGCGTGTTCCTCGCGCAGAGCCTCCTCGGCGCGCAGGCGGCCGGCGATGTGGCGGCGCAGCGACCACAGGCTCCACAGCGCCGATCCGGTCAGCGCGAAGATCGCCGCCACCAGCACGGTGCGGATGACGTTCGAATCGCTGGGATAGGCGGTGGCGACCAGCGCCAGCCCATGGCCGGGCGGGTCGAACGGGATGACGTGGCTGCGCGCCGGGTCCGGCGCCGGGCCTGCCATCGACCCCGGCACCGACATGCGCGACTTCGACCCCAGGACCGTTCCCCGCGCGTCGATCACCTCCAGCTGGTAGCGCTGGGCGAACCACCAGGGGACATGGTGGGTCAGCATCGCCTCGAACGAGAAGACGCCGACCAGCGCGCCGACGAACTTGCCGTCGCGGAACAGCGGGAAGGCGACGTCGAAGCCATGGTTGCCGGCGTCGACCCGATAGGGCGCGCTGTGGGCGCGCAGGCCGGAGGACCGGGCGATGCGCACGGCGTCGGTCCGGCTCAGTCCGCCCAGTGGGCTGTCGTCCCCGTTCGCATTTTCCCCGGCCGGCGCGCCGTTCCCCGGCAACGGCGGCTCGGCCAGCTGGGTGCGCCCTTGGGTGTCCAGCCACAGAACCCGCTCGATCGCTGGATTGGTGTTCACCACCAGCCGGGCCATCGCGGCGAACTGCCGCATGTCCACCTCGGTCCGGCCCAGCGTCTCCGCCAGCCTTTCCAGCTTGTCCTCGTCGGAGGCGAGTTGGAAATGCAGGTTCTGCTCGACCCACAGCGCGTCCTTGATCAGCGCCAGCGCCTCCTCGTCGCGCTCGTTGCGCTGAAGCAGCCAGAGGAAGGCGCCCAGCAGCACCACGACCAGCACCATCGCCACGACGGGCATGGCATGCGGCCCCGCCCGCCCGATACGGGCGGGGGAGGGGGAGGTGCCGGTGCGGAGCGGGTTCGACATTGGAATGGACACGAAAGTGTGGCGGTGGGGGATGGCGGGACCGGACGAAAGTGGGATAGGCCGACTCTGCGGATATCCACAATAGCCGCAATTCGTCCGATCATGAACAATGCGCGACAAGTACGGGGCGGAACAATCCGCTCTGTCGACAATCAACACCGGAAGGGGGACGCACCCATGAAACTCGTGAAGCTCCTGTGCGCGGCTGCGGTCGGCTGCATGATGGCGGCGCCGATGGCCATTTCGACGGCCTGGGCCCAGGACCAGATCGTCATCAAGTTCAGCCACGTCGTCGCGCCGGAGACGCCGAAGGGCAAGGGTGCCGAGAAGTTCAAGGAACTGGCCGAGAAGCTGACCGCCGGCAAGGTGAAGGTCGAGGTCTATCCGAACAGCCAGCTCTACAAGGACAAGGAAGAGCTTGAGGCACTGCAGCTGGGCGCCGTGCAGATGCTGGCCCCGTCGCTGGCCAAGTTCGGTCCGCTGGGCGCCAAGGAATTCGAGGTCTTCGACCTGCCCTACATCTTCCCGAGCAAGGAAGTCCTGCAGCGCGTCACCAAGGGCGAGATCGGCAAGAAGCTGTTCAAGAAGCTGGAGTCCAAGGGCATCATCGGCCTCGCCTATTGGGACAACGGCTTCAAGATCATGAGCGCCAACAAGCCGCTGATCATGCCGGAGGACGTCAAGGGCCTGAAGATGCGCATCCAGTCGTCCAAGGTTCTGGACGCCCAGATGCGCGCGCTGGGCGCCCTGCCGCAGGTGATGGCCTTCTCCGAAGTGTACCAGGCGCTGCAGACCGGCGTCGTCGACGGCACCGAGAACCCGCCGTCGAACATGTACACCCAGAAGATGCACGAGGTGCAGAAGAACGCCACGCTGACCGACCACGGCTATCTCGGCTATGCGGTCATCGTGAACAAGAAGTTCTGGGAAGGCCTGCCCGCCGACGTCCGCACCCAGCTGGAAGAAGCGATGAAGGAGGCGACCGATTACGCCAACGACATCGCCCAGCATGAGAACGACGTGGCGCTGGCCCAGATGAAGGCGTCGGGCAAGACCGATTTCCACACCCAGACCAAGGCCGAGCGCGAGGCCTGGATCAAGGCGCTGAAGCCGGTCCACAAGGAAGCCGAATCCCGCGTCGGCAAGGACCTGATCGAAGCGATCTACAAGGAAGCCGAGGCCGCCGGCTTCAAGATGTAAGGACCTGCGGGCTTCGATCCTCCCTCTCCCGCCCCGGGAGAGGGAAGGGGCCCATGCGCAGCATGGGAAGGGTGAGGGGTGGTTCGAGAATCCCGAACCGCATGGCTTCGTGCCTCACCCCTCACCCTCCCGCCTTCGGCGGGTCCCTCCCTCTCCCGGGACGGGAGAGGGCAATAAACTGCCGACTACCTCCGCCGACCGGGAGATCCCCCCGACATGCTCATGAAACTGCTCGACCGCCTCGAGGAGACGCTGATCGCCTCGCTGATGGCGGTGGCGACGCTCGTCATCTTCGCGGCCGTCCTTCACCGTTATCTTTCCGGCGTGCCCTACATCCAGGACTACGTCATCCACTGGAATCTGGCCTGGGCCCAGGAACTGTGCATCTACCTGTTCGTGTGGATGGCCAAGTTCGGCGCGGCCTATGGCGTGCGCACCGGCATCCATGTCGGCGTGGACGTGGTGATCAACCGGCTGCGGCCGGACATCCGCGGCCGCTTCGTCATCTTCGGCCTGCTGGCCGGCGCCCTGTTCACCGGCGTCGTCGGCACGCTGGGCGCCACCTTCGTCTACCACATGTCGGAGACGGAGCAGGTGTCGGCCGATCTGGAATGGCCGATGTGGATCATCTATCTGGCGATCCCGCTCGGCTCCTACCTGATGTGCTTCCGCTTCCTTCAGGTCGCCTGGACCTTCATCCGGACCGGCGAACTGCCCCACCACGATCATGCCCAGGTCGACGGCATCGACCCGGTCGAAGCCGCCAATGAAGGAGGCCCGGCGTGAACGCACTCATCATCTTCGGTCTGCTGCTGACGCTGATGCTCACCGGCATGCCGATCTCCATCTCGCTCGGCCTGACGGTTCTGACTTTCCTGTTCACGATGACCGACGTGCCGATCGCGGCGGTGGCGCTGAAGCTGTTCACGGGCATCGAGAAGTTCGAGATCATGGCGATCCCGTTCTTCATCCTGGCCGGCAACTTCCTGACCCACGGCGGCGTCGCCCGGCGCATGATCAACTTCGCCACCTCGATGGTCGGGCACTGGCACGGCGGCCTGGGTCTGGCCGGTGTCCTCGCCTGCGCCCTGTTCGCGGCGGTGTCGGGCTCCAGCCCGGCGACGGTGGTGGCCATCGGCTCCATCATCCTGCCGGCGATGATCGCCCAGGGCTTCCCGAAGAATTTCGGCGCCGGCATCGTCACCACCTCCGGCGCGCTGGGCATCCTGATCCCGCCGTCGATCGTGATGGTGATGTACTGCGTCGCCACCACCGGGCATCCGCAGGCGCCGTCCATCGGCCAGATGTTCCTGGCCGGCGTGGTGCCGGGCCTGATGCTCGCCGCCTTCCTCGGCTTCACCACTTGGTTCCGCGCCCGCAAGTTCGGCTATCCCCGCCTGCCCAAGGCGTCGGCCGCCCAGCGCTGGCACGCCTTCCGCGAGAGCTTCTGGGGCCTGCTGCTGATCGTCGTCGTCATGGGCGGCATCTACACCGGCGTCTTCACCCCGACGGAAGCGGCGGCGATGGCGGCGGTCTATGCCTTCGTCGTGGCGGTGTTCGTCTACCGCGACATGCCGCTCAGCCGGGTGCCGAAGGTGCTGCTGGACAGCGCCAGCATGTCGGCGATGCTGCTCTACATCATCACCAACGCCGTCCTCTTCTCTTTCGTCATGACGTCGGAGCAGATCCCGCAGTCGATGGCGGCCTGGATCCAGAGCCAGCATCTGGGCGTGTGGGTCTTCCTGCTGGTGGTGAACATCGTGCTGCTGGCCGCCGGCAACTTCATGGAGCCGTCGTCCATCGTCCTCATCATGGCGCCGATCCTGTTCCCGGTGGCGATGTCGCTGGGCATCGACCCGGTCCATTTCGGCATCCTGATCATCGTGAACATGGAGGTCGGCATGTGCCACCCGCCGGTGGGCCTGAACCTCTACGTCGCATCGGGCATCACCAAGATGGGCATTACCGAGCTGACGGTGGCGGTGTGGCCGTGGCTGCTGACGATGCTGATCTTCCTCGGCCTCGTCACCTATGTGCCGGCGATCTCGCTGTGGTTCCCGCGCCTGATCGGGGCGATGTAGAGCCACAAAGTCGTCAGGGGATTTCCTCGTCGAAACGGCAGGGGCCGCGAAGTCCGGAACGGGGCTTCGCGGCCCCTTCGCGTGTCCGGCCCTTCATTATTGTACCCATACATTGTTGTGCATTGAAGCGAGCGCGCGGCCGGGCCTAAACTTCGACCCTCTCCCGCCGCCAGCCAGACCAGAGGTTAGCCTTGCCGGCCCAGTTCCTCCCCACCGCCTGTCCGCACGATTGCCCTAGCACCTGCGCGCTGGAGGTGGAACGTCTCGCCCCCGACCGCATCGGCAAGGTGCGCGGCGCGGCGGAGAACAGTTACACCGCCGGCGTCATCTGCGCGAAAGTCAGCCGCTATGCCGAGCGGGTGCATTCGCCCGACCGGCTGAAGACACCCCTGCTGCGCACCGGCCCCAAGGGCTCCGGCCAGTGGAAGGAGATTGGCTGGGACGAGGCGCTGGACCGCATCGCGGATTCCTTCCTGACCGCCGAGCGCTCCCACGGCGCCGAAGCCGTCTGGCCCTATTTCTACGCCGGCACCATGGGCTTGGTTCAGCGCGGCGCCATCCAGCGCCTTCGCCATGCCAAGGGCTATTCGCGCCAGACCAGCACGGTCTGCGACACGCCGGCCAACATGGGCTGGCTCGCCGGCTATGGCGACATCCGCGGCACCGATCCGCGCGAGATGGCGGAGAGCGACCTGATCGTCAACTGGGGCGGCAACCCGGTGGCGACCCAGGTCAACGTGATGACCCATGTCAGCCGGGCCCGTAAAGGCCGCGGCGCCAAGCTGGTCACCATTGACCCCTACCGCACCGGCACGGCCGAGGTCTCCGACCTGCACCTGATGCTGCGGCCGGGCACCGACGGCGCGCTGGCCTGCGCGGTGATGCATGTGCTGTTCCGCGACGGCTACGCCGACCGTGCCTATCTGGCCCGGCTCGCCGCCGGCACCGACCGGCTGGAGGCGCATCTCGCCACCCGCACCCCCGAATGGGCGGCCGGGATCACCGGCCTGACCGTGGCGGAGATCGAGGAGTTCGCCCGCCTCTACGGCACCACCAAGCGGTCCTACCTGCGCATCGGCTACGGCCTGTCGCGCGCCCACAATGGCGCCGCCCAGGTTCATGCCGTGTCCTGCCTCCCGGTGGTCACCGGGGCCTGGCAGCACAAGGGCGGCGGCGCGCTGTACTGCTCGTCCGGCATCTACAAGCTGGACAAGACCCTGTCGGAGGGGCTGGACCGCCTCGACACGTCCGTCCGCAGCTTCGACCAGTCGCGCATCGGTGCGGTGCTGACCGGCGACCCGCGCGACCTGACCAGCGGCCCGCCGGTGACGGCGATGCTGATCCAGAACACCAACCCGGTGACGATCTGCCCGGATTCCAACCGCGTCCGCCAAGGCTTCCTGCGCGAGGATCTGTTCGTCGCGGTGCATGAGCAGTTCATGACCGACACGGCCAAGCTGGCCGATCTGGTGATCCCCGCCACCACCTTCCTGGAGCATGACGACATCTACCGCGGCGGCGGCCAGATGCACATCCTGATCGGCCGCAAGGTGATCGAGCCGCAGCACGAGGCGCGCGAGAACCACTGGGTCATCTCCGAGGTCGCCCGCCGCGTCGGCGCCGAGCATCCCGGCTTCGGCATGACCGCGCTGGAGATCATCGACGCCATGCTGAAGGCCTCCAACCTGGGCGACGCGGCGACCCTGACCGAGAACCGCTGGATCGACGCCCAGCCGGATTTCGAGACCTCGCACTTCCTCAACGGCTTCGCCCATCCCGACGACAAGTTCCGCTTTGCTCCCGACTGGGCGGCGCTCGGCCCCTATGGCGGCATGCCGGAGTTGCCCGACCACATGCCGCCCGGCCGCGATGCCGACGCCGAGCATCCCTTCCGTCTGGTCACCGCTCCGGCCCGCCAGTTCCTCAACACCTCCTTCACGGAGACGCTGACCGCCCAGAAGCGCGAAGGCCGTCCCACCGCGTTGATCCACCCGGACGACGCGACGGGCCTGGGCCTCGCCGACGGCGACGCGGTGCGGCTGGGCAACCCGCAGGGCAGCGTGGTGGTCCATGCCAAGCCCTTCGCCGGCGTGCCGCGCGGCGTGGTGATCGTCGAAGGCATCTGGCCCAACAGCGCCTTCGTCGAAGGCATCGGCATCAACAGCCTGACCTCGCCGGAGCCGATCCCGCCGGCGGGTGGCGCGGCCTTCCACGACACAGCGGTGTGGATGCGGGCGGCGTAAGTCCCCGACATCCCACCCCTGCCCACACCCGCCGTGCGCCGCGCGTCCATCTCTGCTATGGCTGTACACCCATCCCAGAGACCGTGCAGCACCGCCATGACCGAAGCCGCCGCCTTCCTCAACGTCGCCAACTCCCTGTCCGGCAAGCGCTGGCAGGCGCGGCCTTGCGACGAGCGGCAGGCGCAGGCGCTCACCCAGGGTCGCGGCCTGCCGGAGATCGTCGGCCGGGTGCTGGCCGCCCGCGGCGTCACCGACGACACCTGTGAAACCTTCCTGAATCCGACACTGAAGGCGCTGCTGCCCGACCCTTCGCGCTTCCGCGACATGGACCCGGCGGCCGAGCGCATCGCGCGGGCCATCCGCGATGGTGAAGCGGTGGCGGTCTTCGGCGATTACGACGTCGACGGCGCCACCTCCGCCGCGCTGCTGCGCCGCTTCTTCCGCTCGCTCGGCGCCGATATCCGCGTCTATGTCCCCGACCGCATCACCGAAGGCTACGGCCCCAACGCGGCGGCGCTGCTGCGGCTGAAAGGGGAGGGGGTGCGGCTGGTGGTGACGGTCGATTGCGGCATCTCCGCCTTCGCCGCCCTGGAAGCCGCAGCCGACGCCGGGCTGGAGGTCGTCGTGCTCGACCACCACGCCGCCGAACCACGCCTGCCGCCCGCCGTCGCCCTGGTCAACCCCAACCGGCTGGACGAGGACGGCGCCTATCGCACGCTCTGCGCCGCCGGCGTCACCTTCATCACCATCGTCGCCGTTAACCGCGCGCTGCGTCAGTCCGGCTTCTACAGCGACCGGCCGGAACCCAACCTGATGGAGTGGCTCGACCTCGTCGCCCTCGGCACGGTGTGCGACGTGGTTCCCCTGACCGGCCTGAACCGCGCGCTGGTGGCGCAGGGGCTGAAGGTGATGGCGCGCCGCGCCAACCCCGGCCTCGCCGCCCTGTCCGACGTGGCGGGGGTTAAGGAGAAGCCCGACGCCTACCATGCCGGCTATGTCCTCGGCCCGCGCGTGAATGCCGGCGGCCGGGTGGGCGCGTCCGACCTCGGCGCCCGCCTGCTCTCAACCGACGACCCCATCGAGGCGATGGAACTGGCCCAGCGGCTGGAAGGCCACAACGCCGAACGCCGCACCATCGAGCAAGCGGTTCTCGACGAGGCGCTGGAGCGCGTCGCCGCCGAGGCCGGACGCGAGACCGATCTGGTCTTCGTCACTGGGGTCGGCTGGCACCCCGGAGTCATCGGCATCGTCGCCGCCCGCCTGAAGGAGCGCTACAGCCGCCCGGCCTGCGTCGTCGCCCTGGAGGAAACCGCCGACGGCACCGTCATCGGCAAGGCGTCCGGTCGTTCTGTCCGCGGCGTCGACCTGGGGTCCGCGGTGATCGCCGCCCGCCAGGAGGGATTGCTGCTCGCCGGTGGCGGCCACCGCATGGCGGCGGGCTTCACCGTGGCCGGCGACAAGATCGACGCGTTGCGCGACTTCCTGCACAGCCGCATCTCCGAACAGGTGGCATCCGCCCCGCTGGTGCCGACGCTGGAACTGGACGGCGCGCTGTCGGTCGGCGGCGCCAGCGTTGGTCTGGTGACCATGCTCGACAAGCTTGGCCCCTACGGCACCGGCAATTCCGAACCCCGCTTCGCCATCGCCGACGCCCGCGTCGTGCGTGCCGACGTGGTTGGCGCCAACCATGTCCGCTGCATCCTGCAGGGCAATGACGGCGCCCGGCTGAAGGCCATCGCGTTCCGCGCGCTGGACAGCGACATGGGCCAGGCCCTGCTGACCGGCCGAGGAACGCCCTTCCACCTCGCCGGCGTTCTGCGCATCGACCGCTGGAACGGGTCCGAGGGCGTGCAGTTGCTGATCGACGACGCCGCGCCCGCGCGCTCCGTCTGAGTGTTCGCAGGACGCCGGGTGGGCAGGGCGCAAAAAAGTATCGGAGGATGCGAAAAAGCGCTTGCGCTCCCCGCCTCCGATCTTTAGAAAGCGCGTCACCGCGAACGACGTCCCCGTCGTCTAGAGGCCTAGGACACCGCCCTTTCACGGCGGCGACACGGGTTCGACTCCCGTCGGGGACGCCACTCTCTCGGTTCAGAAAAAAAGCCGGCCAGAAATGGCGCGGCATTTTTTGTTTTGCATCTGCTGATCGCGACCTGCGGCGCCCAGTCGCTGGTTGGCAGAGCGGTCGTCCGCTGTGGACGAGTTGAGCCGATACCGGTTGTTGCGGGGGTTGCGATCCGCTACTCTCGATACGCCTCCTGTGGTTTCAATGCCGGTGCGCAAATCATGCTGGTCGTCGGAGAAAGCCAGAAAGCATTTTTCGATGCGATGGCCGGCACTGAGTTCGCAAATCAGTTGGATGCCCATCTCAGCGCACGTCAGCCAGGCTATCTGCCGCGTTTCCCCGCGCAGTCGCGCAAGTTGCTTGTGGGCAATATGATGGCTCGGGCGCAGCGCTATGGCCTGACCTGGAAATCGACGATCACACTGTTCTGCGACCTCATGCAGTCGGCAGCTCCCAATTTCGATCGACATCCCCGAATCCAGGATGCGCTGGCTGGCGGAACAGCTGATCCCGATGTGCGGATGCGTTCGCTTCCTGCACGGGTGCCTGCGGCGGTATGGGACGAGATTGCCGGCCAGCGGGTCGATCTGCCGCTCTATGTTGCTCCCGACCTCGATGATCGGCCGTTGGTGGATCGGGTCGCCCATGCGCTGCCCATCGTGCTGTGGGATCACATCGCCCCTGCTGCGGCCCATGATGTCGCCCTTTGGGCGATGAAGGCTGCCGCCAGTCTGGGGCTCGATGGTCTCGATGATGCTCCGCTCGCCGTTGCGGCGATGCAGGTTTTCTACTTGGCGGCATCGCCCGGGAAGAAGCCCGACTGGCTGGCCGACGTCCGCGATCCTGCCCTGCCGCCCAAGGTTCGGCTGGAGCTGCTGCGATTGAAGATCTCGCTCGACCACGGGCGGCGGGTTTAGCCATGGGTGTGTTCGACTCCATCGGCAGTGTCGTAGCTGGCGCGGCGGACGTCGGCAAGGGAGTCGCAAAGGGCGCCGGCAAGGCCCTGTGGTCGACGGGCGAGGGGGCGGTCGATCTCGCCAGGGCGGGATATGCCCTCGCAACCGATGCGGAGGCCCGTTCACGGGCCTATGACGCCGGCCGGCGCATTGCGGGTTCGGTCGCCGGCTATGCGGACAAGGCCGTGGATGATCCGGCCATTCTCCTGCGCGATATGAAGGGCAAGGCGCTCGAAGCCTATACGGCAGCGGAGGAATTCCGGGCCAATGCCACCCCCGAACAATGGGGCGAACTGGTCGGCGGCGGTGCGGTGGAGGCGGGACTGCTGCTGCTGCCCGCCACCAAGGTCGGCAAGTTGGGCAAGCTCGGCGATGAGGTGGCCGATACCGTCCGGGCCGTCGACAAGATCGAGGATGTCGCGCCGACGGGGACCCGGCCTTGTCCGAAGGCCATTCCGCCGATCGTCGAGACGGAGACGGTTGGCAGGAACACGGCGACCTGGACCTTGGACGAACGGGGACGGGCGACGAGCGTCAGGGCAAAGCTGTCCGAGTTGGCTGGTGAGTCTCGGTCCTCTGCCGAAAAGAAGATGCAAGGTTTGGTCGGCAAGGAAGGCATTGCAGGCGATGAGGGCGGGCATCTGATCGGTCACCGCTTCATGGGTGATCAGGGCTTGAAGAACCTGTTTCCCCAGAATGCGAACTTGAACAAGAGCGCATATAAGAAACTCGAGAATGAATGGGCCGACTGGATCGACAGCGGGTATGAGGTTAATGTCGAGATCGATCTGTATCCGCCCGGAGAAAAACGCCCGGACAATATATCGGTTCATTATAAGGTTGTGGATCCCAAGACTGGGGATGAACTGCTTTCGGATGGGAAGGATTTTCCGAACAAGGCGGGACAAGTCTATAATCGGGTTCCTCGAAGCGATATGTAGGATTGGGGGTCGACATGGATCGAAAAACAGAGCTGGTGGTTCTGATCTGTCGGGAGATCGCGGGATGTTCCGATCTTGAACCGATCGATTGGGACGCCGTGTCGCTGGTGATCGAGGTTGAAGATGAGGCGGTCTCCAACAAGGGGTTTGCCTATCTCGCCGACGCCGGGATCAAGCCGTTTTCGGTTCGCAGCCGGCAATTCTATGACTATTGCCGGGAATTGCCGGCTGTGATGCAGGTCGTCGGCGAAGAACCCTGGAAGGAATGCCTCGTTCAAATTCGCCGGGCCGATGGCGAGATCAAAATCGATTTCAATTATGATCAAGCTCCACGATGGGCCATCACGCCGCGGACTCTGGTGCGCATGCGCGAGGAATTGAGGCCGGTGTTCGACTGACGCTTTGTGGAAGCCGGGCTTGCCTTTCCCCGCCGATTGGGCCAAGTGAGGCCCATCGGTTACGTATCGGCTGCCGCAGCATGTCCATTCCCACCTCCACGATTCCCCTCAGCGTCGCCCCGATGATGGATTGGACCGACCGGCATTGCCGGTACTTCCACCGTCTGCTGTCGCACTCGACCCTGCTCTATACCGAGATGGTGACCACCGGCGCCGTGCTGCATGGCGACCGCGAGCGGCTGCTGGGCTTCGACGCGGCGGAGCATCCGGTCGCGCTCCAACTCGGCGGGTCGGACCCGGCGGACCTCGCCGCCTGCGCCCGCATCGCGGAGGAGTGGGGCTATGACGAGGTCAACCTGAACGTCGGTTGCCCCAGCGACCGCGTGCAGTCCGGCCGCTTCGGCGCCTGCCTGATGGCGGATCCCGATCTGGTGGCCCGGCTGGTCGGTGCCATGCGCGACGCCGTGTCGATCCCCGTCACCGTCAAGTCGCGCATCGCCATCGACGAGATGGAGGAATGGCCGACGCTGGACCATTTCATCCGCACCGTCTCCGCCGCCGGCTGCACCCACTTCATCGTCCATGCCCGCAAGGCGTGGCTGAAGGGCCTCAGCCCCAAGGAGAACCGGGACATCCCGCCGCTGCGCTACGACCTCGTTCACCGGCTGAAGGCGGACTATCCGCAACTGACCATCGCCATCAACGGCGGGATCAAGACGCTGGACGAGGCGGAGGAGCATCTCGGCAAGCTCGACAGCGTGATGATCGGCCGCGCCGCCTACGAGACGCCCTATCTGCTGGCCGATGCCGACCGCCGCCTGATGGGTGGGGAGGCCGGTCCCGACCGCCATGCGGTAATCGAGGCGATGCTGCCCTACATCGAGGCGCGCATGGCGCGCGGCACGCCGCTGTCCAGCATCACCCGCCACATGCTGGGCCTGTTCCAGGGCCTGCCCGGCGCCCGTGCCTACCGCCGTCACATCGCCGAGAACGCCCACCGTCCCGGCGCCGGCCCGGAAGTGCTGGAACGCGCCGCGTCCCTGGTGCGCCGGCGCGGTGCCGATGAGATGGTGGAGGAGGCCGCGTGAAAGGCTCCGGCCCGGATGGAACACTGAACACCCCCGGAAAACTGTTCCACGGCGTTCCAAACGTTCCATCCTCGGCCATTGGACGGCTTTGACCCGACGCCCCAACCGGACGGAATATGCGCCGTGCGTCCCGCACCGCTTGCGTGCGGGCAGGGTCCTCGCTAACTATGCCCACTTCATCGGACGGAGTGTAAGCGGTGCGGTACGTCAGCACGCGGGGCGCGGCCCCGGTCTTGGGTTTCGAGGAGGTCCTTCTTGCCGGGCTGGCGCGCGACGGCGGCCTCTATGTACCGGAGACCTGGCCGCGATTCACGGCCGACGACATCCGCGCCATGCGCGGGCTGCCCTACAGCGAGATCGCCGTCCGCGTGATGCTGCCCTTCCTGGGCGGCGCCATCGCCGAGGACGAGTTCCGCGCCATCGTCTGTGACGCCTATGCCAGCTTCGACCATGCCGCGGTGACTCCGCTGGTGCAGGTCGACCCGACCACCTGGGTGCTGGAGCTGTTCCACGGACCGACCCTGGCCTTCAAGGACGTGGCGCTGCAACTGCTCGGCCGCCTGTTCGACCATGTGCTGGCCAAGCGCGGGCAGCGGGTGACCATCGTCGGCGCCACCTCCGGCGACACCGGCTCGGCCGCCATCGAGGCCTGCCGCGATCGCCAGAACGTCGACATCTTCATCCTGCACCCCAAGGGCCGCACGTCCGAGGTGCAGCGCCGGCAGATGACCAGCGTGCTGTCGTCCAACGTCCACAACATCGCGCTGGACGGCACCTTCGACGACTGCCAGGACCTCGTGAAGGCGATGTTCAACGACGGCGCCTTCCGCGACCGGATGGGGCTGTCGGCGGTGAACTCGATCAACTGGGCTCGCATCATGGCCCAGATCGTCTATTATTTCACCGCCGCGGTGGCGCTGGGCGCCCCCGACCGCAAGCTGGCCTTCACCGTGCCGACCGGCAATTTCGGCAACGTCTATGCCGCCTATGGCGCCCGCGCCATGGGGCTGCCGGTGGAGACGCTGGTGGTCGGGTCCAACAGCAACGACATCCTGGCGCGCTTTTTCGCCAGCGGGAGCATGGTCGCGGCGCCCGTCGTGCCTACCTTGTCTCCCAGCATGGACATCCAGATCTCTTCCAACTTCGAACGGCTGCTGTTCGACCTGCTCGACCGCGACGGCACCGCGGTGACGGAGGCGCTGAACCGCTTCCGTGCCGAGGGCAAGTTCGCGGTGACCGACGCGCAGCTCGCCCGCGCGCTGGCCGTCTTCTCCGGCCACCGGGTGGACGAGGCCGCCACCATGGCGACCATCGCCGACGTCTGGAAGGGCAGCCTCTATCTGCTCGACCCGCACACGGCGGTCGGCATCGGGGCGGCCAAGGCCGCGGTTGCGGCCGGCCGGGTCGATCCGTCCGTTCCGATGGTGGTTCTCGCCACCGCCCATCCCGCCAAGTTCCCCGACGCGGTGGAAAAGGCGACCGGCCGCCGGCCGGACCTGCCGCCGCGTCTGTCCGATCTTTATGTGCGCGAGGAGCGCCTGTCCGAACTGCCGAACGATCTGGCGGCGGTTCAGGACTTCGTCATCGCGCGCGCCCGCGCCGCCCAGGAGGCCGCATGAGTTCCATTCGTGTGACGACGTTGCCCAACGGGCTTCGCGTCGCGACCGATACGATGCCCGACGTGCAGTCCGTGTCTCTCGGCTGCTGGGTCGGGGTTGGCACCCGCAACGAGGCGGCCAGCGTCAACGGCGTCGCCCACCTCGTCGAGCATATGCTGTTCAAGGGCACCCGCCGCCGCTCCGCCTTCCGCATCTCCGAGGAGATCGAGAATGTCGGCGGCCAACTGAACGCCTACACCACCCGCGAGCAGACTGCCTATTACGCCAAGGTCCTGCACGAGGATGCGCCGCTGGCGCTCGACATCCTCTCCGACATGATCCAGCACTCGACGCTGGACGCCGAGGAACTGGTGCGCGAGCGGACGGTGGTGCTGCAGGAGATCGGCCAGAGCGCCGACACGCCCGACGACATCATCTTCGACCATTTCCAGTCGACCGCCTATCCGGGGCAGGCCATCGGCCGTCCGGTGCTGGGCTCGGCGGAGATCGTCGGCGCCCTGCCGCGCGAGGCCCTGGTCGACTACATCGCCGGCCATTACGGCGCCCCCGGCATGGTGCTGAGCGCCGCCGGCCGGATCGAGCATGACCGCATGGTCGATCTCGCGATGAAGGCCTTCGGCGACCTGCCGAGCGGCGCCCCGCCGAAGCCGGAGACCGCCCGCTACACCGGCGGCGACTTCCGTGAGGACCGTGACCTGGAGCAGATGCACCTCGTGCTCGGCTTCGACGGGGTGGGGGTCCATGATCCGGACTTCTACGCCCATTCGGTGCTCTCCACCCTGCTCGGCGGCGGCATGTCGTCCCGCCTGTTCCAGGAGGTGCGGGAAAAGCGCGGGCTGGTCTATTCCATCTACACCTTTACCGGCGGCTATCATGACGGCGGCCTGTTCGGCGTCTATGCCGGCACCGGCGAGGACGAGGTGGCGGAACTGGTCCCCGTCGTCTGCGACGAGATCGCCAAGGTCGGCGCCGACGTTACCGAGGACGAGGTCGCCCGCGCCCGTGCCCAGCTGAAGGCCGGGACGCTGATGGCGCTGGAAAGCACCATGTCGCGCTGCGAGCAGCTCGGTCAGCAGATGCTGATCTACGACCGCCCGGTTCCGGTGGAAGAGATCGTGGCGAAGATCGACGGCGTCGACCGCGACGCCGTGGTCAAGGCCGCCAGCCGCCTGCGCGCCAGCCGGCCGACCGTCGCCGCTCTCGGCCCCATCGCCAAGCTGGAAAGCTACGACCGCATTGCGGAGCGTCTCGCCTGACGATGGCGGCTGTGGTGCCCCCTCCCTCCCACGCGTGCGCGTGGGTCCCTCCCTCCCCCGCCCTCGGTCGGCCGAAGGCCGATCCGATCGCGGGAGAGGGGAGAGCTTGCGATACGGCGGCAGTCCCCTCTCCCACCGAAGGTGGGGGAGGGTTAGGGAGGGGGCCGACG